>DATMSE010000153.1:0-26482 GCA_035565575.1 Xanthobacteraceae bacterium
ACCGGTGCAACCTCTGACTTGAAGCAACGTCTGGCGGACCACAACGCCGGATAGTCAACGCACGCCGCGAAATTCAAACCGTGGAGCTGGCTTGGTCCTGCGCTTTTCCAGACAAGCATCAAGCCCTCGACTTCGAAAAATACCTGAAGTCGCACTCTGGTCGGGCATTCGCCAAAAAGCGCCTGTTATGCTTTAGTTCGTTCGCATTAGCCCAACAACAAGCCCGCAAGAAACGCCTCATGACAGCCGAAACTCCTTCATTCCCCGGTCAGGAAGCCATCGCCGGACTGCGCGTGATCGATCTCTCGCGCGTTCTCGGTGGCCCCTACTGCACCCAGATCCTCGCCGATCACGGCGCCGACGTCGTCAAGGTCGAGCCGCCCGCCGGCGACGAGACGCGCGACTGGGGTCCTCCGTTCCATGAGGATGACGCCGCCTATTTCATCGGCACCAACCGCAACAAGCGCTCGATCGGTCTCGACCTCGCTTCCGAAGGCGGGCGCGCGGTGCTGATGAAGATGCTCGAGACCGCCGACGTCCTGATCGAGAATTTCAAGCCCGGCACGCTCGACAAGTGGGGCATCGGCAAAGACCTGCTGCGCGAGAAATTTCCGCGCCTGATCCATTGCCGCATCTCCGGCTTTGGCGCCGACGGGCCGCATGGCGGCCATCCCGGTTACGACGCCATCATCCAGGCGATGACCGGCATGATGGCGGCGACCGGTTCGCCCGAAAGCGGCCCGACCCGGATCGGCGTGGCGCTGGTGGACATCACCACCGGCCTGTATGCGACGGTCGGCATCCTGATGGCGCTGGCGGAGCGCACCAAATCGGGCCAGGGCCAGTTTCTGGAAACGACGCTGTTCGAAACCGGCCTCGCCATCATGCATCCGCATACGGCAAACTTCTTCTTCACCGGCAAGCCGCCGGCGCTGACCGGCAACGAGCATCCGAACCTCGTGCCCTACTCGGTGTTTCCGGCACGCGATGGCAACATCTTCATGGGGGTCGGCAACGACGGCACCTTCCGCAAGCTGTGCCGCGAGCTCGGCCGGCCGGAGCTCGGCACCGATCCGCGTTTCGCCCGCAACCGCGACCGCGTCGCCAATCGTCAAGCGCTGCGCGCCGAACTTGAGGATATCCTCAAGGACCACGACAGCGAGCCGCTGTGCCGCCGCCTCCTGGCCGCCGGCTTGCCGGCCGGCCCGGTGCAGTCGATCGACAAGGCGCTGGCCAGCGACCATGTCAAGCATCGCGGCGATGTCATCGAGAAGGACTGGTACAAGGGCGTCGCCTCGCCGATCCGTTTCGATCGCACCAAGGCCAGCCTGCGCCGCGTGCCGCCGAAATTCAGCGAGCACACCGACGCCGTGCTGGAGGAGTTCGGCTATTCGAAGCAGCAGATCGCCGATCTGGTGGCGCAGGGCGTGGTCTGCGGCAAGGAGCGGCGACGGTAGAGCGTGATCGGCTCAGATTGAAGCGCCTGTCGTCATCCTGAGGTGCGACCAAAGCGAGCCTCGAAGGATCGCGGCCCATCGCCCTGCGAGGCTGGCGCTACGCGCCAGCACCTCAGGGTGACGAACGCAGATTGAACTTCGGCAAATCGTGCCTCGGATAAGTTCTGCGGAACAGGATGTTTTTCGCTTTCCTTGAGACGACCTTCCCCCTTACCATCCGGTTGCTGGGATGGTCACTTGCACGTCATCCGGCGCTGTTATCGCGCGAAACGAAGATGACGGCTTAACCTGGAGGAACGCGATGCCTACACGACGACTTGCCGCCGCAACCGCCGCCGCCGCGCTGGCTATAACCTCGGCGCTGACCAGCCCCGCCTTTGCGGTGACGGAAATCCAGTGGTGGCATGCGATGACCGGCGGCAACAACGACGTCGTCGTCAAGCTCGCCAACGACTTCAACGCCTCGCAGAGCGATTACAAGGTGGTGCCGACCTATAAGGGCGGCTATGCCGACACCATGAACGCGGGCATCGCCGCCTTCCGCGCCGGCAACGCGCCGGCCATCATGCAGGTGTTCGAAGTCGGCACCGCGACGATGATGGCGGCGAAAGGCGCGGTGAAGCCGGTCTATCAGCTGATGAAGGAGACCGGCGAAAAGTTCGATTCCAACGCCTATCTGCCGGCGATCACCGGTTATTACTCGACCTCCAAGGGCGAGATGCTGTCGTTCCCCTTCAACTCGTCGTCGACGGTGATGTGGGTCAATCTCGACGCGCTGAAGAAGGCGAACATCGCCGAGATTCCCAAAACCTGGCCGGAGGTGTTCGAGGACGCCAAGAAGCTGAAGGCCGCCGGCTATACGACCTGCGGCTTCTCCAACGCCTGGGTGACGTGGGTCAATCTCGAGCAGTTCTCGGCCTGGCACAACGTGCCACTGGCCTCGAAAGCCAACGGCCTGGACGGCTTCGACACCGTGCTGGAGTTCAACGGCCCGTTGCAGGTGAGGCACCTCGAAAAGCTGATCGAACTGCAGAAGGACAAGACCTACGATTATTCGGGCCGCACCAACACCGGCGAGGGCCGCTTCACCTCCGGCGAATGTCCGATTTTCCTGACCTCCTCCGGCTTCTTCGGCAACGTCAAGAGCCAGGCCAAGTTCAACTGGACCAACGCGCCGATGCCCTATTATCCCGACGCCAAGGATGCGCCGCAAAATTCCATCATCGGCGGCGCCTCACTATGGGTGATGGGCGGCAAGACCCCGGAGGAATACAAAGGCGTCGCCAAATTCTTCGCCTTCCTGTCCGACACCGACCGCCAGGTCGAGATCCACAAGGCGTCCGGTTATCTGCCGATCACCAAGGCGGCCTACGAGAAGGCCAAGGCCGAGGGTTACTACAAGGAGCATCCCTATCTCGAAACGCCGCTCAAGGAACTGACCAACAAGGAGCCGACCGAGAATTCCCGCGGCCTGCGGCTCGGCAATATGGCGCAGCTCCGCGACGTCTGGGCTGAAGAGATCGAGCAGGCGCTGGCCGGCAAGAAGAGCGCCAAGGAAGCGCTCGACGCCGCAGTGGCGCGCGGCAACACCATGCTGCGCCAGTTCGAGCGGACCGCGGCGAAGTAACTGACGATGGGGATGCATGGAAGCTGGTCGATTTGATTTCGGCGACGCGCGCCATGCTCCCCTCCCCCCGCCCTTGCGGCGGGGAGGGGTCGGGGGCGGGGGGACGCCACGGATGCCTCGCTCAATTGATCGCCGCGTTCCGCGCGCGCGCCAACTTCGACAAAATCCGACCGACGCCGAACGCAAACTTTGGCAGCGACTGCGCGCGCTACCGGGCGCGGCGCACTTTCGCCGCCAGGCCACGATCGGTCCCTACTTCGCGGACTTCGCCTGTCATACGAATCGGCTCGTGATCGAGATCGATGGCGGGCAGCACGCTGAGAGTGCGGCTGATCGCGAACGAACACGCGATCTGAACGCACGCGGCTATCGCGTTCTCCGTTTCTGGAATAACGACGTTCACGGCAACATCGACGGCGTACTTGAGATCATCATCGACGCTTTGCATGTGGCACCCCCCACCCCTGACCCCTCCCCGCCGCAAGCGCGGGGGGAGGGGAACGACAGCGACGCGGGGCGATAGCCGATGCAAAAGCAATCCGTCTTTCATTCCCGCTGGCTGCCGTGGCTCCTGATCGCGCCGCAGATGGCGATCGTGCTGATCTTCTTCTACTGGCCGGCCGGACAGGCGGTGCTGCAATCGTTCCTGCTGCAGGACGCGTTCGGGCTTTCCACCGTCTTCGTCTGGTTCGAAAACTACCAGGAGCTGCTGGCCGACCCGGATTACTTCGCCTCGGTGATCCGCACCTTCGTGTTCGCCGCCGCCATCGCGCTGTCGTCGCTGTCGCTCGCACTGCTGCTCGCGGTGATGGCCGACAAGCCGCTGCGCAGCGTCGGCCTCTATCGCACGCTGCTGATCTGGCCCTATGCGGTGGCGCCGCCGGTGGCCGGCGTGCTCTGGGTGTTCATGCTCAATCCCTCGCTCGGCGTGCTCGCGCACGGCTTGCGCGCGATCGGCATCGACTGGAATCCGCTGCTCGACGGCACCCAGGCCGCGCTGCTGATCATTCTCGCCTCGGCGTGGAAGCAGATCTCCTACAATTTCCTGTTCTTCCTCGCCGGGCTGCAAAGCATTCCGAAAAGCGTGCATGAAGCCGCCGCCATCGACGGCGCGCGGCCGCTACGGCGGTTCTGGACCATCACCTTCCCACTGCTGTCGCCGACGATCTTCTTCCTGATCGTCGTCAACGTCGTCTACGCCTTCTTCGACACCTTCGGCGTCATCGACACCATGACGCGGGGCGGCCCGGCGAAAGCCACCGAAACGCTGGTCTACAAGGTCTATTCCGACGGCCTGCTCGGCGGCAATCTCGGCTCCTCGGCGGCGCAATCGGTGATCCTGATGGGCATCGTCATCGCGCTGACCGCGATCCAGTTCCGCTTCGTCGAACGCAAGGTGACGTACTGATGTTGGCGACATCCACCATAGTTCGTCATGGCCGGGCACCGCCGTTCGAAGAACGGCGTCGCTTCGCTCGCCTATGTCCCGGCCATCCACGCCTTTGCTGCCGCGCGTTCGCAAGAACGTGGATGCCCGGCACGAGGCCCGGCATGACGGAGAGATTGTTCGGGGACTGTTTCTGATGGTCGAGAACGAAGGCATCCGGCGTTACGTCGCGCACGCGATCCTGTGGATCGGCATCGCCATCGTGGCGTTTCCGGTCTATCTCGCTTTCGTCGCCTCGACGCAGGACAACGCCGCGATCGCCAACGGCCAGATGTCGCTGTGGCCCGGCGGCCATTTCCTCGAGACCTACTACAAGACGCTGTTCGTCGGCTCGTCCGGCACCACGCGCGAGCCGGTCGGCATGATGCTGCTCAACTCGCTGATCATGGCGCTATCGATCGCGCTCGGCAAAATCGCCATCTCGATCCTCTCCGCCTACGCCATCGTGTTCTTCCGCTTCCCGTTCCGCATGACGGTGTTCTGGATCATCTTCATCACGTTGATGCTGCCGGTCGAGGTGCGCATCTATCCGACCTACAAAATCGCCGCCGACCTCAACCTGCTCGACAGCTATTCGGGCCTCGCGCTGCCGCTGATCGCTTCCGCCACCGCGACGCTGCTGTTCCGGCAGTTCTTCATGACGGTACCGGACGAGTTGATGGAAGCCTCGCGTATCGACGGCGCCGGGCCGTTCCGCTTCTTCAAGGATACACTGCTGCCGCTGTCGCGCACCAACATGGCGGCGTTGTTCGTGATCCTGTTCATCTACGGCTGGAATCAGTATCTGTGGCCGCTGCTCATCACCACGCGCGACGACATGCAGACGATCCAGGTCGGTATCCGCAAGATGATCGTCACCTCCGACGCGCTCACCGAGTGGCCGGTGGTGATGGCGACCTCGATCCTAGCGATGCTGCCGCCGGTGCTGGTCGTCATCGTGATGCAGAAGCTGTTCGTGCGCGGACTGGTGGAGACGGAAAAGTGAGTTTGAGCATTCTGCAATACCGTTGCGGCCCTGCTCCCCTCCCCCCGCGCAGCGGCGGGGAGGGGTTGGGGGTGGGGGGCTCACTGGCACAGGAGACGCCGTCCCCCCACCCGGTCCTCCGCTTCGCTCGGACCACCCTCCCCACCACGCGATGCGTGGGGGGAGGGATTTCCGCGCTGCTCTTTCTGGAAAATTGAAATGGCTAACGTCATTCTCCGCAACGTTCGCAAGACCTATCCGGGTGGCGTCGAGGCCATCAAGGGCGTCGACTTCGAAGTCGGCGACGGACAGTTCTGCGTGCTGGTCGGCCCGTCCGGCTGCGGCAAGTCCACGCTGCTGCGCATGGTCGCGGGCCTTGAGACCGTCACCTCGGGCGAGATCGACATCGGCGGCCGCGTCGTCAACCAGATCGAGCCGGCGGATCGCGACATCGCGATGGTGTTCCAGAACTACGCGCTCTATCCGCACATGAGCGTCTACAACAACATGGCCTACGGCCTGCGCAATCGCGGCATGGCGAAGCCCGAGATCGACAAGCGCGTGCGCGAGGCGGCGCAGATTCTCGAAATCGGCCCGATGCTCGACCGCAAGCCGAAGCAGCTCTCCGGCGGCCAGCGCCAGCGTGTCGCCATGGGCCGCGCCATCGTGCGCCAGCCGAAGGTGTTTCTGTTCGACGAACCGCTGTCCAATCTCGACGCCAAGCTGCGCATCGCCATGCGCGTCGAAATCCGCAAGCTGCAACGCCGGCTCAATACCACCTCGATCTACGTCACCCACGACCAGCTCGAGGCGATGACGCTCGCCGACATTCTCGTGGTGATGAACGGCGGCGTGGTGGAGCAGATCGGCAACCCGCTCGAGATCTACCAGAAGCCCGCCACCACCTTCGTCGCCTCCTTCATCGGCGCGCCGCCGATGAACCTGACGCCGTTCGGACCCGGCGAGCTGGGTCTCCGCGCGGTCGCGGGGAGCGAGGGCGGCATTCTCGGCGTCCGCCCCGAGGACCTCACCCTGACCGCGGGGACCGCACCGGACGGCGGCGTGCGCTATGACCTCACGGTCGAAGCGATCGAGCGGGTCGGCGCTGAAACCTTCGTCTATGGCTCGCGCAACGGCGCCAAGGACGCCGCCCCGGTGAGCGCCAAACCGGGGGAACTGCCGCCCGGCGAGATCATCGTCCGGCTTCCGGGCCAGGCCGCCCCCGCGATCGGCGAGCGGATCGTCGCGGTGGCGCCGCGCGAAAAGCTGCACCTGTTTCGCGCCGACGGCCGCAACCGGATCGAACTCTAGAATCTGTCAGCATCGCCTCGGACGCGGCTTCACCCCTCCCATTGGGGAGAGGTCGGAGCCGCAGGCTCCGGGTGAGGGGGATCGAACGCCATTGAGGCTGTAACCCCTCACCCCAACCCCCGCTCCGTAGCCCGTCGAAGACGGGCGTGAACGCCCTTCTGAAGAGAGGGAGCGAGCACCGTTTCGTGGCAGGTGTTTCCATCAGAATCGAAAACGCTCCAGTTTTACAGCATCTTACGCGCCGTTCAGGGAGCGCTTGAACAGCCCTCGACGATGCCCATATTGTGCAAGGACCGAAGGGCAGATTCGCCGATCGGTCACCCGGGCGCCGCAAGGGCCCAGCGTCCGCCGCCGCAAGGCGGAGGACGAACGTCAAAGTCGCTTCGAGAGGACTTTGGAATGTCTCGCGTTCCTTCGTTGTCCAGTCCGTTCCTTTTGGGATTCGACGAAATCGAGCGTGCGCTCGATCGCGTCGTGAAAGGTGCAGACGGTTATCCTCCCTACAACATTGAGCGGTGCGACCGTACCAACGGCCAGCCGGAACGCCTGCGGATCACGCTGGCGGTGGCGGGCTTCACCCGCGACCAACTCGATGTGACCATTGAGGAAAACCAGCTCGTGATCCGGGGCCGCCAACAGGACGACAAGACTCGGCACTACATCCACCGCGGCATCGCCGCGCGCCACTTCCAGCGCACATTCGTGCTGGCGGAGGGGATGCTGGTGCTGGGAGCGGACCTGAAGAACGGGCTGTTGTCCATCGATCTGGCCAGGCCGGAACCTGAACGGGTCGTTAAGACAATCGCTATCAATGAGCACGAATAATAATGAACTGGAGCGGACTCGACCGCTTGTAACTGTAGAGGAGTCGAGACCATGACCGAACCGAACAACGTTTTCACCCCGAATGCCGTGACGCCGGAGGCGCTGGCCAGTCTCGGCGGCGGTCACATCGCTTACGTCAAGGAAATCAAGTCCGAAGACGTGCACGACCTGTTTCCGCAGGCGCCGGAACTGGCGCCGGGCACCAAGCTGTTCGCGCTGCACGCCGCCGACGGCACGCCGATGATGCTGACCGACAGCCGCGAGGCGGCGATCGCCAGCGCCTGGAGCAACGAATTGCAGGCCGTCAGCGTTCACTGACGCGGATTTTCCGGCACGCGGCACCTGACGGCCCGCCGGGGCGGGCCAGGGATGGTTTTAAAGCGGCGGCGCACCCTGCGCCGCCGCTTTTGTTTTTGGTGGGGCTGTCCGAATTTCTCCCTGCCTCAGCCTCCGTCATGGCCGGCTTGTCCCGGCCATCCACGCTCTTCATGCGGAATCCCAGACAGGACGTGGATGCCCGGGACGAGCCCGGGCTGACGTAAACGGCGCGCATGGCATCCATTCGCGGGCCGCTTTTTCATAAAGCCCGGTTTGACGCGCCGCCGCGCAAGAGTATGGTCGCCCCGCCGCCATCGGCAGAAATTTATTGCCAGCACGCCAAACCGCAGCCGTTCGAGGATTTCATCATGCCTGCCTATCGCTCCCGCACCTCCACCCATGGCCGCAACATGGCCGGCGCGCGCGGGCTGTGGCGGGCCACCGGCATGAAGAACGAGGACTTCGGCAAACCGATCATCGCGGTGGTGAACTCCTTCACCCAGTTCGTGCCGGGCCACGTCCACCTGAAGGATCTCGGCCAGCTCGTCGCGCGCGAGATCGAGAAGGCCGGCGGCGTCGCCAAGGAGTTCAACACCATCGCGGTCGACGACGGCATCGCCATGGGCCACGACGGCATGCTCTACAGCCTGCCCTCGCGCGAGATCATCGCCGACAGCGTCGAATACATGGTCAACGCGCATTGCGCCGACGCCATGGTCTGCATCTCCAATTGCGACAAGATCACCCCCGGCATGCTGATGGCCGCGCTGCGGCTCAACATTCCCGTGGTGTTCGTCTCCGGCGGGCCGATGGAGTCCGGCAAGGTCACCCTCAATGGCAAGGTCAAGTCTGTGGACCTGATCGACGCCATGGTCGCCGCTGCCGACGACAGCGTGAGCGATGCGGATGTCGAAGTCATCGAGCGTTCGGCCTGCCCGACCTGCGGCTCGTGCTCCGGCATGTTCACCGCCAATTCGATGAACTGCCTCACCGAGGCGCTCGGCCTCGCGCTGCCCGGCAATGGCTCGGTGCTCGCCACCCACGCCGACCGCAAGGGCCTGTTCGTCGAGGCCGGTCACCTGATCGTCGATCTGGCGCGCCGCTATTACGAGCAGAACGACGAGAGCGCGCTGCCGCGCAACATCGCCAACTTCAAGGCATTCGAAAACGCGATGACGCTCGACATCTCGATGGGCGGCTCCACCAACACCGTGCTGCATCTGCTCGCCGCCGCCTATGAGGGCGAAGTGCCGTTCACGATGGCGGATATCGATCGTCTGTCGCGCCGCGTGCCGGTGCTGTGCAAGGTCGCGCCCGCGGTCGCCGACGTGCATCTCGAAGACGTGCATCGCGCCGGCGGCATCATGGGCATTCTCGGCGAACTCGATCGCGCCGGGCTGATCGACACCAGCCTGCCCTCGGTGCACAGCAAGTCGCTGAAGGATGCGCTGGAGCGCTGGGACATCAAGCGCACCAAGAGCGAGAGCGTGCGCACCTTCTATCGCGCGGCGCCGGGCGGCGTGCGCACCGAGGTCGCCTTCAGCCAGGACAAGCGCTTCGACGAGCTCGACACCGATCGCAGCAATGGCTGCATCCGCGATGCCGAACATGCGTTCTCGAAGGACGGCGGCCTCGCCGTGCTGTTCGGCAACATCGCGCGCGACGGCTGCATCGTGAAGACCGCCGGCGTTGACAACAGTATCCTGAAATTCTCCGGGCCCGCGCGCATCTTCGAAAGCCAGGACGCGGCGGTGGAAGCGATCCTCACCAACAGAATCAAGCCGGGCGACGTGGTGCTGATCCGCTACGAGGGTCCGCGCGGCGGTCCCGGCATGCAGGAGATGCTGTATCCGACGAGCTATCTGAAATCGAAGGGCCTCGGCAAGCAATGCGCGCTGATCACCGACGGCCGCTTCTCCGGCGGCTCATCCGGTTTGTCGATCGGTCACGTCTCGCCGGAAGCGGCGGAAGGCGGCGCCATCGGTCTGGTCGAGGAAGGCGACATCATCGAATTCGATATTCCGAACCGCAAGGTGCATCTCGCGGTGAGCGATGCCGAACTGGAAAAGCGCCGCGCCGCGATGGAAGCGAAAGGCGACAAGGCCTGGAAGCCCGCGCCGCGCAAGCGCCGCGTGACGATGGCGCTCAAGGCCTATGCCGCGCATGCCACCAGCGCCGCGCTCGGCGCCGTGCGCGTGGTGAAGGATTGATCGACGAAGTCATCGCGCCGATCTCATTCGGCCTCGATAAGGCAACCACGTCTCACCAAGCGTCATGGCCGGGCTCGTCCCGGCCATCCACGTTCTTAGAGCGTTTTCGAGTTGGATTGAATCACCCCGGACGATGGCATCACCTCTCCCCGTCGGGGGAGAGGTCGGAGCCGAAGGCTCCGGGTGAGGGGGATCGAGCATTATTGAGGCTGTAACCCCTCACCCCAACCTCTTCCAACGGGAGAGGGAGCACGCATCGCTTCTTAGCAAGCGTTTCCGTCAAAATCGAAAACGCTCTAGAGCACGATTTGTCGAGGCTGAATCTGTGGCCGTCCCCCTGAGGCGCTGGCGCGTCGCGCCAGCCATAGCAAGTTGGCAAGCCAACTTGCGTCCTTTTAACCCTATCTCGGGTAAACCCGAGATAGGTGGGCGACGGCGGCGATCCTTCGAGGCTCGCTTCGCTCGCACCTCAGGATGACGACACCCGCTTCAATTCAAGCTGATCACACTCTAGGAGTTGCGACGTCGTAAAGACGTGGATGGCCGGAAAAATCCGGCCATGACAACAATTCAGACTGTGCGATTAGATTGAAGCTGACCTTACGCCACCGTCGCCGGCGGCATCGCCAGCACCGAATAGATCGCCTGCGCGTCGGTGGAGGCCCGCAGCTTGCGCGCGACTTCCTGATCGCGCAGCAGCCGCGCGACTTTCGCCAGCGCTTTCAGGTGATCGGCGCCGGCGCCTTCGGGCGCCAGCAGCAGAAACAGCAGGTCGACCGGCTGACCGTCCATCGCCTCGAAATCGATCGGGCGCTCGAGGCGCGCGAACAACCCGAACAGCTTGTCGAGCTTCGGTGGCTTGCCGTGCGGAATCGCGATGCCGTAACCCACCGCGGTGGTTCCGAGCTTCTCCCGCTGCAACAGCACTTCGAAGATCGCGCGTTCGCTCTGGCCGGTCAGCTCCGCCGCGCGCGCAGCCAGTTCCTGCAGCGCCTGCTTCTTGCTGTTCACCTTCAACGCCGGAAGAATCGCCTCGGGCGCGACCAGATCAGTAATCATCATGGAGCATTCCGAGAAAAGTTTGACCGCCGATTGCGAAATAAGGTTGCAGTTGCGCGACGCGCCCCGAGATCATCCAGCAGAAACCGGGCCCGTCACCGTTCGAATTGCGGCCCACTCGTTTGCGACATTGTAGCACCGCCGCCTGCGCTTGCTAAGGTCTGAATTCGCTGCGGATCCTCACGACCCACTGCCAATTCAGATGGACCAAACCGGCGGGCAATGCAACGCCCCCTTGCAGGCGGCTGGCGCTGCAAAGGCGGCGGACCATAGGGACCGCCTTACGGGCCGTCAATGCCGATTACAGGCGCGGCGCGCATAAAAGCGATCCAACCGCGTGCAAAAATGTTGCATTTGCAGCATGGCTATGCAGCGCAGCAGCGAGTTCCCGGCGCCGCGCGAACGGGCACCGCCGCCGGCCTTTGCCGAGGCCGACGGCGTGCGACGCAGCCGCTGCTTTCGATTCTTGCGACGCGAGGGCCGGCGCCTCAGCGATATCCTTTGCTGCGATTGCAGCGCGGCGGAGCAGAATATCCTTTTTTCTCCTGCTCACGCCGCGTGGGGACCGCAGGCGCTACGATGCGCGCGGCGGCACTTCCGGCGGATCGATCCAGCCGATATTGCCGTCGCCGCGGCGATAGATGATGTTCACCCGTCCCGAGCCGCCATGCTGAAACACGATCACCGCGGCGCCGGTGAAATCCAATTCCATCACCGCTTCGCTTACCGACATGCGCTTCAGCGACGTCGTCGCTTCGGCGATGATGACGGGATTATAGGCCGTGACTTCATCATCCTCATCGTGGGACAGCGCTTCCAGCACGTAGCTGCGCGTATCGAGCGGGGCGGCGCCCAGCTCGGCGAGAGTCGCGGCATTGGCGAAGGACTTGCGCGCGGAGCGATCCTTCAGACGGCTCTTGTAGCGCCGCAGCCGTTTTTCAATCTGAATGAGCGCCTGGTCCGCGCTGGCATAAGCATCGGCTGCGTTGGATTCGGCTTCGAGCGTAATGCCGGAATCCAGATGGAGCGCGCAATCGGTCTTGAACCCGAGACCATCCTTGCTGAACGTCATGTGACCTGAGTAATTGCCGTCGAAATATTTACGCAGCACTTCCTCGGTGCGATCGCTGACGCGGCCGCGCAAGGCTTCACCGATATTGATGCTTTTGCCCGAGACTCGAATGCTCATGTCGTACCTCGATTCATCACACCTGATGAAGCGGATGTGAGATCCGCTCCGGCGCGGTCGCGAATCCCGGTTCGTGACGCGCGCATGACAGAGTATTCCGACGAATGAAGTTGCAATCAAGCCCGTTCGATGTCGCGGCGATGACGCAGCCGGATTACGACCGAGGCATCGCTCGCCATGGCGAAGTAACAAGTCGGTGAAACAGAGCCGGCAACATCGCGTCCGGCAACATCGCGTAAGAATCGGCGGCGATGCGCAGCGGCAATCGCGCAACAGACGTGCGGGAATGGGCGCGCGCAGGTATATGCGCCTAGCGGCCTGCGCGCGGCTGGCCGAGCATGCTTTGCTTGTCGCGCCGGCGCTGCACCGACGAAGGAATACGCATGGCCTCGCGGTATTTGGCCACGGTACGACGGGCAATATCAATTCCTGTCGCGCGCAACCGTTCCACGATGGTGTCGTCGGATAAGATATTGTCGGGTTGTTCGGCGTCAATCAACTGCCTGATTTGATGCCGCACGGCTTCCGCCGAATGCGCCTCGCCGCCATCGGCCGATGCAATCGACGCCGTAAAAAAATATTTCAGCTCGAACACGCCACGATTGGTCGCGACATATTTGTTGGCGGTGACGCGCGACACCGTCGACTCGTGCATCTGGATCGCGTCCGCCACCGCCTTCAGATTGAGCGGCCGCAGATGCGCGACGCCGTGGGTGAAGAAGCCGTCCTGCTGGCGCACGATCTCGGTCGCGACCTTGAGGATGGTGCGGGCGCGCTGATCGAGCGCGCGCACCAGCCATGTGGCGTTCTGCAGGCAATCGCTGAAATAGGTCTTGTCGCCGTCCTTGCGCGCGCTCTTCGCCAGCTGCGTATAGTAGGTCTGGTTGACCAGCACCTTCGGCAGCGTGTCGCTGTTGAGTTCGACCAGCCAGCCGCCGTCGGCGCCGGGGCGCACATAGACATCCGGCACCACGGTCTGCACCTTGACACTGGCGAACTGCAGGCCCGGCTTCGGATTGAGCCGGCGGATTTCCGCGATCATGTCGCTCAAATCGTCGTCGTCGACGCCGCACAGCTTGCGCAAGGCGGCGATGTCGCGCCGCGCCAGCAGATCGAGATGCTCCACCAGCATCTGCATCGCCGGATCGTAGCGGTCGCGCTCGCGCAGCTGGATCGCCAGGCATTCGCTCAACGAACGCGCGCAGACGCCGGAGGGGTCGAAACTCTGCAGCACCGCCAGCACCGCCTCGACCTGCGCCGGCGCCGCGCCGAGGCGCTCCGCCGCGTTGCCGAGATCGGGCGGCAGATAGCCGGCCTCATCGACCAGATCGATCAGATAGCGGCCGATTAAACGCAACGACGGCTGCGGCAGCGCCACCGACAATTGTTCGGCAAGATGGTCGGCCAGCGTGATTTCCGCCGCGACGAAAGCCTCGAGATTGTAGTCGTCGTCGTTGGAAGCCCCACCGCCCCATTCGGTATAGGCGGTCGGCGCGGCATCCTGCGCGGCGCGCGCGGCGGCTTCCGCCGGCTCCTCGGGAAACACGTTGTCGAGGCGGGTGTCGAGCGTGCCTTCGATCTCGGCGCGGCTGGCGAGATTGCCGCTCAGCCAGTCTTCCGGCGCGCCATCCGATGCCGCATCGAACCCGTCGCCGGGCATCGCGTCGCCGCCGGCCGCGTCCTCGCCGCGATCGCTCGCCGGATCGCCCGCCCTGTCGGTCGCCGCGTCCGGTCCATCGCCGGCGCGCTCCAGCAGCGGGTTGCGCTCAAGTTCGTCTTCGACAAAGGCGGCAAGGTCCAGATTGGAGAGCTGCAGCAGCTTGATCGCCTGCATCAATTGCGGCGTCATCACCAGCGCTTGGGACTGGCGAAACTCTAGCTTCTGCGACAGCGCCATCGAGGCAAAAACCGTTCCAAAAATCTGGTCCGTTTCTTGCTTAGCTGCTTCGCGACCGGAAGTATATGGCCCGCCGGCGCGCGGCACGATTTGTGATGAGCGCCGGGGGAGACAGCTCGACGAGACTGGGACTGGACGCGCGCGGCCTATCCGCCGTCATCGCGAGACTTGACCCGCCTGCGGGGCCGAAGCCCCTCCGGCGCGACGAAGGCCCGGCAATCCATCATTTTCGAAGATGGATGCGCGGATCAAGTCCGCACATGACGGTCTTTTCCTGTCAGAGGCAGACGGAAAGCTACAACCGGAATTCCTCGCCGAGATACAGCCGCCGCACGTCGGGATCGTTGACGATGGCGTCGGGATCGCCTTCGGTGAGGATCTGCCCGGCATAGACGATGTAGGCGCGGTCGGTGAGGCCGAGCGTCTCGCGCACATTATGGTCGGTGATCAGAACGCCGATGCCGCGATTGGTGAGATGGCGCACCAAGTCCTGAATGTCGCCGACCGCGATCGGATCGATGCCGGCGAACGGCTCGTCCAGCAGCATATAGCTCGGCCGCGTCGCCAGCGCGCGGGCGATCTCGACGCGGCGGCGCTCGCCGCCGGAGAGCGCGATCGAGGGCGACTTGCGCAGGCGCGCGATGTTGAATTCGTCGAGCAGCGAATCCAGCTCCTTCTCGCGCTTCTTGCGGCTGGGTTCGACCACTTCGAGCACCGCGCGGATGTTCTGCTCGACGGTGAGGCCGCGGAAGATCGAGGCTTCCTGCGGCAGATAGCCGATGCCGAGCCGCGCGCGCTGATACATCGGCAACTTGGTGACGTCGTGGCCGTCGAGCTCGATCTTGCCGCGATCGGCCTTGATCAGGCCGGTGATCATGTAGAACACGGTGGTCTTGCCGGCGCCGTTGGGCCCGAGCAGACCCACCGCCTCGCCGCGGCGCACGTAGATGCTGACGCCGCGCACCACCTGCCGCGAGCCGAAACTTTTCTCGATGCTGTGAACCGCGAGATATCCGGCGCGTGGCGCGGCCGCGGCGCGCGGCGCGCGAGGCTGCTGCGGAGCCTGCTGCGAGCCGGCCGGCGCAGCGCGGCGGGCGATCTGCGGCGTCTCGCGCACCGGCTGATCGAGTTCGCCCTCATACCGTTCGTCGAGCACGGTGATGTCGGCCCGCGCGCGCGCGAACCCCTGCGCGCCCCGCTTGGGCGGCCGCCGCCGAAACATATCGCGCAAATCCACCATGCCGGATCATCCACCGCGACAGGACGCTGCAGCAGCCATCATGTCGCTCCCTCTGTTTGCTCGAGGCAATTGCGCCGGGGAAAGCCGCCGCCCGCCGCAGCGTAAGCGACCGGCATGAACAAATCGGTACCGGGCCGGCCGGGCTCCGCCTGGTAATGGCAAACGGGTGGCGCCTCAAGCACGGCGCGGCGATCAGGGCGGGGCGGCAGCGTCACTTGGGCTTGTCCGATTTCGGCCCGCCCATGAGCTGCATCGGGCTGCCACCGGACGCGCCGCCGCCCTGCCCCGAGGACACGAACAGACCCTGCACGCGGCCACTGTCCGATTCGACGCGCGACACGCCGGTGGTCATGTTGACCTTGAGGCGGTCGCCGCGCAGCACGTTCTTGGCCTGGGTCAGCACCACGTTGCCCTGCATGGTGATGAGATTGGTGCGGGTGTCAAAGATCGCGATGTCGCCGGTCACCACCTGATCCTTCTGCGTGACCGTGACGCCGCCGCGCGCCTCGAGCCGGCGGATCGAGGAGGAGCCGCCCGGTCCCGGCTCGGCGGTCTTCATCGCGCTCTTGGTCGGGGCCTTGGCCTTGCCGCTGCTCTGGCCCGCCGCCTGCCCGCCGGAGTCATAGAACACCACCAGCGTTTTCGACTGCATGGTGGTGTCGCCCTGCACCACCTTGACGTCGCCGGAAAACGTCGCCTGCTTTTTCTTGTCGATCATCTCCAGCGATGCCGCTTCGATCTGGATCGGCTGATCGCGATTCTGCGAGAACCCCTGCATGGCGTTGGGCACGCCCTGCATCGAGCCCTGCGCATGCGCCGCCGTCGGCGCGCCGAAGGCCAGCGCCAGCAGCAGCACACCCCACAGAGCCGGCGGCCGCAGCATTTCCGAATATCTCAACGCCATGCTCATCCGGCTCATCTGGCCCCGTTGCGCCTGCTGGTGCTGGAGGATCGTTTTGCCGGCAGCGGCGGCGGATCCTGACTGATGTTCAGGACCGGCTCCGGCTCGCTCGGCTCGCTTTCTGCCGATGCCGCGGCATTCGGCTGCTCCATCACCAGATTCATTCTGACCTTGCCTTCGAAACGCACCACGTCACCCTTGTCGATGATGCGCAGCCGCTCCGAATCGAGTGTGCCGTTCAGCAGCTTCACCGCCACCGGCTCGTCCGACGACACCGTGCCTTTGTTGATGTCCACCAGCGCCCGCGTGAGCCGCGCCTCATAGCCGGTGGACGACTGCAAGAAAATATCCTTCTGCAGATCGAGGACCTGCGCCTTGGTGTCGAACACGCCGGTGCGCGCATCCATGGTGACGGTGGAGGCATCCTCCATGGTGACGCGGGCACGTATCGTCGCCAGCTCGACATGATCGGGATCGGTGAGATCCTGCGTCGCGCTCTTCGCCCACACCTCGTAGGGCCGCTGATCCGGCGAGAATCCCGCCATATGCGGCGCTTCCATGGTGATCTTGGTGCCGGATACCACCACCTTGTCGATGTCCACCGGCAGTTCCGGCATCAAAACGCGAAACGGATTGAAGACCGAGACGCCAACGATGGCCGCCAGCGAGAGCGCCACCGCCGCAGGAACCGCGATGCGCAGCACCCGCACCAGCCGGCTGTGCCGGGCGGCGGCGGCAAAGCGCGCCTCCAGACCTGCCTGATAGGCCGGGCTTTGAGCCGAATACACCGTGCCTCCTGCGTTACGGGAGTGACCGACCGCCCCGATCGGATCACAATGAATAGTCCTTATTCCAATAACTTACGGTTACCTGTCGATGACCGGACCGTCGCACCCGCGGCCCAAAGCCGGCAAATCTTCTGCGCAAATCTTGTGTTCAAATGTTGAAATCCCCCGCGCCCCGGCGGGAGGCCGTCGTTGCAATCCTCCCCACATAAGGTCACGGCGCCGGCTTGTCAGCCCCGACGCGATCTTGCCTCTGGGGTTTTCGAGGGGCGGGGGGCGAATGGGGTGCGCGCGGGCGCAAGGCGCCTCCGGCCTGCGCCGGGCCTCGCCCAGCCGCGTCAGGCGTGAGCGAAGATGTCCTCGTTCTCCCAGCCGCCGAGGTCGAGCAGCGACCGCGAGGGCAGGAAATCGAAGCAGGCCTGGGCCAGCGCGCCGCGCTGCTCGCGCGCCAGCATGACGTTGAGCCGGTCGCGCAGGGCATGCAGATGCAGCACGTCGGAGGCGGCATAAGCGAGCTGCGCCTCGGTCAGCGTGTCGGCGCCCCAGTCGCTGGACTGCTGCTGCTTCGACAGTTCGATGCCGAGCAGTTCGCGCACCAGATCCTTCAGGCCGTGACGATCGGTATAGGTACGGGTCAGGCGCGAGGCGATCTTGGTGCAATAGACCGGCTGCGGCATGACGCCCAGCGCGTTGTAGAGCGCGGCGAGATCGAAGCGCGCGAAGTGAAAGATCTTCGTCACCTTCGGATCGCCGAGCAGCGCCTTGAGATTCGGCGCATCGCGATGGCCTTGTGGAATCTGCACCACATCGGCGGTGCCGTCGCCGGGCGAGAGCTGCACGACGCAGAGCCGGTCGCGGTGCGGATTGAGCCCCATGGTCTCGGTGTCGATCGCCACCGAATCGGTGTAGCGGGCGAGGTCCGGCAGATCGCCGCGATGCAGACGGATGGTCATGTGAGGTCGTCCTGATCCTGCGCGGGTGCGGTGCGCGGGTCCGACTTAAACCATTCGCGCCGCCGCTGGCAAACGCCGCGCCATGGCGGAGAGCGCGATGCGCCTGTTCCGATCTGGAGAAGGGGCCCGACAGGAAGAAAGAGTGGTGCCCAGGAAAGGACTCGAACCTTCACGGTGTTACCCACTGGTACCTGAAACCAGCGCGTCTACCAATTCCGCCACCTGGGCCCGGGGCGGTTGATACGGATCGGCCGCGCAGTTGTCAAACGGCAAAACGCGGCCGGTTGCGCCGCCGGGCGCTGAAAGCATCGCCGCACAGCACGGAAATCGGCCAAAGCAGCTCTGCCGCGCGCCAGCGGCGCGCCCGACCGCAGGGCAAGGTCACCCGAATGCATGGCGCAAAATTGCAAAGCGCGATCCAAATCCGCTATACAGCGGCCGAACAGCCGCGGCTTTGCTGCATCAGGGCCATCGGGCCGGTTGAGGTGATTCCATGTCGTCCTACGTGACCTCGAATTCAGATACCCTTGTCACCGTCTTCGGCGGGTCGGGTTTTCTGGGACGGCACGTCGTCCGCGCGCTGGCCAAGCGCGGCTACCGGATTCGCGTCGGCGTGCGGCGGCCCGAACTCGCCGGACACCTGCAGCCGCTCGGCAAGGTCGGCCAGATCCATGCGGTGCAGGCCAACCTGCGTTACCCGGCCTCGGTGGAGGCGGCGTTGCGCGGCGCCAGCGTCGTCGTCAATCTGGTCGGCATCCTCGCCGGCAGCGGCGCGCAGACCTTCGATGCCGTGCACGTCAAGGGCGCGGCCGCCGTGGCGCAGGCCACGGCCGCCGCGGGTGCCCGGCTGGTGCATGTCTCGGCGATTGGCGCCGACGCCGAGTCCGCCTCGGCCTATGCCCGCTCCAAGGCCGCGGGCGAAACCGCGGTGCGCGCGGAGCTGGCTGACAGCATCATCATGCGGCCGTCGGTGGTGTTCGGCCCCGAGGACGACTTCACCAACCGCTTCGCCGCGCTGGCGCGCGTCACGCCGGTGATGCCGCTGATCGGCGGCGGGGTGACGAAGATGCAGCCGGTCTATGCCGGCGACGTCGCCCGCGCGATCGCCGACGCGGTCGACGGCACGGCGCGTGCAGGCGCGACCTACGAGCTCGGCGGCCCCGAGGTGCTGTCGCTGCGCGAGATCTACCGGATCATCCTCGCCATCACCGACCGCGAGCGTCCGCTGGTGCCGCTGCCGTTCGGCCTCGCCAAATTCCAGGCGCTGCTGCTGCAATTCGCGCCCTCGCCGTTCTCGCTGACGCGCGATCAGGTGACGCTGCTGCAATCCGACAACGTGGTGTCGGAGGCGGCGAAGGCGGCGGGACTGACGCTGGAAGGGCTCGGCATCACGCCGGATTCGCTGGAGGCCATCGCCCCGCAATATCTGTGGCGCTTCCGCCCGCAGGGCCAATTCCAGCGCAAGAGCGCGTAGGCGTTAAGGCGAGATTGCACCGTTTCTCCGTCATACCCGGGCTCGTCCCGGGCATCCACGTCTTTGCAACAAATCAGCGATTAAGAACGTGGATGGCCGGGACAAGCCCGGCCATGACGACGGAAAGTTAGGGCGTTTATACCGGCAAGCCTCAGAACCCCAGCGCCAGCGCGATCAGCCCCAGCGTGCCGACGATGACGCGCCACCACGCGAAGAACGTAAACCCGTTGCGGGTAACGTAGTTCAGGAACGCCTTCACCACGATGATCGCGGTGATGAATGACACCACGAAGCCGATGGCGATGATATAGGAGTGATCGAGCGTCAGGTCGTTGCGGCTCTTGTAGAGATCGTAGACGAAGGCGCCGAGCATGGTCGGGATCGCCAGGAAGAACGAGAACTCCGCCGAGGCGCGCTTGTCGGCGCCGAGCAGCATCGCCGCCACGATGGTGGCGCCGGAGCGCGACACGCCGGGGATCATGGCGGTGCATTGCGCGAAGCCGATGGCGAAATAGGTCATCAGCGGAAACCGGGTCGCGTCATGCAAATACGGTTTCAGGTTGAGCTGATCGACCCACATCAGCACCGCGCCGCCGACAATCAGCGAGAAGCACACCACCCACGGATTGAACAGGTAGCTCTTGATGTAGCCGCCGGCGAGACCGCCGATCACCGCCGCCGGCAGGAACGCCACCAGCACGCCGATGACGAAGCGGCGCGCATCCGGATCGGTGAACATCCCGAGCGCCACGTTCCACAATTTGACAAAATAGATGGCAAGGATCGCGAGGATGGCACCGAGCTGGATCAGAATCGCGAAACTCTTCCAGAAGTCGTCGCCGCCCAGATCGAAGAAGCGTTCCACCAACAGCAGATGGCCGGTCGATGAGACCGGCAGGAACTCGGTGACCCCCTCGACGATGCCGAGGACCACTGCGCGTATGACATCGGAGATCATGGGGAACTTTCGCTCTGGCGGGGAGGGCACGTAAATGCCGGCTCTTCTCGCTTATTCGCCAAAGCGCCGCAACGGCAAAATACGCAGGCCCGCTGCCTGAATCCGGCGTCCAACTAACGCTTCGGTCCATCCGCATTCAGGCGTAAGGAGGGTCGTCCGAACCGCAAATCGCCTCTCCCGTGGCTGCGCCGGAGACGCTTTGTTAAGGACGCAAAACTATTTAAGGACGCAATGTTCACGCTGTTCCATCATCCGTTCTGTCCTCATTCGCGTTTTATTCGCCTGGTGTTCGGCGAATACGGCCTCGACCTGAAGCTGGCGGAGGAGCGGACCTGGGAGCGGCGCGAGGAATTTCTGATCATGAACCCCGCCGGCACCACGCCGGTGCTGACCGCCGACGGCATCCCTGCGGTTCCCGGCGCGGCGGTGATCAGCGAGTTTCTCGATGAGGCCTATGGCGCGGCGCGCGGCGACCGCCGCCTGCTGCCGCAGGCGACCGCCGAGCGCATCGAGGTGCGCCGGCTCACCGCCTGGTTCAACGACAAGTTCTTCGAGGAAGCCTCCGGCCCGTTGATGACCGAGCGCATCTACAAGCGCTTCATGAGCGAGGAAGACGGCGGCGGCCCGCCCTCGGCGGACGTGATGCGCGCCGCCAAGGCCAATGTCCGCTATCACCTCAGCTATATCGGCTGGCTGGCGCGGACGCGGAACTACCTTGCGGGCGATCGCCTGACCTATGCCGACCTCGCCGCCGCGGCGCATCTGTCCGCGATCGATTATCTCGGCGACGTGCCGTGGAGCGAGGACGAGGCCGCCAAGGCCTGGTATGCGCGGATCAAGTCGCGCCCCTCGTTCCGCCCGCTGCTCTCGGAATGGCTGGCCGGCGTCCCCGCCTCGCAAAGCTACGTCGATCTCGATTTCTGAAGCCGGATCGATCGAGGCTAGATCGTCTCGTGAGCCTGACCGGGAATTTGTGTGTTGCGCGGAATGCAACATGGAAAGCGTCGTCCCCACGTAGGCGGGGACCCATACGCCGCAGCGGTTCGGCTCCATAACCGAAATCAATGTGAGTTTATAACAACCCATGTCAGGGGGTATGGGTCCCTGCCTGCGCAGGGACGACGCCGTGGGTGGGACCTCCCCGCCTTGATTTCACGACGCAGGCCCGGCATTGCTCGGCGCCATGAATAATCCTCCCTTCTTCACCCGCGACGGTGACCGCTTCGTTCCGACCGGCATCGGCGTCAGCCCGTGGGACCGTAACTCGCTGCACGGCCGCGTCGTCGTCGGCCTGCTGGCTTTCGTCATCGAGGAACGCCACGGTGACAACGCCTACATGCCGGCGCGGCTGACCGTCGACATGTTCCGCCTCCCCGGCCTCGACCCGATCGAGGTGACCACGCGACTGGTCCGCGACGGCAAACGCATCAAGGTGGTGGAGGCGGAGTTTTTCAGCGGCGGCGTTTCCATGGCGCGCGCGTCGTGCCAATTGCTGCTCCGGACGCAGAATCCGCCGGGCACCGTCTGGTCGCCGCCGACATGGGACGCGCCGAAGCCCGGCGATCTGCCGCCGCCGGATCCGAAGCTCGGCATGAACGGCATGTGGGCAGTGCGCCGCATCGCCGGCGCGATCGGCACCATCGGCCCGCGCAAACTCTGGATGAGCGAAGTGCGCGACGTTGTCGCCGGCTCGCCGATCACGCCATTCGTGCGCGTCGCGACCGGCGCGGATTTCGCCAGCCCCTTCGCCAATGCCGGCGACGAGGGCCTCGGCTACATCAACAGCGACGTCACGCTCTATCTGCACCGGCTGCCGGTGACGGAATGGGTCGGCTACGAAGTCGTCAATCACCACGCCACCGACGGCGTCGCCATCGGCGAATGCTGGCTCTATGACGAGAAGGGCCCGATCGGCACCGCAAGCGTCGCCGCGCTCGGACAGCGCCAGATGATGGGCAAGCCGCCGCCGTAGGGGTTAAAGCACGATGCACCTAGCTTGATCCGTCATGCCCGGCTTTATGCCGGGCATCCACGATCTTAAAGACCATGCGAGTTCAAAGACGTGGATGGCCGGGACCATAGGCGAGCGAAGCGACGCCGTTCTTCGAACGGCTATGCCCGGCCATGACAGATATGCGGATTCAATCTCAATTCATCCTGAACTAGCACTCGCACTCTGCCGTCACTTCAGATGCAGCCTCATCTCGTCGCGCGCTTTCAGCGCCGCGCCCTGGCGGCCGACGATTTTCGCGATGCGCTCCGGCGCGAAGTTGAGATCGATGAAAGCCGGCGCGGTGTTGGCGACCTCGTGATATTCGGCGATCAGGCCGTCGCGCAGCCGCATGATCGAAACGCCCTCGAACATCGCCCGCGCGCCGTTCGCCTCCGGCAGTTTCGAGCGATAGCTGAAGGTGTAGCGCGCATAGAGCGTTTGGCCGTCGCTGACCGGATCGTGCATCACCCAGCGGAAATCCTCCGCCGTGCGATAGAACCAGTCGTCGATCAGTTCGGCGATCTTCGCGCGGCCTTCGAATGCGCCGTAAAATATATCGTGGTAGACGCCGTCTTCGGTGAACAGCGTGGCGAACCTTTGACCCTGACGTTGCTCAACAGCATCGCAGAATTCGCGAAGCATCGTTGTCGTATCCATGACGCGTCCTTCCCGTCATGGCCGGATTTCTTCCGGCCCATCCACGTCTTGCTTGTGGCCATCCTAGAAAGACGTGGATGCCCGGGACAAGCCCAGGCATGACAAATTCATTCAGGGCATGACGAGCTCAGAATAGCTCAGGTCGAAAACTCCGCCACCGCCGCCAGCAGCCGCGCGATGTCCTGCGGCCGCGACAGCCGATGGTCGCCGTCGCGTATCATCGTCAGTACCACGTCGTCGCTGGGCAGACATTCGGCGAGCCGAAACGCATGCGGCCACGGCACGTCCGGATCCTGCGCGCCCTGCAGGATGCGCACCGGGCAGCCGATATCGATGCCGGCGCCGAGCAGCAGATGGGTGCGGCCGTCCTCGATCAGGCCGCGCGTGATCGGATAGGGATCGCCGTACTCCGACGGCCGCATCCACACGCCGGTGGTTTCGATCTCGCGCTTCACCTCGTCGGAGAACGATTTCCACATCAGTTCCTCGGTGAAGTCCGGCGCCGGCGCGATCAGCACCAGCCCGGCGAGCGGCGTGCCGCGCCGCTTCAGTTCGCGCGCGAGCAGCAGCGCGATCCAGCCGCCCATCGACGAGCCGACCGCGACGGTCGGGCCGCGACAGCAGCGATCGAACACCGCCAGCGCCTCCTCGAGCCAGCGGCCGATGGTGCCGTCGGTGAAGGCGCCCCCGGATTCGCCGTGGCCGGAGTAATCGAAGCGCACGCAGGCGCGGCCGTGCTCGGCCGCCCAGGCATCGAGCGCCAGCGCCTTGGTGCCGGCCATGTCGGAATTGAAGCCGCTGAGCCAGAACAGTCCCGGCGCGCCGCCTCCCTGCGCGTCCGCCGGCCGCGCGCGCACGGCGATGCGGCGGGCGGCGGCGCCGGTGCCGACGGTGACGAAGTCCGGCGCGGACATGCCCTCGGTTGCAGTGGTCATCAATGATGTCTCCGTCGATCGATTAGCCGCCGCACTGTCGCTTGCGTAACCGCCCGGCGCAATCTATGTGAGCGCTACGTGAGCGGGAACCGCGACGGCAGCGTGACCAAAATGCCGCGTCGGAACGGTTTTGACGCGCAAGGGCTGGCGATGCTTGCCCGCTGCCGCGGTTTCCTTCAAACTGACGCCTTCATTTCACAACTTTGGAGAAGTACCCATTCGCCGTCCCAATAGAGCCCCGCCCGTCGCCGCCAAGGATGGGCCGCGCACCAACGACGACATCCGCAACGCCCAGATTCAACTGATCGATCAGGACGGGGTCAACCGTGGCGTGGTGGAAACCATCAACGCGATCAAGCTCGCCGCCGAGGCTGGCCTGGATCTGGTGGAGATCTCGCCGAACACCAATCCTCCCGTATGCAAGATCATGGACTACGGGAAGTACAAGTTTCAGGCGCAGAAGAAGGCCGCCGAGGCCCGCAAGAAACAGAAGATCGTCGAGATCAAGGAGATCAAGCTCCGGCCGATGATCGACGACCACGATTACGACGTGAAGATGCGGGCGATGAAGCGGTTCTTCGAGGAGGGCGACAAGGTCAAGATCACCTTGCGCTACCGGGGCCGCGAAATGGCACATCAGGATCTCGGCACCAAGCTGCTCGACAAGGTGAAGGCGGAGGTCGCCGACGTCGCCAAGGTGGAGCAGGACGCCAAGTTCGAGGGCCGTCAGGTCGTCATGGTGCTGGCGCCGCGCTGAGCGGGCCACTCCTCATTCGTTAGAGCCGCCACCCCACCCCTCCCCCGCAAGCAGGAGAGGGGGCGCGCCGTGCCCGCCGATATTCCGATACTCGAATTGTTGAGCAGCCGTCTCACCTAGGTCGTGAAGCGACACCCTCGCACCGCGACTGGCCGGTCCCCTCTCCCGCTTGCGGGGGAGGGTTAGGGAGGGGGACCGCTTGAGGCAGCGAACGGAGTAGCGAAATCGCTCTTTCGCTGAATCGCGTTGCCTTTCGGCCGATCCTCTGCCATAAGCCCCATCTTCATCGCCCGGCTGATCAAGGGCTGCCGTGGCGATGAGCCGTGCGGGTTTCTTCCTTTCGGAAAGATCGAGCACTTTCAACGCTCTAGCGAGCATTTTGGCCGCGCGCCGCCCCTCGGGGCGGGTTTTTGCGTGGCTTTGAGGAGAGCCAAATGCCCAAGTTGAAGACCAAATCGGGCGCGAAAAAGCGCTTCAAGATCACGGCCACCGGGAAGGTCAAGCACGCCCAGCGCGGCAAGCGCCACGGCATGATCAAGCGGACCAAGAAGCAGATCCGCCAGCTTCGCGGCACCCGCGTGCTGTTCAAGACCGACGGCGACAACATCAAGAAATACTTCTTGCCGAACGCCTGACGCCACCTCGCCGCGGCAGCGCGGCATCCCGTATTAACCCGTTGATTTTGAGAGGAGTTCAGTCATGGCTCGCGTCAAGCGCGGTGTGACGGCTCACGCCAAGCACAAGAAAGTCTATAAGATCACCAAGGGGTTCTCCGGCCGCCGGAAGAACACCATTCGCGCCGCCAAGGCCGCCGCCGACAAGGCGCAGCAATATGCCTTCGCCGGCCGCAAGCTGAAGAAGCGCACCTTCCGCGCGCTCTGGATCCAGCGCCTCAACGCCGCCGTGCGGCCGTACGGGCTGACCTACAGCCGCTTCATCAACGGCCTTGCCAAGTCCGGCATCACCGTCGACCGCAAGGTGCTGTCGGACCTCGCGATCCACGAGCCCGCCGCGTTCCAGGCGATCGCCGAGAAGGCCAAGGCCGCGCTGGCGGCCTGATCGTAACTGCCCGGTGGCTTCTCGCACCTCTCCCCATCGGGGAGAGGTCGGCGCGTAGCGCCGGGTGAGGGGGCTTCGTTCAAGCGAGAGGTTTTACCCCCTCACCCCAGCCCTCTCCCCAAGGGAGAGGGAGCGCGTCTCTGCCGTGGCAACCGTTTGTGCTTCTATCGGAACGCCGCAGGTTCGCCATGTCCAACCTCGAAGACCTTCAACAATCCATCCTTGCCGACATCACGAGCGCCGCCGACGAAGCCGCGCTCGAAGCCGTGCGCGTCGCCGCGCTCGGCAAGAAAGGCTCGATCTCGATTTACTCGGAGGCCGCGCTATGAATTTAGAAGTCAGCATCGGTCCTCAAGAAGTCGAAGAAATTTTGGCAAGCATCAAACGTGCTCAGGACACTTTGGCTCTTGACGCCATTCGAGTCGCAGAACTGGGAAAAAGCGGCCGGATAACGACATTGGCCCGA
>DATMSE010000154.1:0-1918 GCA_035565575.1 Xanthobacteraceae bacterium
CTGCTGATCTTCGCCGCCATTGTCTGGACCTTGCGGCGGATTTCGGATCATCCGCCGGTGCTCGCCGCCGCGCGGCTGAGGATCACGAGCTGGGTGCTGCTCGGACTGGTGTTCCTGCAGCTCTATCTTGGCGCGCTGGTCGCGGGCCTGCGGGCCGGCAAAGTGTTCAACACCTGGCCGCAGATCGACGGCGGCCTGATCCCGAGCGCGGAGCGGCTGTTCTTCGAGCAGCCGTGGTGGCGCAACCTGTTCGACAACACCCTGACCGTGCAGTTCAACCATCGCATGATCGCCTATACGCTCTGGGTGGTGGCGATCCTGCATTTGGTCGATGCGATCCGCGCGCGCGCTGGAAGCGTGGTGGTCAACGGCGCATTGTGGGTCGCCATCGCGATGACGCTGCAGGCCACGCTCGGCATTCTCACGCTGCTGCATCAGGTGCCGATCCTGCTGGCGCTGGCGCATCAGGGCGTCGCCCTCGTGGTGCTGACGCTGGTGATCGTGCAGACGGAGCGGCTCGCGGCGTCACCGGCGCGCGACGCGAAGGCCTTGCCGCTCGCGGTCGGCACCTCGCGCTGAGTGGAGCTATTCTAAATCGCGCGGCATGAAAGAAGTGGCCTGTTTTCAGGCCTTTTCTGCACGTCTGCAACGGCGGTGACCTCCCATGCGGCAAGTTTGCTTTCGCGCAACGCATTGACGAACTAGATCGAGCATGAAACCCGTCGAACGTCGTCGCAAGCGAGAGCCCAGCCATGTCCAGTGCCTTCGTCCAGTCTGCCGTCATCCTGCTGCGGGAGGGATTGGAGGCGATGCTGGTGATCGCGGCGCTGGCGGCCTACCTCACGAAAGCGGGCGGCGCGCATCGGGTGAGATCGCTCTATGTCGGCGCGCTCGCGGCGATCGTCGTCAGCATCATTGCGGCGTGGCTGTTCGCGGTGCTCAATTCCGGCCAGCATAGCGATCTGTTCGAAGGCGTCGTCATTCTGTTAGCGGCCGCGCTGATGCTCTACGTCTCGGGCTGGCTGATGGTGAAGCAGGATCCGCACGGCTGGAAGGAGTATCTGGCGGCGAAGGCCGACAACGCGCTGGCGCAGGATACCGCGTGGGCCGTGGCGGTCCTGGCGTTTCTCGCGGTGTTTCGCGAAGGCGCCGAGACGGTGCTGTTCATCAACGCCCTGGCGACGACCGAGGGCGGCTGGAGCGCGGGCCTGTTCGGAGGCCTGATCGCCGCGACGATGGCGCTCGCGGTGCTGTTCTATTTCATCAATCTCGTGGCGCAGAAGATTCCGTTGCGGCCGCTGTTCATTCTCACCTCGGCCTTCCTGTTCGCGATGGCGATCAAGTTCATCGGCGAGGCGGTGCAGGAATTCCAGGAGCAGGCGATCGTGCCGTTCACGCAGGTCGCGGGCGCCGACTGGCTGTCGGCCATCGGCCTCAATCCGACGCTCGAAGCGCTGTCCGTGCAGCTATTGGTGATCCTGTTTGCGCTGGCCACCTATTCGCTGGTGGTGCGCAACAATCGCCTGCTGCGGCAGCACAAGGCGGCACGGGCAGGGAAGATATAGAGCGGGCGTCAAGTTCTCCGTCGTGCCCACGCCATTTCGAAGACCGGCGTCGCTTCGCGCGCCTGTGTCTGGCATCCGCGTTTTCGACACCTCGGCATTTAGAACGTCGATGGCCGGGACAAGCCCGGCCATGACAGCGATGTTGTTTCGTAACGCTGAGTTACGCCCGCAGCGCCTGATCGAGATCGGCGATGATGTCGTCCTTGTCCTCGATGCCGATCGACACGCGAACGATGTCGGGACCCGCTCCGGCCTGGGTCTTGGCGTCGTCGGCGAGCTGGCTATGCGTCGTCGAGGCCGGATGGATCACCAGCGAGCGCGTATCGCCGATATTGGCGAGATGCGAGAACAGC
>DATMSE010000155.1:0-14227 GCA_035565575.1 Xanthobacteraceae bacterium
GACCTTGTACGAAACCTTGCGCACCGGCGAGTACAGGCTATCGATCGGGATCAAGCCGATCGGCGCGTCCTCGGGGCGGTTGCGCTCGGCGGCGATATAGCCCTTGCCGGTGTTGACGGTGAATTCCATGCGGATTTCGGCGCCGTCATCGAGCGTGCAAAGGACGAGATCGGGGTTGAGCACGACCACGTCGCCGACCGTCTGGATGTCGCCGGCGGTCACCGGGCCCGGGCCCTGCTTCTTCACCACCATGCGCTTCGGGCCTTCGCCCTGCATCTTGATCGCGATATCCTTGATGTTGAGCACGATGTCGGTGACGTCCTCACGCACGCCGGCAATCGAGGAGAACTCGTGCAGCACGCCGTCGATATGCACCGACTGCACCGCCGCGCCCTGCAGCGAGGACAAAAGAATACGGCGCAGCGCGTTGCCGAGGGTCTGGCCGAAGCCGCGCTCCAGCGGCTCGGCGACGAGGGTCGCGAAACGGGTTGCGTCCGCGCCCGGCGTCACCTGAAGCTTGCTGGGGCGGATCAATTCTTGCCAATTTTTCTGGATCGTCACTGTTTCACCCATACAGGCCAGCTTTGCCATCAAAACAACTGGCGTTGGAAGTCGCGGGGATCGGCCCGCGTACGAAGCTCGAACAGCCGTCGCGGCCGGTGGCGCGGCCGCGACAAAAGCCGGATAACTTAGACGCGCCGACGCTTGCGCGGACGGCAGCCGTTGTGCGGGATCGCGGTCACGTCACGGATCGAGGTGACGGTGAAGCCCGCGGCCTGCAGCGCCCGCAGCGCCGATTCGCGCCCGGAGCCGGGACCTGCGACCTCGACTTCGAGGGTGCGCATGCCGTGCTCCTGCGCCTTCTTGGAAACGTCCTCCGCCGCGACCTGCGCGGCATACGGGGTCGACTTGCGCGATCCCTTGAAGCCCATCGTGCCGGCCGACGACCAGGCGATGGTATTGCCCTGCGCGTCGGTGATGGTGATGGTCGTGTTGTTGAACGACGAATTCACGTGCGCGATGCCGGACGCGATGTTCTTGCGCTCACGACGGCGAACGCGGGCTGCTTCTTTGGCCATTCCAGTTCCTTCTTACGATCTCAACGCCGCCGTGATTCCAGCGGCTCCACCAATGAAGCGAGTAGTTAAGTAGCGAATAGCGAGCAGAGAAACGCTATTCGCTACTCACTATTCGCTCGCTTACTTCTTCTTGCCGGCGATCGCCTTGGCCGGACCCTTGCGGGTGCGCGCATTGGTATGCGTGCGCTGGCCACGAACCGGCAGACCGCGGCGATGACGCAGGCCGCGATAGCAGCCGAGGTCCATCAGCCGCTTGATGTTGATGCCGGTCTCGCGACGAAGATCGCCTTCGACCAGATAGTCGCGGTCGATGACTTCGCGGATTTGCAGCACCTCGGCGTCAGTGAGCTGGTTGACCCGGCGCTCCACCGGAATCTTCACCTTCTCAAGGATATCGGCGGCGTTCTTCTGGCCGATGCCGTGAATGTATTGCAGCGCGATCAGCACGCGCTTGTTGGTCGGGATATTCACACCTGCGATACGGGCCACAGACTTCTCTCCTGTCGCCGGCGATGTTGGACCGGCAGTTTCTCAACTAGCTTAGGCAGGCGGTCGCAAACGCGAATACGACGCCCGCCCCTTGATCATCCTGGGGCCCGGCATCGTCTGATAGGATCCGACTGAATGCGGGCCTTATTAAAGGATTCATCCTCGTTTCGTCAACCGCCTGGCGGATTTGACCGTCTTTTTCGTCACCTTTTTCACCGGCCGGGACCCCCTGCTGGAACTCCGCGCAGCGCCCTTGCGAACCGCGGTTTTGGCCTTCCGGGCGGTCGACTTGACCGATTTCTTGGCCTTCTTGCCGGTTCCGCGCTTGGGAGCGGCTTTCTTGCCCGCCTTTTGGGCCCTCACCGCCTTTTTGGCCGGTGTCTTGGCGGCTTTGGTTCTCTTGGCGGCTTTGGTCGTCTTGGCAACCCGGGCTTTCTTGGCGCCACCGCCGGCCGACGCTGTCTTCGCCGTCTTGCCAGCCTTCTTGGCGCTCTTCCGAGTCGCGGCCGTCTTGGCCACTGCCTTGCGCGAGGTCTTGGCCCGGGCCTTGCGCGGCGCCTTCACGCCATTCAGGGCGTCGAGCACGCGCTTGATATCGGCGGTGACCTCCTCGATCGACTTCATGCCGTCGATGGTCGCGAGCTTGCGCTTCTCGGCGTAGTAATCGACCAAGGGTTCGGTCTGTGCGCGGTAGTTGGCGAGCCGCTGCGACAGCACCTCCGGCGTGTCGTCCGCCCGCACCGTCTCGCCCCGCGCCTTCATCTCGGCGATGCGGCTTTCGACCCGGCGCAGCAGCGCGCCCTCGTTGACCCGCAACTCGATCACGGCGTCGAGCGCCAGACCCTTCTCCTTCAGCAGCTTGTCCAGCGCCTCGGCCTGCGGCACGGTGCGCGGAAATCCGTCGAGAATGAAGCCGTTGGCGGCATCCGGCTGCTCGATGCGGTCGGAAATAATGCTGATCACCACCTCGTCGGGGACGAGGCCGCCACTGGCCATGATGTCCTTGGCCTTGAGACCCACCGGTGTCCCGGCGGCCACCGCCGCACGCAACATGTCGCCGGTGGAGAGTTGAACGATGCCGTGCCGCTGAACCAGATATTGCGCTTGCGTTCCCTTGCCCGCCCCCGGCGGCCCGAGAAGGATCAGTCTCATTTACGTCGGCCCCTCAATTTCGACTTGCGTATCAAGCCCTCGTACTGGTGCGCCAGCAGGTAGCCCTGAACCTGCGCCACCGTATCCATCGTCACGCTGACGACGATCAGCAGCGACGTGCCGCCAAAGTAGAACGGAACCGAGGCATACGAAATCAGAATTTCCGGCACCAGGCAGACCAGAGCGAGATAGATCGCGCCGACGACGGTGATGCGCGACAGCACGTAGTCGATGTATTCCGCCGTACGCTCGCCCGGACGGATGCCGGGGATGAAGCCGCCATGCTTCTTCAGGTTGTCGGCGGTCTCGGTCGGATTGAACACGACGGCCGTGTAGAAGAACGTGAAGAACACGATCATCGCCAGGTAGAGCACGAGATAGAGCGGCCGGCCGTGGCCGAGATTCGTGTTCAGCCATTGCAGCCATTCGGGACCGGAGCCCGCGTTGAAATTGGCGACCGTGGTCGGCAACAGCAGCAGCGACGAGGCAAAGATCGGCGGAATCACGCCCGAGGTGTTGAGCTTGAGCGGCAGATGCGAGGACTGGCCCTCGAACATCTTGTTGCCGACCTGGCGCTTCGGATACTGGATCAGCAGCCGGCGCTGCGCCCGCTCCATGAACACGATGATCGCGATCACCGCCACCGCCATCACCAGGATGACCAGAATCAGCGCGGTCGACAGCGCGCCCTGACGGCCGAGCTCGAGCGTATTGGCCAGCGCGGACGGCAGCTCGGCGACGATGCCGGCCATGATGATCAGCGAGATGCCGTTGCCGATGCCGCGCGCGGTGATCTGCTCGCCCAGCCACATCAGGAACATGGTGCCGCCGGTGAGCGTCAGCGCCGTCGAGATCAGGAAGAACATGCCGGGCTGGCTGACGACGTTGCCGGCGCCCTGCAGGCCGACCGCGATGCCGTAGGCCTGCAGCACCGCGAGCACCACGGTGAGATAGCGGGTGTACTGGTTGATGATCTTGCGGCCCGCCTCGCCTTCCTTCTTCAGCGCTTCGAGCGAGGGCACCACCGAGGTCAGAAGCTGCAGAATGATCGATGCCGAGATGTACGGCATGATGTTCAGCGCAAAGATCGCCATGCGATCGATGCCGCCCCCCGAGAACATGTTGAACATGCCGAGGATGCCGCCGGCCTGGGTGCGGAAGATCTGGCTCCACACGCCAGGGTCGATGCCCGGCAGCGGGATATAGGTGCCCAGCCGATAGATCAGCAGCGCACCCAGCGTGAACCAGATGCGCTTCTTGAGCTCGTCCGCCTTGGCGAGGGCGGAGAAATTGAGATTGGAGGCGAGTTGTTCTGCAGCAGAGACCATGATCAGCTTTCTCCCGCGCCCCTGGCGCCGTCATGCTTCGCCGGAGCGAAGCATTCAACAGACGCCGGACTTCTCTGGGGGCTCGGCAATCGTCTCATGTCTAACATGGCGGCATCCCGCGTCGTTTGCCCGCGACGGAGCAATGACGCAAAAGTTACGCCGCCTCGCCCTCGTCCTTCTTCGGCGCCAGGATCTTCACCGATCCGCCGGCCTTCTCAACGGCTTCGATCGCTGACTTCGTGGCGCCGTGCACCTCGATGTTCAGCTTCGCCTTGATTTCGCCGCGGCCGAGCAGACGCACGCCATCCTTGGCACGGCGCAGAACGCGCGCCTTGACCAGCGCTTCGGCGTTGATGACGCCGCTCGCATCGAGCGTCTTGGCATCGATCGCCGCCTGCAGACGGTCGAGATTGACCTCGGCGAAGTCGAGCCGGAAGATGTTATTGAAGCCGCGCTTCGGCAAGCGCCGATGCAGCGGCATTTGGCCACCTTCGAAGCCCTTGATCCGCACGCCCGAACGCGCGGTCTGGCCCTTGCCGCCACGGCCGGAGGTCTTGCCCTTGCCGGAGCCGATGCCGCGGCCGACGCGCGTGCGCTTCTTGCGCGAACCGGCATTGTCGGCGATATCGCTGAGCTTCATTTGTCTACCCTCGCTTCGTCGTCGTCGCTCCCGCTTCTCGCGGGTCCCCGTCGCTGCGCTTCCCTTGAAGCCGGACAGGCGTGGCCGGACAGGCCGGCCAGGACGCAATGTTGTTAGCCTTCCACCACGCGAACGAGGTGGTGCACCTTGTTGATCATGCCGCGAACCTCAGGCGTATCCTGCAGTTCGGCAACGCGGCCGATCTTGTTGAGCTTGAGGCCGACCAGCGTCGCCCGCTGCGCCTGCTGACGGCGGATCGGGCTGGCGGTCTGCATGACCTTGATCGTCTTTGTGGCCTTCGCCATCGTCGTCACTCCAAACGGTCAATTGGCTTGGGACCGGTCGGAGCGCGCCTGCGCACTCCGGCCGTCATCCCGTTGTTGTTAGTCCGCGGCCGCTTCCGCATCGCCACCGACGCGACGCGACTGCAAGGTCGAGACCTTGATGTTGCGGCGGGCCGCGACCGAGCGCGGCGAGTCCTGCAGCTTCAGCGCGTTGAAGGTGGCGCGGATCATGTTGTACGGGTTAGAGGAGCCGACCGACTTCGCCACCACGTCCTGAATACCGAGCGTCTCGAACACGGCGCGCATCGGGCCGCCGGCGATGATGCCGGTACCGGCCGGAGCCGCGCGCAGATAGACGCGCCCGGCGCCATGACGGCCGGCGATGTCGTGATGCAGCGTGCGGCCTTCGCGCAGCGCGACGCGGGTGAGATTGCGCTTGGCCGATTCCGTGGCCTTGCGAATCGCTTCCGGCACTTCGCGCGCCTTGCCGTGGCCGAACCCGACCCGGCCCTTCTGATCGCCGATCACGACCAGCGCCGCGAAACCGAAGCGCTTGCCGCCCTTGACGACCTTGGCCACACGGTTGATGTGGACGAGCTTGTCGACGAACTCGCTGTCGCGCTCCTCGCGATCCCTGCTCCGTTCACGTCCGCCGCGTTCGCGTTCACCTGCCATGGTGCTTTCCAATCCTTGCGGGGTGAGAACCCCAATCCATCTCGTTCAATGTTGACCTTAGAAACTCAGACCGCCCTCGCGAGCGGCATCGGCCAGCGCCTTGACGCGGCCGTGATAGAGATAGCGGCCGCGATCGAACACCACTTCTTTGACGCCGTTCTTGACGGCGCGCTCGGCGAGCAGCTTGCCCACCGCCGCCGCCGCGTCGATGTTGGCGCCGGTCTTGCCGCCCTCGCGCATCGTCTTCTCCAGCGAGGAGGCCGACGCCAGCGTCTCGCCCTTCTGGTCGTCGATGACCTGGGCATAGATGTGCTTCGAGGAACGGAACACCGACAACCGCGGACGGCCGTTGGCGCTGCGGCGAAGCGCAAGCCTCACGCGCTGCTGACGCCGGGCATTCGTAACTTTCATCTTCGACATGACCGGCTCCGTTACTTCTTCTTGCCTTCCTTGCGGAAGATGAATTCGTTGGCGTACTTGACGCCCTTGCCCTTGTACGGCTCCGGCGGACGGTAGCTGCGGATCTCGGCCGCAACCTGACCGACGCGCTGCGCGTCGGTGCCGGCCACCACGATCTCGGTCGGCTTCGGCACGGTGATCGCGATGCCTTCCGGGATCGGATAGACGACATCGTGGCTGTAGCCGAGCGCGAGCTGCAGGTTCTTGCCCTGCAGCGCGGCGCGATAGCCGACGCCGGTGATTTCCAGCTTCTTCTCGAAGCCCTTGGTGACGCCCTCGACCAGGTTCGCCACCTGCGCACGGGCGGTGCCGTACAGCGAGCGGGCGCGCTTGGTTTCAAAGCGCGGCGCGACCGTGACCGTGCCGTTCTCGAACTTCACTTCCACGTCGTCGTGCACGACGAACTGAAGCTGGCCCTTCGGCCCCTTCATCTTGACGGTCTGGCCCTCGACGGCCGCCGTCACGCCGGACGGAACCGCAACGGGCTTCTTGCCAACACGTGACATGCCAAAATCCTTCCTCAGAACACCGTGAAGAGAACTTCGCCGCCCACGTTCGCCTCGCGCGCCTCGTGGTCAGCCATAATTCCCTTCGGCGTCGACAACACCGAGATGCCCAGGCCGTTGTTGACGCGCGGCAGGTTCTTCACCGACGCATAAACCCGGCGGCCGGGCTTGGAGACCCGCTCGATCTCGCGGATCACCGGTTCGCCGTCGAAATACTTCAGCTCGATCTCGAGCTCGCTGCGGCCCGAGGCGTGCTCGACGCTGGCGTAGCCGCGGATGTAGCCCTCGCTCTTGAGCACTTCGAGCACGCTGGCGCGCATCTTCGAGCCCGGGGTCGAGACCTTGGACTTGTTGCGCATCTGCGCGTTGCGGATGCGGGTGATGAGATCGCTGATGGGATCGTGCGTTGACATCCTCGCCCCTCCTTACCAGCTCGACTTCACAAGGCCCGGAACCAGGCCCTTCGAGCCGAGTTCGCGCAGCGCGATGCGGCTCAGCTTGTTGAGCCGGTACACCGAGCGCGAACGCCCCGTCAGCTCGCAGCGATTGCGGATGCGCGTCGCCGACGAGTTGCGCGGCATTTCGGCCAGCTTCAACGTCGCGGCGAACCGCTCCTCCATCGGCTTCGACTTGTCGGCGATGATGGCCTTCAGGCGCGCGCGCTTGGGCGCGGCGTTCTTCGCCATCTTCTTCCGACGGTTGTTCTTCTCGACTGAACTCTTCTTCGCCATGCGTGGCTCCTAGGTTTCCGCGTCTGAGATGCTTGTCAGCGTCTCACTGCCGGAACGGGAAATTGAAAGCGGTCAACAAGGCCCTCGCCTCGTCGTCGGTCTGCGCCGTGGTACAGACCGTGATGTCCATGCCCAGCGCTTCCCCGGCCTTGTCGAAATCGATCTCGGGGAAAATGATGTGCTCCTTGATGCCGAGCGAATAGTTGCCGCGGCCGTCAAAGCTCTTCGGGTTGAGACCGCGGAAGTCACGCACGCGCGGCAGCGCGACGTTGATCAGGCGGTCGATGAAGTCGTACATCCGCGACTTGCGCAGCGTCACCTTGCAGCCGATCGGCTGATGCTCGCGCAGCTTGAAGGTCGAGATCGCGATCCGCGAATAGGTCACGACGGCCTTCTGACCGGCGATCAGCGACAGGTCGCCGGCGGCGGTTTCGGCCTTCTTGCGGTCGTTGACGGCCTCGCCCACGCCCATGTTGAGCACGACCTTATCGAGCCGCGGCACCTGCATGACGTTGGCGTAACCGAACTGCTCGGTCAGCTTGGCCCGAATGCTCTTGTCGTATTCCGCGCGAAGCCGCGGAACGTAAGCGGTCTCAGCCATCGATCTCTGCTCCCGAACGCTTGGCGACACGCACCTTGGTGCCGTCTGCCTGAATCTTGAATCCGACGCGGGTCGGCTTGCCGTCCTTGCCGACAATGGCAATGTTCGACAGATGGATCGGCGACTCCTTGGAAATGATGCCGCCTTCCTGGCTCTGCGTCTGCTTCTGGTGGCGCTTCACCATGTTGACACCGCGCACCAGGGCGCGGCCTTCCGACGGACGCACCTCGAATACCTCGCCGGTGCGGCCCTTGTCGCGGCCCGACAGCACGATGACCTTGTCACCCTTGCGAATCTTGGCGGCCATCACAACACCTCCGGCGCAAGCGAAATGATCTTCATGTGGTTCTTGGCCCGCAGCTCGCGCGGCACCGGCCCGAAGATACGGGTGCCGATCGGCTCCTGCTGGTTGTTGATCAGCACGGCGGCGTTGCGGTCGAAACGGATCACCGAACCGTCCGGACGGCGGATGTCCTTGGCGACGCGAACGACGATCGCCTTCATGACGTCGCCCTTCTTCACCTTGCCGCGCGGAATCGCTTCCTTGATCGACACGACGATGACGTCGCCCACGGAGGCATAGCGGCGCTTGGATCCACCCAGCACCTTGATGCACATGACACGGCGTGCGCCTGAATTGTCGGCCACGTCGAGGTTGGTCTGCATCTGAATCATTGATGCACCTCGTCCTCTTTCTGTTGCGCTTGTCGCGCTCTGGAACCTGTTCTGGCCGCCTTTCGCAGCGGCCGGACGGTTCGTCCAAAACGGTTGCCGTTAGGCGGTTTTCTTCTGCTCGCCCCGGACCACGGTCCAGCGCTTCAGCTTCGAGATCGGCTTGCTTTCCTCGATCCAGACCGTGTCGCCCGGCTTGAACTCGTTGTTCTCGTCGTGCGCGTGGTAGTTCTTGGAGCGGCGGATCGTCTTCTTGTAGATCGGATGGGTGAAGCGGCGATCGACCCGCACCACCACGGTCTTGGCTTGCTTGTCGCTGACGACCACGCCCTGCAGCGTACGTTTCGGCATCTCTAAGCCCCTTACTTCGTCTTCGCGGCGCGCTTCTGCGCGGCGATGGTCTTGATACGAGCGATGTCGCGGCGGGCCTCGCGCAGCCGCGAGGTGTTCTCGAGCTGCCCGGTGGCGCGCTGGAAGCGCAGGTTGAAGCGCTCCTTCTTCAGATTGGCGATCGCGTCGTTCATCTGGTCTTCGCTCATCGCCCGGATATCGTCGATTTTCAGTTCGGCCATGGCGACACCCTTACTCCGCGATGCGCGCGACGAAGCGCGTCTTGATCGGCAGCTTGGCGGCCGCCAGCGTCAGCGCCTCGCGCGCGGTCTGCTGGTTGACGCCGTCGATCTCGAACATGATCCGGCCCGGCTTGACCCGCGCCACCCAGTATTCCGGCGAGCCCTTGCCGGAGCCCATGCGGACTTCGGCCGGCTTCGACGACACCGGGAGATCCGGGAACACCCGGATCCAGACGCGGCCGGCACGCTTCATGTGACGGGTGAGCGCACGGCGCGCGGCTTCGATCTGGCGCGCGGTGATCCGTTCCGGCGCCATCGCCTTGAGCCCGAACTGACCGAAGGCCAGCGTCGCACCCGAAGTCGCGGTGCCGTGAATCCGGCCCTTATGCGCCTTCCGGAACTTGGTTTTCTTAGGTTGCATCATGGCTTACGCCCTCAAACCTTCCAATTCAAATCAAGCGGCGTCGCGGCGCGGACGCGAACCCTCGCCCTCGGCCATGCGCTTGTCCTGAGCCATCGGATCGTGCTCAAGGATTTCGCCCTTGAAGATCCAGACCTTGACGCCGCAGGTGCCGAACGTGGTGAACGCTGTCGCCACGCCGTAGTCGACATCGGCGCGCAGCGTGTGCAGCGGCACGCGGCCTTCGCGATACCATTCCATGCGGGCGATTTCCGCGCCGCCGAGACGGCCCGAGCAGTTGATGCGGATGCCCTCGGCGCCGAGACGCATCGCCGACTGCACGGCGCGCTTCATGGCGCGGCGAAACGCAACGCGGCGCTCGAGCTGCTGCGCGATCGATTCCGCCACAAGGGTCGCATCGAGCTCCGGCTTGCGGATTTCGACGATGTTGATAACGACGTCGGACGAGGTGATGTCCGCGACCTTCTTGCGCAGCTTGTCGATGTCCGCGCCCTTCTTGCCGATCACGACGCCCGGACGCGCCGAGTGGATCGTCACCCGGCACTTCTTGTGCGGACGCTCGATCACGATGCGCGCGACCGCAGCCTGCTTCAATTCCTTGTGCAGCAGCTCGCGGATCTTGACGTCCTCGTGCAGCAGCTTGCCGTAGTCGTTCTTGCCGGCATACCAGCGGGAATCCCAGGTCCGGTTGATGCCCAGGCGAAGCCCGATTGGATTGATCTTTTGACCCATCGTTCTCTCCCGCGCGTTTTAAGCGGCTGCTTCCGCTTCAACCTGACGAACAACGATCGTCAGTTGCGCGAATGGTTTGAAAATCCGACCCGAGCGGCCACGGCCGCGCGGCGCGAAACGCTTCATGACGATGCCCTTGCCGACATGAGCCTCGGCAACGATCAGATCGTCGACCTCGAGATCATGGTTGTTCTCGGCATTGGCGATCGCCGATTCCAGGCACTTCTTCACGTCGACCGCGATCCGCTTGCGCGAGAATTGCAGGTCGGCGAGCGCGGCCGACGCCTTGCGGCCGCGGATCATCTGGGCGACCAGATTGAGCTTCTGCGGGCTAACGCGCAGCATCCGGGCAACCGCCTTGGCCTCGTTATCCGGGAGGCTCCGTTCGCGCTTGGGCTTGCTCATGGCTTGTCCTACTTCTTGGCTTTCTTGTCGCCCGCATGGCCGTGGAAGGTGCGGGTCGGCGAGAACTCACCGAACTTGTGGCCGACCATTTCCTCATTGACCGACACCGGCACGAACTTCTGCCCGTTGTAGACGCCGAACGTCAGCCCGACGAACTGCGGCAGGATGGTCGAGCGACGGCTCCAGATCTTGATGACGTCGTGACGGCCACTCGCCCGCGCGGCGTCTGCCTTCTTGAGCAGCGAAGCCTCGACGAACGGGCCTTTCCAGACTGAACGAACCATGTCCGGCGATCCTTACTTCTTCCGCTTGTGGCGGCTGATGAGAATGAACTTGTTGGTCGACTTGTTCGACCGGGTCTTCTTGCCCTTGGTCGGCTTGCCCCACGGGGTGACCGGATGACGGCCGCCCGAGGTACGACCTTCACCACCGCCGTGCGGATGGTCGATCGGGTTCATGACGACGCCGCGGTTGTGCGGGCGACGGCCGAGCCAGCGGGTGCGGCCCGCCTTGCCGATCGAGATGTTCATGTGATCCGGATTCGACACCGCGCCGATCGAGCCGCGGCAGCGGCCGTGAACCAGGCGCTGCTCGCCCGAATTGAGGCGCAGAATGACGTAGTCCTGATCGCGGCCGACGATCTGGGCATAGGTGCCCGCCGAACGCGCCAGCTGGCCGCCCTTGCCGATCTTCAGCTCGATGTTGTGCACGATGGTGCCGACCGGCATGTTGCCGAGCGGCATGACGTTGCCCGGCTTCACGTCGACGTAGTTGCCGGCCACCACGGTGTCGCCCACCGCGAGACGCTGCGGCGCCAGGATATAGGCCTGCTCGCCGTCGGCATACTTCACCAGCGCGATGAACGCGGTGCGGTTCGGATCGTATTCGAGCCGCTCGACGGTCGCCGGAACGTCCACCTTGGTGCGCTTGAAGTCGACCAGACGATAGGTCTGCTTGTGACCGCCGCCACGGAAACGCACGGTGATGCGACCGGTGTTGTTGCGGCCGCCCTTCGAGGTCTTGCCCTCGGTCAGCGCCTTGACCGGCTTGCCCTTGTAGAGGGCCGAACGATCGACCATCACCAGCTGACGCTGGCCAGGTGTCGTCGGATTGAATTTTTTCAGTGCCATCGTCGTATCCGCCTTATAGCCCGGTGGTGACGTCGATGCGGTGGCCCTCTTCGAGGGTCACCACCGCGCGCTTGGAGTCCGACTGCGATCCGAGCTGTCCGCGGAAGACCTTGGTCTTGCCCTTGCGCACCAGCGTGTTCACGCTCTTGACCTTGACGTCGAACAGCTTCTCGACCGCTTCCTTGATCTGCGGCTTGGTCGCCTTCGTCGCCACCTTGAACACAACCTTGTTGTGCTCGGAGGCCGTCGTCGCCTTTTCGGTGATGACCGGCGCGACGATCACGTCGTAATGCTTCGCATCGATTGTCATTTGAAGCGCGCCTCCAGCGCATCGACTGCGGCCTTCGTCAGCACCAGCTTCTGACGGCGCAGAATGTCGTAGACGTTGATGCCCTGGATCGGCAGCACGTCGATGTTCGGAATGTTGCGCGCGGCGGTCGCGAAGCCGGCATTCAGCTCGGCGCCGTCGATGATCAGCGCGTTGCTCAGCCCGAGGCCGGAGAAGTGGCCGACCAGCGTCTTGGTCTTGGCGGCATCGAGCGCGGCGCTGTCGAGCAGCACCAGGCTGCCGTCCTTCGCCTTGGCCGACAGCGCATGCTTGAGCGCCAGCGCCCGCACCTTCTTCGGCAGGTCGAAGGCGTGGCTGCGCACGACCGGACCGAAGGCACGGCCGCCACCGCGGAACTGCGGCACGCGGGCCGAACCGTGACGGGCGCCGCCGGTGCCCTTCTGCTTGTACATCTTCTTGCCGGTGCGCGCGATCTCGGCGCGGCCCTTGGTCTTGTGCGTGCCGGCCTGGCGCTTGGCGAGCTGCCAGTTGACGCAGCGCTGGATCAGGTCCTTGCGCGGATCAAGACCGAAGATGGCGTCGGAGAGCTGCACCGAACCGGCGTCCTTGCCCTCGAGCGTGGTGACTTTCAATTCCATCTCACGCACCCTTTTCTTCGGTGGCGGCCTCGGCAGGCGCTTCGGCCTGCTCGCCGGCGAGCTTGAACTTGCCCGGCTTCGGCGCGTCCTTCGGCAGCTCCTTCTTGATGGCGTCGCGCACGGCGATCCAGCCACCCTTGGAGCCCGGAACGGCGCCTTCCACCAGAATGAGACCGCGCTCGACGTCGGTCTGCACCACGCGCAGGTTCAGCGTGGTGATGCGATCGACGCCCATGTGGCCCGGCATCTTCTTGTTCTTGAAGGTCTTGCCCGGGTCCTGACGGCCACCGGTCGAACCGATCGAACGATGCGAGATCGACACACCGTGGGTGGCGCGCAGACCGCCGAAATTCCAGCGCTTCATGCCGCCCGCGAAGCCCTTACCGACCGAGGTGCCGGTGACGTCGACGAACTGGCCGACGACGAAGTGGTCCGCCTGGATCTCGGCGCCGACCGGGATCAGCGCGTCTTCCGAGACGCGGAACTCGGCGACCTTGCGCTTCGGCTCCACCTTGGCGACCGCGAACTGGCCGCGCTCCGCCTTCGGCATATAGACCGACTTGCGCTTGCCCGCGCCGAGCTGCAGCGCGACGTAACCATTCTTCTCAGTGGTGCGATGGCCAATCACCTGGCAATTGCCCAGCTTCAGCACGGTCACAGGGATATGTTCGCCGGCCTCTGTGAAGACCCGCGTCATCCCGACCTTTTGTGCGATCACTCCGGAGCGCATCGGCGTGCATCCTGTTCTTTCTGTCCGTTTGAACGGACGGGACCTGAATTACTTCTGTTCGGACGACCCGGCCCGAGGACCGGCGCCCGACGTTGCAGGGCGTAAGCCCTAGAGCTTGATCTCGACGTCGACGCCGGCGGCAAGATCGAGCTTCATCAAAGCATCGACGGTCTGCGGTGTCGGATCGACGATATCGAGCAGACGCTTGTGCGTCCGCATTTCGAACTGTTCGCGGCTCTTCTTGTCGACGTGCGGCGAACGGTTGACAGTGAACTTCTCGATACGCGTCGGCAGCGGAATCGGTCCGCGGACCTGCGCGCCGGTGCGCTTCGCCGTATTCACGATCTCGCGGGTCGACGTATCGAGGATTCGATGGTCGAACGCCTTGAGACGGATGCGGATATTCTGGCCGTTCATTGCCTGGTTCCTAGCGAATAGTGATGAGGGAGTAGTAAGTGGCGAATGGCGAGGAAAGAACGTGGGGTTCTTCGTTCGCCACTCGCGACTTCGCTATTCGCTCGCTTACTCGATGATCGCGGCGACGACGCCGGCGCCAACCGTGCGGCCGCCTTCGCGGATGGCGAAGCGCAGCTTCTCTTCCATCGCGATCGGCACGATCAGGTGCACTTCCATCGCGATGTTGTCGCCCGGCATCACCATCTCGGTGCCTTCCGGCAGATGCACCACACCCGTC
>DATMSE010000156.1:0-20302 GCA_035565575.1 Xanthobacteraceae bacterium
CGTGCGCCAGCGGCGCATGGGCTCGCACCAGCAGCAGCTGGTTGAGCTGCGCCGTCGAGAGCAGCCGGAATCGCCTGGTGGTGGCGGAGGCGGTTGCGGCGGCGCGGCTCAACCATCGCGCGGTCAGCGTGCGGGGCGCGATGCCGAGCAGGTATTCGCCGTCGCGGCGCATCGGTAGCAGACCATGCTGGGCTGCCAGCGGCAGGCGCGTATGCGGCAACGAAATGTCGCTGCGTAAACTGTCCGTCCAGCTGTCGATGCGCACGCCGGTATGGGCGGCGAGATGCTGCAAATAAGTATCCTCGTCGAGCACGCCCCACTGGATCAGAACCCGGTCTGCACCGGTGCCGATGCGCCGGCTGCGCTGCGCGGCTGCCTCCAGCAGGTCCGGGGGAAGGTATTCGCGCAGGCAATCGAGTTCAGGCGTCGCCTCGGAATCCGGCCAGGCGCTGGTTGGCGGAGGCGGGTCGCACTCCACGACTGCAGTTGGCGCGGAGCCGGTTCCATTCCGCAGCCGGTACATGCGGCACAAAAAATCGGGCAATGGATGGTGCAGGAACAGATGACTCGGCGGCAGACGCGACCGCGCGATGGGCAGGGCGCTGCGCCCCTCGGGCAGCGGCCACCCCCATCCGTCCCCGCCGACACGCCTGACATGCTCCCCGGCAGCCAACGCGACGTCTCCAGCCCGCAAACGGCACTCGCCTCCCGCGTCGGATGGTCTATAACTCGGCCCCGACGCGGAAACCTCACGCGATGCAACCACGGATAGAGAAGCTCTTCAACGGATTCCTGCCGTCCCGTCTCGCCAGAGCCATCGGGATCGGCTCTGCCGTGCTGGGATGGCTGCTGGCATGTGCGCCGGCGGATGTCGCCCATGCTCAGGGCGCGTCGGTCTCGCCCGCGGTGACGCAGGCGGTGCCCGGCTTCTGGGACCCGCGCCGCCGGCCGGACCGGCCGGATCTGTCGCGCCTCACGGTGATCCGTTTCATGACGGAGACCGATTATCCGCCGTTCAACTTCACCGGGCCGGACGGCAATCCCGCCGGCTTCAACGTCGATCTGGCGCGCCTGATCTGCGACGAGATCAAAGTGGCCTGCACCATTCAGATGCGCCGCTTCGACACCCTGCTCGACGCCATCGCCTCCAATCGCGGCGACGCCGTGATCGCTTCGCTGGCGGTGACGCCGGAGCTGCGCAAGCGGGTCGATTTCAGCGACCTGTATTATCGCACGCCGGCCCGTTTCGCGGCGCGGCGCGACGCGGTGTCGGCGGAGGTTCGCCCGGAAACGCTCGAGGGCAAGAAGGTCGGCGTGGTCGCCGGGTCGACCCACGAAGCCTATCTGAAGGCGATGTTCACCGGCACCGAGCTGCACACCTATCCGAACGACGAGGCCTTGCGTCAGGCCTTGAGGCAGGGTGAGGTCGAATTGATCTTCGGCGATGCCATCTCGCTGGCGTTCTGGATCAACGGCACCGATTCCGAGAACTGCTGCGCCTTCAGCGGCGGTCCGTTCATCGAAAGCCGCTATTTCGGCGAGGGCGTCGGCATCGCCGTCAAGAAAGGCAATGACGTGCTGCGCCAGGCGCTGAACTGGGCGCTGTTCCGCATCTGGGAAAAAGGCCGCTACAGCGACTTGTGGCTGCGCTATTTCCCGGTAAACCCATTCTGATCCGATCGAAGGTCGCGAAGGCGGCGGTTTGCGCCGTTCGCGTGGAGCAATTGAATGTCGAATGAGATGACCGCGTCCGAGTTGCGGGCGATCGCCGAAAAATCCAATGCCTGGCCGTTCGAGCAGGCGCGGGCGCTGATCGCGCGGCTGCAGAAGTCGCCCAAGGACGAGGTGTTGTTCGAGACCGGTTACGGTCCGTCGGGGCTGCCGCATATCGGCACCTTCGGCGAGGTCGCGCGCACCACCATGGTGCGGCATGCCTTCCGAGTGCTGACCGAGGACAAGATCAAGACGCGGCTCATTGCCTTCTCCGATGACATGGACGGCCTGCGCAAGGTACCGGACAACGTGCCGAATAAGGAGATGCTGGAGCAGGATCTCGGCAAGCCGCTGACGCAGGTCCGCGATCCGTTCGGCACCCATCCGAGCTTCGGCGAGCACAACAATGCGCGGCTGCGCGCCTTCCTCGATACGTTTGGTTTCGATTACGAGTTCGCGAGTTCGACGCAGTACTACAAGTCCGGCCGCTTTGATGCGACGCTGCTGAAGATGCTGGAGAGGATCGACAAGGTGATGGCGATCATGCTGCCGAGCCTGCGCGAGGAGCGCGCGGCCAGCTATTCGCCGTTCCTGCCCATCTGCCCGCGCACCGGCGTGGTGCTGCAGGTGCCGATCGTCGCGCATGACGTCGAAGCCGGCACAGTGTCTTACGACGATCCGGAGACCAGGGAGCGCGTCACCGTTCCGGTCACCGGCGGCCACTGCAAGCTGCAGTGGAAGCCAGATTGGGCGATGCGCTGGACCGCGCTCGGTGTTGACTATGAAATGGCGGGCAAGGACCTGATCGATTCGGTGAAGCTGTCGGGCAAGATCTGCACGGCGCTCGGCGGCACGCCGCCCGCGGGCTTCAACTACGAACTGTTTCTCGACGACAAGGGCCAGAAGATTTCCAAGTCGAAGGGCAACGGGCTTACCATCGACGAATGGCTCCGTTACGCCTCGCCGGAATCGCTGTCGCTGTTCATGTATCGCGAGCCGAAGGCGGCGAAGCGGCTGTACTTCGATGTCATTCCTCGCAACGTCGACGAGTATCAGCAATTCCTCGAAGGCTATGCGCGGCAGGACGCCAAGCAGCGGCTGAGCAATCCGGTGTGGCACATCCATGCCGGCAATCCACCGAAGGCGGACATGCCGGTGACGTTCCAGCTTCTGCTGACCTTGGTGTCGTCCTCCAACGCCGAGAACGCGGAGACGCTGTGGGGCTTCATCGGGCGCTACCGTCCGGGCGTCACGCCGCAGACCCATCCCGCACTCGATGCGCTGGTCGGCTATGCGATCAACTACTATCGCGACTTCGTCGCGCCGGCGAAGCAGTTCCGTGCGCCGAGCGACAGCGAGCGGGCCGCGCTGCTGGATTTGCGCGATGCGCTGTCGCAATTGCCCGAGGATGCTAGCGCCGAGGACATCCAGAATGTCGTCTACGAGATCGGCCGCCGCGAGCCGTTCCTCGACCACAAGAAGACCGGCAAGGACGGCCGCCCCGGCGTGTCGCTGGAGTGGTTCAACATGCTCTATCAGGTACTGCTCGGGCAGGAGAAAGGCCCGCGCTTCGGCTCCTTCGTTGCGGTCTATGGCATCGGCAACGCGGTGGCGATGATCGACGGCGCCTTGGCGCGGAGCGCGTGATTGCTGAAGCGTTTGCGCTTTTGATGAAACGTCGTCATGCCCGGACTTGATCCGGGCATCCATCTTCAAAAAAGAAAAGAACGATGGATTGCCGGGTCAAGCCCGGGCAATGACGGCCCAAGTATTTCGTCAAAAGCGAAAATGCTCAGAATAGGCTGACGAAGAAGCGCGAGCAGACCAGCAGCAGGAAGATGCCGAAGGAGATTTCCAGCGCGCGCTTCGGCAGCGCATGCGCCAGCTTGACGCCGAGAGGCGCCGTCAGCACGCTGGTCGGCGCCACGATGATGGTCGCGATCAGCGAGACGTAGCCGAGCGCGAACGGCAATTGCAGCGCCAGCACATCGGGATTCGCCGCGGCCGCCGGCCAGCCCGCATAGATGTAGCCGATTGCGCCAGGGATCGAGATCAGAACGCCGAGGCCGGACGATGTCGCGATCGCCTGATGGATCGGGCGGCCGTAGAACGTCATGAACAGATTGGAGAGCTGGCCGCCGCCGATGCCCATCAGCGTCGAGAGGACGCCGATCACACCGCCATAGGCGCGCAGGAAGAAGCCCTTCGGCATGTCGTCGGCGAAGCGCCAGCTATCGCGGCCGAACAGGAGGCGCACGGCCGAGATGCCTGCGATCGCCACGAACACGATCTTGAACAGTTCGGCGGGCGCATAGCGGGCGATGAAGCTGCCGACCACGACGCCGATCACCACCGGCACCGCCCAGTTGCGCAGCACGGTGGTGTCCACCGCGCGCGTCGCCCGATGCGCGTAATAGGAGCGGATCGAGGTGGGGATGATGATGGCCAGCGAGGTTCCCACGCACAGCGGCATGCGCACGTCATCCGGCACGCCGGCGAAACGAAACAATTCGTAGAGCGCCGGCACCAGCACGGCTCCGCCGCCAACGCCGAACAGGCCGGCGAGAAAACCCGTGATCGCGCCCGCGACCAATAGTGCAATGGCAAGCCATGCCACATCGAGCATTGGCAGTCCGGCAATCATCTCTGGAATCCGGGGTGGGAGGGGAATGGGCCCCAAGGCTTGGCCCTGCGCTGTAAACCCCGAAGCCGCTCTTGGCAACCCGTCGAGTGCCGGCGTTCTACTGGCTCGCCCAGACGATCCGCGCGATCCATTCGACCTCGGCGGGCGACAGCGTCCGGTCGGGATGCGCCGGGTTGAGCGACTGCAGTTCCAGCGTCTTCGCGGTGCGTCGCTTCAATTCCTTGACCATCATCTCGCCGTCGCGGGTTTTCACCACCACGCGGTCGCCGCGGCGGATCGGCGTCCCGGGCGAGACGATGATCACGTCGCCGTCGCGATAAGCGGGCTTCATCGAATCGCCGGAAATCTCCAGCGCATAGGCGTGCTCGTCGTTGACCGATGGCAGCCCGACTTCGTCCCAGCCCTTGCCGACCGGAAAGCCGCCATCGTCGAAATACCCGCCGGCGCCGGCCTCGGCGAAACCGAGCAGCGGCACCGAGGGCGTGCCGCGCGCGGTCTCCTCGATCAGTTGCACGAAGGTGTCGATGGCGGTGTTGGTGGCGGCGAGCGCCTTGGCGACGGATTCGGTGGACGGCCAGCGCTCGCGCCCGTCGCTGGTGACGCGCTTCGATTTGTTGAAGGTGGTGGGGTCGAGCCCGGCGCGCTTGGCAAGCCCGGACGGCGACAGCCCGGCGCGCTCGGCGAGGCGGTCGAGGGCGGTCCAGATTTGATGATGGGTCAGCATCCTGGTGTCCGTGGCGTTGTGAGGCAAAGAGCTTGCGGCAAGCTGCGATCTAGGAATTATTACCTTATCCGCAGTTTTTCTGCAATCGGATGCCGGGACGTTTTGCGGCACTTGAAGTCCGCCGGGGGCGCCGATACGGTCGGCAGCAACAACTCAGCGCCCCGCCAGGGCAATCGAAATTCCTGAGGGAACTCAACAATTCGCTGGAATGCCGCGGGTTCGCATCATCTATAAAATCTGTCCTGCTTCGGCCTGGCGCGAAGCCGAGCGCCTCGGCGTCTATGGCGGCAGCGCTGACGACCTGCGCGACGGGTTCATCCACTTTTCCACCGCCGCGCAGGTGGCGGAGACCGCGCGCAAGCATTTCACCGGGCAGGTCGGCCTGTTTTTGATCGCGGTCGATGCCGATGCGCTGGGCGATGCGCTGCGCTGGGAGTCGTCCCGCAATGATGAACTGTTTCCGCATCTCTACAGTCCATTGGATCTCGGCGCGGTGACCGAGGTGATGGACCTGCCGCTGCGCGCCGATGGCAGTCATGACATTCCGGAGCTGCCATCGTGATCCGTGCCTTCGATACGTTCTCGCTGCCCTTGCTGCGGCTGTTTGATCCGGAAGACGCGCATCGCATGGCGATCTCCGGCCTGCGCTTCATGCCGCCGGTGCGGCCGCGCCCCGACGATCCCAAGCTGGCAGTGCGGGCGTTCGGCCTCAACTTCCGCAATCCGGTCGGGCTCGCGGCCGGCTTCGACAAGAGCGGCGAAGCGCCGGACGCGCTGCTTCGGCTGGGCTTCGGATTCGTCGAGATCGGCTCAGTGACGCCGCGGCCGCAAGTCGGCAATCCGCGCCCGCGATTGTTCCGGCTCGAACGCGACGAGGCGGTGATCAATCGCATGGGCTTCAACAATGACGGCGCCGAAGTGGTGCTGCGGCGGCTCGCCGGCCGCGCCCAGCAGCCCGGCATCGTCGGCGTCAATCTCGGTGCCAACAAGGATTCGCAGGATCGTACCGACGACTATGTACGGCTGATCGAAACCTTTGCGCCGGTGGCGAGCTATTTCACCGTCAATATCTCCTCGCCGAACACGCCGGGGCTGCGGAATCTGCAGCAGGGCGAGGCGCTCGACGATCTGCTGGCGCGGGTGATCGATGCGCGCGAACGCGTGCAGCAGAATGCGGGCGAGACGCCGGTGCTCCTGAAGATCGCGCCGGATCTGACGCTCGGCGAACTGGACGATGTCGTGCACATCGCGCGCTCGCGGCGGGTCGACGGCATGATCATCGGCAATACTACCCTGGCGCGGCCGCAGACCCTGCGCGAGACCTCGCGTGCCAAGGAGCAGGGCGGCCTGTCGGGACGGCCGCTGTTCCGGCTCTCGACCCGCATGGTGGCGGAGACCTATGTGCGGGCCGAAGGCGCGTTTCCGCTGATCGGCGTCGGCGGCATCGACGGCGGCGGCGCGGCGTTGACGAAAATCCGGGCCGGGGCCAGCCTGATCCAGATCTACTCGGCGCTGATCTACAAGGGGCTTGGCCTGATCGACGACATCAAGAGCGATCTGGTGGCGACGATGCTGCGGACGGGGCGCGATTCGCTGTCGGAGATCGTCGGCGCGGATGCCGCCGCCATCACCGCGGAAGACTGGCCGGTCTGATCACAACTCCACGATCATGCCGTCTTCGGCCATCGTGTGATTGATCCGGCCGCGGCGGCTCAACATGTCGTCGCTCATATGCGTCAGCACCAGCCGTTTCGGACGGATGCGGTCGAGCTGCGCTTCGAGCGTGCTCAGACTGAGATGATTCTTGACGGCGCGCTCGTAATAGTAAGCTTCGCAGATGAAGAGATCGGCGTTCTGTCCGAGCGGCACCAGCGTTTCGGTCCATTCGGTGTCGGCGCTGTAGGCGATGACGCGATCGTCCGCTGCAATTCGGTAGCCGAGGAACGGCCCGCCCGAGCGGCCATGTTCCACCGCGAAAGGCGTGACGCCGACTGCGCCGAAGCGATACGTCTGTCCGGGTTCGAGCGCGACGACGGAGAGGTCGAACTTCTGGGGCGTGCGCGAGGACTGCTCGAACAGCGCTTCCATCGTCTGCTGCAAGCGTGCGGCAATGCCTTGCGGCCCGGCGATCACTAGCGGACGCGCACGCTGGCTGAACTGCGCATCGAGCAGCAGGAAGGGCAGGCCGGCGAAATGATCGCCGTGAAAATGCGTGATCAGGATCAGATCGATCGGCTCACGCGGCACGCCGAACGCCTTCAGCGCGATCAGCGACGAGGCGCCGCAATCGATCAGGAAATTGGCCTTCTCGCCGCTGACGTGGAAGCAGGTGTTAAAGCGGCCGCCGGAGCCGAGGGCGTCGCCGCAGCCGATGAATTGCAGGCGCATCGCTTATCTCCATCATCGTTGCCCGCAATGTCGGGGCGAATCGACCGGAACTGCAAACTAAAACGTCGCGCGCATCAGCGCCGGGTAACGCATCGCCTGCAGCACGCCGCGCGCCAGCAGGAAAGCGAGAAACGCCATCCACAAACCGGCATTGCCCCATGGCGTCAGCAGATACCAGACTCCGATATAGATCGCGAAGGCCGCCACCATCAGGTTGCGCATGTCGCGCGCCCATGATGCGCCGATGAAGACGCCATCGAAGCAATAGGCGAGCACGCCGCAGGCCGGCGCCAGCGCCGCCAGCGCCAGATAGTCGCGCGCCGACAGCCGCACATCGGGACTGGTGGTGATGAGATCGACCAGATGATCGCCGGCGACGATGAAGATCACGGACACCGCGACGCCGAAGCCGACGCTCCAGGCCAGCACCAGCCGCACCGCCTGCGCGAACTGCGCGCGGTTGCGCGCACCGAACGTCTGTCCGCAGAGTTGCTCGGCGGCGTTGGCGAGGCCGTCGAGAAAGAACGAGCCGATCATCAGGAAATTGTATAGCACCGCGTTGGCGGCGAGCACGCGGTCGCCGGCGCGGGCGCCCTGCGCGGTGAAGAACAGGAACGCGCCGATCAATGCCGCGGTGCGGATCATGATGTCGCGGTTGACCGCCAGCATCCGCAGCCAGCGGGCGCGATCGAACAACAGCGCGCGGGGCGCGCGATAGTTCGGGCCGAGCAGCATGCGGGCGATGGCGAGGCCGCTGGCGAAACCGGTGGTCTCGGCGATCACCGTGGCGTAAGCCGCGCCTTCGATGCCGAAGCGCAGGATCAGCACCAGCAGAACGGTGAGCGCCATGTTGAGCAGGTTGATGCCGACCTGGATACCCAGCGCGATGCCGGTGCGGGCCTGTCCCACCAGCCAGCCGAGAATGACATAGTTGCCGAGCATGAAAGCGGCGGACCACAGCCGGATGTGGAAGTAACTGGTCGCGGCCGCGGTCACCGCATCGCTGCCGCCCATGATGGTGAAGATCAGCGAGGCCAGCGGTACGCGCAGCGCGATCAGCAGCGCGCCGATCAAGGCGGCCAGCAGCAGCGCGCGGATCAGCACCGCGCGAATCTCGAGGCGGTCGCCGGCGCCGAGCGCCTGTGCGGTGAACGCCACTGTCGCCATCCGCAGGAAGCCGAACAGCCAGAACACGCAGTCGAACGCCACCGCCGCCAATGCGACGCCGCCGAGCAGCGCGGCATCGCCGAGTTGCCCGATCGCGCCGGTGGAAACGACGCCGAGCAGCGGCGTGGTGAGATTGGCGAGCATCGCCGGGCCGGCAATGACGAACACGCGGCGGCTGTCGACCCGCAGCGCGGCGGCCTGATCTGCGAAGGTCATGGATGTGGCCGATTCAGCGGCCACGCGGAGCGTTGACGAGGCGCGCGATCAGCCAGATCGGTATCACGATCACGGCGCCGAGCAGGAAATAGCGCCACAGGCCGTTGATGGCGTCGAAGCCGAGATCCCAGATCCGGATGAACAAAAGGCGGATCGAGTGGACGATATTCCACGGATCGAAGCCGATCGCCGCCAGCACCACGCCGACCAGGATCGACAGCATCACCAGGCGAAACGCCACGCCCAGCGGGGAGCCGCCGAGAAAGCGCGACAGAGCGTCGTTGCGCGTCGGCAGGTCTCGGGTGTCGTCGGGCATCTTGGGTCTCCGGGATCGATTCCCCCAACTATAACGCGTTGCCGATGGGGAACCAATGCGGTGCCGTCAACGGAATGTTTGGCCGGATGTTTTCTCGGTATCTTTCATTCTGTCATGGCCGCCAGGCATAGCCGTTCGGAGACCGGCGCCGCCATCTTCTCACAATGGCTCCCCAAACATGCAATCCACGCCCTTTCTTGTCTCACCGTCGTGCCGCTTGGACGCAGATGCCCGGGACAAACCCGGGCATGACGAATGCAGGAGCGGGCCGACGATCACATCAATGGGTTTCTTCCGTCTTCAGCATCCGTTCCAGTGTTTCCAGCCGGTCGGCCTCGCCCGGCGGCTTGTCCCAGCGCAGGCGGTTGATGCGGGGGAAGCGCATCGCGATGCCGGATTTGTGCCGTGGCGAGCGCTGCAGGCCCTCGAAGGCGACCTCCAGCACCAGTCCCCGGTCGGGCTCGTGCACGACATGGCGGACCGGGCCGAATTTTTCCGTCGTGTTGCGGCGGACGAAGCGATCGATCTGCAGCAGCTCCTCGTCGGTGAAGCCGAAATAAGCCTTGCCGACCGGCACCAGTTGATCGCCGTCGTTCTGTTCGGTCCAGACGCCGAAGGTGTAGTCCGAATAGTAGGACGAGCGCTTGCCATGGCCGCGCTGCGCATACATCAGCACGGCATCGATGAGATGTGGATCGCGCTTCCACTTCCACCATTGCCCTTTCGGGCGGCCGGGCAGGTAGGGCGCGTCGCGCCGCTTCAGCATCACGCCTTCGACGGCCTCGGCATCGGCACCGGCGCCGAATGCCGCGGGGGCGGCGCGCGCCGCAGTCATGGTTGCCCAGTCCCCGAACGGGATCATCGGCGAGAGGTCGATGCGCGGATCGTCAAGTGTTGCAATGAAGGTCTCGAGCCGCGCGCGCCGCTCCTCGAACGGCAGCAGGCGCAGATCGTTGTCGCCGTCGTCGAGCAGATCATAGGCGCGCAGATGAATCGGAAATTCCTTCATCAGCTTCGGCGTCACGCTTTTACGGTTGAGCCGCTGCTGCAGGATGTTGAACGACTGCACGCGGCCCTCGCGCAGCACCAGGAGTTCGCCGTCGATCGCGCCGGGCACGCGCAGCGACGGCAGCAGATCCGGGAAGCTTTTCGAGATGTCCTCGCCGGTGCGCGAATAGAGGCGGGCGACGATGTGTCCATCGCTATCGCGGCCGCTCACCGCCTGGACGCGGATGCCATCCCACTTCCATTCGGCGATGAAGTCGCGCGCGTCCAGCGTCGCGAAGTCGCTCTCCTCGATCGCATGCGCCAGCATCACCGGGCGGAACGGCGCAGGGTCACGGTTGATCGGCTTGTCGCTGCGGCCTTCGAGCCAGGCGAACAGATCGAGATAGGGCGGCACCAGACCGGGCCAGAGCAGCTCGATTTCGTGTGGGTCCCTGTCGCCGAGCGCGGCGACGGCGGTCTTCGCCAGCCGCGCCGAGACGCCGATGCGCATCGCGCCGGTCACCAGCTTGAGCAGCGCCCAGCGTCCGGTCTCGTCAAGTTCGTCCAGCCAGCGCGTGAGCTGCGCGGGCAGCTCGGCTTTGCCCAGCGTCGCCAGTGTGATGACGACGTCGGTGAGTGACGGCGGCGGCGGGTTGTTGTGGCCTTTTGCTGCTCTCTCCTCCCCGCCACGTCGTGGGGAGAGGGGAACGCGCGGCGCTGCAACTTGCTCCCCTTCCTCCGCGAGCGCAGCGAGTGGCGGGGAGGAGGCGGGGGGCACCTTGATTGAGGATGAAACGGACGATTTCGGCCACATCAGCGCGACCGTCTCCGAGAGATCACCGACGTAATCATAAGACAACGCGAACAGTTCGGGATCGGCGCGCGCGGCGATCAGTTCGCGGATCAGGCCGGGCTTGGCGTGCTTGAACGACAGCGCGCCGGTGAGCGCGGCGAGCGCGTAGCCGCGATCGGGATCGGGCACCTCGCGAAAGTATTGGGTGATCAGCCGCAGCTTGTTGTTGCGGCCGGGCTCATAGCTCAGGCGGTCGAGCAGTTCGGCGAAGCGATTCATGCCGCATCCTCGCCGCCGGCGACACCGCCCTCGTCGTCCTCCTCACCGTAGCCGACCAGCGCCAGGGGCCGCGCCGCAAGCCCCTGTGTCTTGCACCAATGCACCAGCGCCTCTTCCTCGCCATGCGTGACCCAGATTTCGCCGGCACCGGTCGCCTTGATCGTCGCGGTGAGCCCGTCCCAATCGGCGTGATCGGAGATCACCAGCGGCAGCTCGACGCCGCGCTGGCGTGCCCGCGCGCGAATCCGCATCCACCCCGACGCAAAGGCCGTCACCGGATCGGGGAAGCGGCGGGTCCAGATATCGGATGTCGCCGAGGGTGGCGCGAGCGTGATGGTGCCGGCGAGATCGGCCTTCTTCATGCCCTTCGCCAGACGCAGATCGCCCAGCGCGATGCCGCGACTCTCGTAATAGCGGGTGATCGTCTCCATCGCGCCGTGCAGATAGATCGGTGCGTCATATCCAGCCGCGCGCAGCAGCGCGATAACGCGCTGCGCCTTGCCGAGCGAATAGGCGCCGATCAGATGCGCACGCTCCGGAAACAGCCGAACCGAATCGAGCAGCTTGCGCACTTCGTGCGCGGCATCGGGATGCCGGAACACCGGCAGGCCGAAGGTGGCCTCGGTAATGAAGACGTCGCACGGCACCACCTCGAACGGCGCGCAGGTCGGGTCGGGCACGTCCTTGTAATCGCCGGAGGCGACGATCCGCAGGCCGTTGCAGGTCACCGCGATCTGCGCCGAGCCGAGCACATGGCCGGCTGGGTGGAAGCTGACGCCGACCTCGTCCAGCTGCAGCTTTTCGCCGTAGCGGACCGCTCGCGTGCCGCCGGCGAAATGGTCACCATAGCGTAGCCGCATCATGTCCAGCGTTTCCTGCGTCGCCAGCACCGTGCCGTGACCGGCGCGGGCGTGGTCGGAGTGGCCATGCGTGATCAGCGCGCGTTCCACCGGCCGCACCGGATCGATATGAAAGCCGCCGGGCTTGCAGCACAGGCCAGCGGCAGTGGGGACGAGAAGCTCGTGCGGATGCATGGTGCGTATATAGGCCGCATCGCGGCCGCTTAAACCGCGCACACGAGCCGGTTGTGGTGCTGCCCGACTGTGCTAGGCTGCCATACTTAATCGATTAATTAACAAGCCAAGGAGGAATCGGAAGGATGTCTCAACGCCTTTATCCGCTGGTCGCGGGCGCGGCCCTGCTCGTCGCCACCCATGCCCTCGCCGCCGAAAAGAAATACAGCCCCGGCGCCAGCGATACCGAAATCAAGCTGGGACAGACCGTGCCGCATTCCGGACCCGGCTCGCTCTACGGCGTGCTCGGCCGCGTCGGCGAAGCCTATTTCCAGATGCTGAACGAGCAGGGCGGCATCAACGGCCGCAAGATCAAGTTCATCACCGCGGACGACGCCTATTCGGCGCCGAAGGCGGTCGAGCAGACCCGGCGTCTGGTCGAGCAGGAAGAGGTGCTGGCGCTGTTCGGCTCGCTCGGCACCGCGCCGCAGACCGCCGTGCACAAGTATCTCAACAGCAAGGGCGTGCCGCAGCTCCTGCTCAACACCGGCGCGTCCAAGTGGAATAATCCGAAGCAGTTCAAGTGGACGATGGCGGGCCTGCCGCTGTATCCGACCGAAGCGCGTATCCTTGCCAAATACGTGCTGAGCGTGAAGCCCGATGCCAAGGTCGGCATCCTCTACCAGAACGACGACTTCGGCCGCGACTTCCTCGGCCCGTTCAAGGAAGAGCTGGAGAAGGCCGGCGGCAAGGCCAAGGTGGTGGCGGAGACCACCTACGATCTCACCGATCCGACCATCGACTCGCAGATCATCAACCTGTCGAAGTCCGGCGCCGATGTTTTCTACAACATCACCACCGGCAAGGCGACGTCGCAGTCGATCCGCAAGATCGCCGAACTCGGCTGGAAGCCACTGCATCTGCTCTCGGCCGGCTCGACCGGGCGTTCGATCCTGCACGCGGCCGGCCTTGAGAATGCCAAGGGCATCGTCGCCATCCGCTACGCCAAGGAAGTCGGCGTGCCGCAGTTCGAGAACGATCCAGAGGTGAAGGCGTTCGAGGAGTTCCGGCAGAAATATCTGCCGAACGTCGACCGCGACAACACCATCGCCTTTGCCGGCTACGGACAGGCGGTGACGATGGCGGAGATCCTGCGCCGCTGCGGCGACGATCTGACCCGCGAGAACGTGCTGAAGCAGGCCGCCAATCTCAACGGGTATCATTCGCCTTACATGCTGAACGGCATCACCTATTCGTTCACTCCGAACGACTACACGCCGATCAAGACCCTCTACATCTCGATCTTCAACGGCAAGGATTGGGATCTGTCGGAGAAGCCCTACACCGAGTAGCCGCGCGTCGGCTCCGAGACGACGTGAGAACGGAGCCTTGATTGCAACATGCAATCCGGGCTCCGGCGTTTTCAGGAACGGCACGGAAAATGAAGAGCCGAGGCTCCTTGCGCCATGCCCGAGCTCATCCGGCCATCCAGGTCTTTGTCCTTTGCCGGCGTTGACAAGACTCGCAGCGCGGATGGGTTGCGATATCGCCAAGCGAAGCGCTGGCGTTCTGCGAACAACGCTAACCAGTCGTGCTCAAGGCTCGGTTATTAAAACAAAAGCCCCGGCATCGCTGCCGGGGCTTTTCGATCTCGGTCAGGCGATGTCGATCAGTATTTCGCGACCACCGGAGCATTGAAGTGATAGTTCAGGCCGGTGCGGAAGATGTGCTCCTGCACCCGGGTCGAGAACACCGCCGGCGCGCCGCCGAGGTCGAGGGCGGTGGTGGAGCGGCCGAGATCGACATAGAGATATTCGGTCTTCGAGGTCCAGTTCGGGCCGAACAGGCCGAGCAGGGTGAACGGCGTCTCGATGCCGGCGCCGACGGTCCAGCCGGTGCGGGTCTCGGAGAAGCTCAGGTCGTTGAAGGCCGTCTTGACGCCGCCATAGGCGAAACCGCCGGTGGCGTAGAACAGCGAGGGACCGACCGAATAGCCGAGGCGGCCACGAACGGTGCCGAACCACGGCAGCTTGGAGTTGACTCTCAGGCCTGCGCCGCAGTCGAAGCAGCTCTTGTTGTCCTCGAGCGAGGCGCCCTGGATGTCGGCTTCGAGGCCGAACACCGTGTTGCCGGTCTGCCAGTTGTAACCGGCCTGGATACCGCCGTTGATGCCATCGGGCGCCAGGTTGAAGGTGCTGGTGGTGGCGGTGGGCACGTCCAGCATGGTGCTGCGGTTGCGGGCGGTGCCCGAACCGAAGTTGCCGCCGAGATAGAAGCCGTTCCAGTTCGCCGCAGCGGTCTGCATGTAGGTGCTGTTGCCGCCGATGCGGTAGTTCAGGCCGACGCGGAAGATGTGCTCGCGCAGTTCGGAGCGGATCGCCTGGGTGCCGGCGCCGTAAACGCCGGTCGGGTCGCCGAGGTCGAGATAGAGATATTCGATCTTGCCGGTCCAGTTGCCGCCCAGCGCCGCTTCGACGCCGCTGCCCCAGGTCCAGCCGCTGCGGCCGCCGCTCATCGCAAACGGCACGCCGCCGGTCACCACCGAGGTGTTGACGTTGCCGTAGGCGTAACCGCCGGTGACATAGCTCAGGGTCGGGCCGGTGACGAGGCCGATGCGGCCGCGCACAGTGCCGAACCAGTCGAGCCGCTGGTTGAAAGTGTCGCCGACGAGGTTGACGTAACCGTCACGCATGTCGGAGCCCTGGATGTCGGCTTCGATGCCGAACACGATCGGACCCAGGAAGGAATTGGTCTGCCAGTTGTAGCCGGCCTGAATGCCGCCGATGGCGCCCAGCGGTGAGAGGTAGGTCGAGTTCTCGACGCCGCCGTTGAACTGCTGGGTGCGGTTGCGGCCGAGGCCGACGCCGGCGTTGACGCCAAGATAGAACCCGGTCCAGTCATAAAGCGCCGCGATCGGCGGTGCCTTGGTATAGGGAGCTTTGACGGCGAGGTCGGCGGCCTGCGCGCTGACGGCGGTTCCAATGAGAGCAACGCCGGCAATAATCTTTTTCATCGTCGATTCCATTCCTGTGACTGCCAAACTCTAACCTGGGAACAGAAGACTGTCTGTGGCATGTCGGTCACACCGTGGTGGATTGCGGCCGAGGGTTGACCAAACCTTGCCTCAAATTGCGCCGACCGCGGCAGCCGCGAGGCCGGCCCGGCCCTCGACCGCGGCAAACGGAGGGCTTACCTCTGGGCTGTGCCGCCCGCCGATCCTGATTCGCAGCCGCTGCTGCCGGAAACATTCGCCCGCTGGTTCGCCCGGCGCGGCTGGTCGCCGCGCGAGCATCAGCTTGCGCTGCTGGCCAAGGCCCGGGCGAACCGCTCCGCGCTGCTGATCGCCCCGACCGGCGCCGGCAAGACGCTGGCCGGTTTTTTGCCGACGCTGGTGGAACTGAGCGGGGAATTTTCCCGGACGAGGCGTGCTCCCTTCCCTCCGCGAAGTGGCGGTGAGGCGTCGGGGGTTGGGGGATCCGCGTTGCCGGCACAGGCTTCGTTTTTTGAGATGAAAGTGCCTCCCACCCCGGACCCGTCCCCACTACGCAAGAGCGTGGGGGGAGGGGAGAAGATCCACGGCCTCCATACTCTCTACGTCTCGCCGCTGAAGGCATTGGCGGTCGACATCGCGCGCAATCTGGAACGGCCGGTGGCCGAAATGGGCCTGCCGATCCGGATCGAGACCCGCACCGGCGATACCCCCGCGTCGCGGCGGCAGCGGCAGCGCCGCTATCCGCCCGACATCCTGCTGACGACGCCCGAGCAACTGGCGCTGCTGCTGGCGTCCGATGACGCGCCGTATTTGTTTTCGTCGCTGCGGCGGATTGTGCTCGATGAACTGCACGCGCTGGTTACCTCCAAGCGCGGCGATCTGTTGTCGCTGGGTTTGGCGCGGCTGTGGAAGATCGCGCCGCGCCTGCGGGCGATCGGATTGTCCGCGACGGTGGCCGACCCTGAATCACTGGCAAGATTTCTCGTGCCGCAGGTGATTTCCCCTCCTCCCGTGAAGTGGCGGGGAGGGGGCAGGGGTGGGGGAGCCTTCAGCGAAGACAGCGCTCATGTTTCCTCCGCAGCTTCCCCCCACCCCAAACCCCTCCCCGCCACGCAAGAGCGTGGGGGGAGGGGAGAAGGTGCTGTGCCGAACGGGAAGAACGACGCTATAGCCGACATCGTCGTCGCGGGCGGCGCGGCCGCGCCCGTGGTCGAAATGCTCGACACCCGCGAGCGGTTGCCGTGGGCGGGACATTCGGCGCGTCACGCGCTCGGCGAAATCTACGATCTGATCAGGCGCAACAAGACCACGCTGGTGTTCGTCAACACCCGGAGCCAGGCCGAGATGCTGTTTCAGGATCTCTGGCGCATGAACGACGACAATCTCGCCATCGCTTTGCATCACGGCTCGCTCGACGTCGGCCAGCGCCGCAAGGTGGAAGATGCGATGACCGCCGGCAAATTGCGCGGCGTGGTCTGCACCTCCTCGCTCGATCTCGGCGTCGACTGGGGCGATGTCGATCTCGTCGTCAATGTCGGCGCCCCGAAGGGCGCCTCCCGCCTGATGCAGCGGATCGGCCGCGCCAATCATCGCCTCGATGAAGCCTCGCGCGCGGTGCTGGTGCCGGCCAATCGCTTCGAAGTGTTGGAGTGCAGCGTCGCCATCGACGCGGTGAACGAGAACGCGCAGGACACACCGCCGCTGCGCTTCGGCGCGCTCGATGTGCTGGCGCAGCACGTGCTCGGCTGCGCCTGCGGCGAACCGTTTCTCGCTGACGATCTTTACGCGGAAGTGCGCACGGCGGCGCCGTATGCGGACTTGTCGCGCGCGGATTTCGATGACGTGGTCGATTTCGTTGCCACCGGCGGCTACGCGCTGAAAAGCTACGAGCGTTTCGCGCGCATCAAGCAGGATAAGCAAGGCCGCTGGCGGGTCGCCAATCCGAAGGTACGGCAAACGTATCGGTTAAACGTCGGCACCATCGTCGAGGAGTCGATGCTGAAAGTGCGGCTGGTGCGCTCGCGGCGCGGTGGCAGCGGTTCGACCGGCGCTGTCGCGCGCGGCGGCCGTATGCTCGGCCAGATCGAGGAATACTTCATCGAGGGCCTGGTGGTCGGCGACACTTTCGTATTCGGCGGCGAGATCGTGCGTTACGAGGCGCTGGTGGAAGACGAGGTCTATGTCTCGCGCGCCAACGATGTCGATGCCAAGGTGCCGTCCTACATGGGCGGCAAGTTTCCGCTCTCGACCTATCTCGCCGAACGTGTGCGCGGACTCTTGGCCGATCAGCGTGCGTGGAACGGCTTGCCGGATCAGGTGCGCGAGTGGCTGTCGCTGCAAGCCGATCGCTCGCGCGTGCCGGGCTCGCGCGAGATGGTGGTGGAGACGTTTCCGCGCGCCGACAAGCATTACCTTGTTTGCTATCCTTTCGAGGGGCGATTGGCGCACCAGACGCTCGGCATGCTGCTGACCCGACGGCTGGAGCGCGCACGGGTGCGGCCGCTCGGCTTCGTTGCCAACGAATATGCGCTCGCGGTGTGGGCGCTCGGCGATATGTCCGCGATGATCCGGCAGGGCCGCTTGAATCTCGCCACGCTGTTCGATCCCGACATGCTCGGCGACGATCTCGAGGCGTGGCTTGCGGAATCGGCGCTGATGAAGCGCACGTTCCGCAACTGCGCGATCATCTCGGGGCTGATTCCGCGTCGCTTTACCGGCGAGGAGAAAAGCCGTCGGCAGGTGCTGTTCTCCACCGATCTCGTTTATGATGTACTGCGCAAGCATCAGCCGGATCATATCTTGCTGCGCGCGGCACGCGCCGACGCCGCGACCGGGCTGCTCGATCTTCGGCGTCTCAGTGATATGCTCGCGCGCATCGCGGGCCGAATCACCCACAAGGAACTCGACCGCATTTCACCGCTCGCGGTGCCGGTGATGCTGGAAATCGGGCGCGAAGCGGTTTACGGCGAAGCCTCGGACGAATTGCTGGCGGAAGCCGCCGAGGAACTGGTGCGCGAGGCGACGGGAACGTGAAGCCGCATAATCAAAGAACTTTGTCGTCATGCCCGGCCTTGTGCCGGGCATCCACGTCTTCCTTGTCCCCATCGGAAGTAAAACGTGGATGGCCGGGACATAGGCGAGCGGTGCGACGCCGTTCTTCGAACGGCTATGCCCGGCCATGACGGGACACTTTTCAACCGTCATCGTCGCTGGTGTGAGCTTCACCGCCGATCTCTCGGGCGCGTTGTACTGGGCTGACGAGCGCCTGCTCGTGGTGTCCGATCTGCATTTTGAAAAGGGGTCCAACTTCGCCATGCGCGGTGTGCTGTTGCCGCCGCACGACACGACCGAAACGCTGGCGCGGCTCGATGCCGTGATCGCGCGCTATCGGCCGCGCACGGTGATTGCGCTCGGTGACAGTTTTCACGATCGCGAGGCGCATGATCGCCTCTCGACGGCCCATCGTGCGACGCTGACAACCCTGCAAGCGGGGCGCGACTGGATCTGGGTCGTCGGCAATCACGATCCCGATCTGCCGCGCGATCTCGGCGGCAGCATCGCCAGTGACGTCGCGATCGGTTCGCTCGTGTTCCGTCACGAACCGACTGGTGCTATCGGCGAGATCGCCGGTCACCTGCATCCGAAAGCGCGGATCAGCCGCCGCGGCCGTTCGGTTGAACGGCGCTGCTTCGCCAGCGACGGCGAGCGCGCGATCATGCCGGCGTTCGGCGCCTATACCGGCGGCCTCAGCATTCGCGACCTCGCCTTCGCGGCGATCTTCAAGTCGCTGGAATTCACCGCGCATGTGCTCGGCGACAGCCGCATGCACGCCATCGCCGCGGCGCGGTGCTCCTGAAGCGTTTCAACGCCCGATTCACACGATGCGTCATTGCCGGGCTTGACCCGGCAATCCATCCTTTCGAGAAAGATGGATGCGCGGATCAAGTCCGCGCATGACGAAATCAAGCAGCCTTCGCCTGCACGGTGTTGCAGAATTCGGCCAGTACGTCGGCCAACCGCAGCGTTGCGGGGCTGGCGTCGGGGGCTGCCACCAGCGCCATCTCCGTCTTGTCGATCGGCGCAAAGCCATCCGCCGCCGTCAGAATGCGATGGCCCGGCTGAATGGCCATTTCGGACAGAATGCTGAGCCCGAGCCCTGCGGCCACCGCCGCCTGAATCCCGGCGAGGCTCGAACTCGAATAGGCCATATGCCAGGCGCGGCCCGCCGCCTCGATGGCGTGGATGGCGCCGGCGCGATAGAGGCAGCCGGCGGGAAATCCGATCAGCGGGATCGAATGCCGCGTCAGATCGACCGGGTGCACCTTGCTGGTGACCCAATGCACGCGCTCCGGCCAGACCGCAATCGCGTCTTTCTCGCCAGCGGCGCGTTTCAGCAGGGCCAGATCGAGTTCACCGCGCTCCAGCGCGCGGCGCAGGTTGGTGCTTTGATCGGCTTGGACGTCGAGCCGCAAGCCCGGCCGCGCGCGCGTGAAATTGGCCAGCAGCTCGGTCAGGCGATAGGCGGCGAAATCCTCCGGAATGCCGAGCCGCACAGCGCCCTCGGCCGCCGGTCGGGCCATGACATCGCGAGCCTCCTCCGCCAAAGCCAGCATCCGCCGCGCGTAGGAGAGCAACCGTTCGCCGTCCTCGGTCGGCGTTACGTTGCGGCCGGAGCGGATCAGCAACGGGCGGCCGACATCGTCCTCCAGACGCTTGATCTGCTGGCTGACGGTGGACTGGGTCTTGTGGACGCGCTCGCCGGCGCGGGTGAAGCCGCCGGAATCCACCACGGACACGAAGCTGCGGAGCAGATCGAGATCGAACATGGGCGGTCCATTCGATTTTCCACTGGAATGGATTTTATCATTTAATTTCCAAATGAGAAGGGGCGTGCCTAGATCGAGGAGCAAGGAGATCAACCAAGGAATCCGGTTATGTCCCTCGCCCCCTCGGTCAGCCTGTCGCGCCCCTCGCTCAATCTGCTGCCGCTCGCCATCGCGCTGTTCTGCGTGCTGTGGAGCTTCGCCTTCGTCGCCGGCAAGACCGGCGTCACTTATTGCCCGCCGCTGA
>DATMSE010000157.1:0-1502 GCA_035565575.1 Xanthobacteraceae bacterium
CGAGGACAAGAACGCGGTGCTGCCGATCGACGCCGCGATCCAGAGCAATCTTCGCGAGACCACGACGCGCGTGCTCGCCTCGCTGACCCCGCGCGAGGAACGCGTGCTGCGCATGCGCTTCGGCATCGGCATGAACACCGACCACACCTTGGAAGAAGTCGGCCAGCAGTTCTCGGTGACGCGCGAACGTATCCGCCAGATCGAAGCCAAGGCGCTGCGCAAGCTCAAACACCCGAGCCGCTCGCGCAAGCTGCGGTCGTTCCTTGATAACTAAATTCATTAGTCAGTTCTGACTAAGATTGCAGCACTGAAATCGGCAATCCATCGAACCAAAACGGCGGCCCGCAATGGCCGCCGTTTTGGTTTAGAGTGGTTTTCATCCAGGCGTTTCAACCACTCGTCATGGCCGGGCTTGTCCCGGCCATCCACGTCTTGCTTGCTGACTCTCTGTAAGGTCGTGGAGTAAGGACGTGGATGCCCCGCACGAGGCCGGGCATGACGGACTGGATTGCATGTATAGTGACCTACTGCACGCTTTGGCCAGCCGCGCACACCGCATTTGACAAACCCGCGCAGCCCATGAGATTCGAGAGCACGCGCCGTTTTCGATTTCAGGAAGGCCCATGCCGGTTTCGCCCGCTTCATCCGCGCTGTTCTGGCCGGCTTGGGCGCGCGAGCGCATCGCCACGCTGTTTCCCGGCTATTTCGCGCTGGTGATGGCCACCGGCATCATCGCCAACGCGATGTGGTTCGAGGGCCATCGCGGCATTTCCGACATTCTGCTGGCGATCAACGTCGTCGCCTATGCCGTGCTGCTGGCGATGACGCTGATCCGCGCCGCCGCGTTTCCGCGCGCGGTGTGGGGCGATCTCACCGAGCCGAAGCTGGTGTTCGCGTTCTTCACGCTGGTTGCCGCCACCGACGTGCTCGGCGTCGGCATCGGGCTGCGGGGCCACGCGCACATCGCGCTCGCGATGTGGATCGCCGCGCTGGCGCTGTGGCTGTGCCTGACCTATCACGGCTTCACCGTGCTGATCCTGCGCAACACCGCCGAGCGCGCCGACATCATCTTCGGCGGCTGGCTGATCGCGATCGTCGCCACCGAAGCGGTGGCGCTGCACGGCGTGTTCGTCGCGCCGCAGTTCGGCGCGGCGGCGGCGCAGGTGGTGCTGTTCAGCCATATGCTGTGGGGCGTCGGCGTGGTGCTCTACGCCGTCTTCATCGTGCTGTTCGCGCAGCGCATCTTCTTCGCGCCGGTCGCGCCGGAGCATCTGACGCCGATGCTGTGGGTGGTGATGGGCGCGGCGGCGATCTCCACCAATGCCGGCGCGGTCCTGATCGTCACCGACACCGCGCTGCCCTATCTCACCGCGATGCGCCCGTTCGTCGACGGCGCGACGCTGGTGATGTGGGCGTGGGCGACGTGGTGGATTCCGCTACTCGTCGCCTTCGGCATCTGGACGCACGGCGTTCACCGCCTGCCGCTTGCCTATACGCCGCTG
>DATMSE010000158.1:0-4488 GCA_035565575.1 Xanthobacteraceae bacterium
TCTATACGGTGAATACAGCAGTTCTCACGGCGGGCATCGCTGTCGTCGCGGTCGCCCTCGCCGCGCCGCTGCACGCCATCGAGCGTCACGCGCATCGCAGCAATGACCGCGCGTTCTATCGGCTGGCGGCGCTTGAACTGACCCGGCTCTGGCATCAAGCGGTGGGCGGGCCGCTGCGGGCGGTGAGCGGTGACGACGCGCTGGCCTTCGCGACCGCCTTCTACAGTCCGGACCACCCGACGTACCGCCGGCCGTTCCAGTATCAATACTCCTGGGGCCTGCCGCGCGTGACCACCCTTGCGCAAGGCTGGGCCGCGCTTTGCTTCGCTGAAGACGAGAGCTGCCTTCGCTGGATGGACCAGGTTGCGGAAATAGCGCCGCATGTCTTGCGCAGCGAGTTCGTCCTCCGGCCGGTTCTGTGGGGACGTCCCGGCGCCTCGGCCCGCGTTGTCGCCATGATCGCGCCGCCGGTGGTGGCGAACCGCGTCGAATCTCTTCCGATCGAGGATTTCAGCGCGAGTCGTCGCGTGCGTTGAGCGCCGGTCAGGAACACGCGGTTCCGCTGACCGGTTGTGCGAGCGCATCAAACGTCCTAGATCCTTATCTCATTCATCGATCCGGTGCGGCCGCGTGCGTCGCATCAAGCGGAGGCCGTCATGTTGCGCGATGCCATCAACACTGCCGTCAAGGAGGCCATGAAGGCCAAGAACGAGCGGGCGTTGTCGACGCTGCGCATGGTCAACTCGACCATCAAGAACGCCGACATCGAAGCGCGCGGGCAGGGCAAGCCGCCGCTGTCCGATGCCGATCTGCTCAGCCTGCTGCAGAAGATGATCAAGCAGCGGCAGGAATCGGTGGAGCTCTACGAGAAGGGCGGCCGCGCCGAGCTGGCCGCGCAGGAGCGCGACGAGATCGCCGTGATCTCGGCATATCTGCCGAAGCAGATGTCCGACGACGAGGTCAAGGCCGCCGTCGCCGCGATCATCTCCGAAACCGGCGCGTCGGGCATCAAGGACATGGGCAAGGTGATCGGTGCGCTCAAGGCGAAATATGCCGGGCAGATGGATTTCGGCAAGGCCAGCGGCGTGGTGAAGGCGGCGCTCGCGGGCTAGTGCGCCGGCGCGCCGCCGCGCTTCACCGTACGCAGCGACAGCGCCAGCGGCACCATCAGCCCGGCGAGCGCCGCCAGCACCACGAACACGTCGATATAGGCGAGCAACGTGGCCTGGCCATGCAGGATCTGGCCGATCACCGCGACGCTCGATCCCGATGGGCTGCCGGTGGCACTGCGGGTCTTCAGATAGTCCTGCACACGCGCGAGCGTATCATTGTAGACCGGATTCCAGGTGCCGATGTGCTCGACGAGGCGGCTTTGGTGAAACTGCTGCCGCTGCGCCAGCACAGTCTGGCTGAGCGAAACGCCGATCGACCCGCCGAAGTTGCGCGCCAGGTTGATCAGTGCGGAGGCCTGGTCGGTTTGCGATGGCGGAATGCCGTCGTAGGAGGCTGCCGTGATGGGAATGAAGATCAGCGGCAGCCCGACGCCGAGAATGATGCGCGACCAGGCGAAGAACCAGAAATCGACATCCGGGGTCATGCGCAGCAGGTCGATCATCGCCACGGCCGCGATGCAGGCGCCCGCGGCGATCAGATAGCGCGGCTGAACCGAACCGAGCCGTCCGACCACCAGCATCATGCCCATGGTGACGAGCCCGCCGGGCGAGATCGCAAGCCCGGCCCAGGTCGCCGTGTAGTTATATCGTTCCTGCAGCAGTTGCGGCAGCACCTGCGTGGTCGCGATCAGCAGGGCGCCCGTCACCAGCATGATGATGAAGCAGGTGCCGAACTGCCGCCGCGCCAGCATCTTCAGATCGATCAGAGGCTGCTTGCGGGTCAATTCCCAGGGCACGAACAGCAGCAAAGCGATCGCCGAGACCGCCGCGAAGGTCACGATGAACCATGAACTGAACCAGTCCTCGAGCTGCCCGCGATCGAGCACGACCTCGAGGCCGCCGAGAAATGTCGCAACCAGCAGAAATCCGACGAGGTCGAAATTGAATCCGGTGCGCCACATCGCCCGCCGCTCCGCCTGCCGCTGCGGCGAACTCGGGATGATGAACGCGATCAGGGCCAGCGAGGCGATCCCGACCGGCACATTGATCAGGAAGCACCAGTGCCACGACCAGTTGTCGCTGAGCCATCCACCCAGCGTCGGCCCGACCACCGGCGCGACCACGACCGCGATGCCGTAGAGCGCGAAGCCCTGGCTGCGCTTCGCGGGCGGGAAAGCGGCGGCGAGGATCGACTGCGCGACCGGCGTCATGCCGCCGCCGGCGAGACCCTGCATCACGCGGAAGATCAGCAGCGCCTGCAAATTCCACGCGAGGCCGCACAGTAGAGAACTGACGGCGAACAGCGCGATGCAGATGAGGAAGAAGTTTCGCCGCCCGAACATCTGGGCCAGCCATCCGCTCGCCGCCAGCACGATTGAATTGGCGACCAGGTAGGTGGTCACGACCCACGACGCCTCGTCGCTGCTGACTGCGAGGCCGCCGGAGATATAGCGCAGCGCGACATTGGCGATGGTGGTGTCCAGCACCTCCATGAAGGTCGCGACCGACACCAGCACCGCGATCAGCCACGGATTGGCATTGCCGTATTCGGAGCCGCTGTCCTGAGCGCCGGCCATGACGTGCCGCCTTACGGGCGAACCGTGACGGTGGGCACGACCGACATGCCCGGACCGAGCCCGACATCCGGCCGCTGATCGAAGGTGATCTTCACCGGCACGCGCTGCACCACCTTCACGTAGTTTCCGGTGGCGTTCTCCGCAGGCAGCAGGCTGAAGGCCGTGCCGCTGCCGGCCTGAATGCTGTTGACGTGGCCGGCGAACGACCGGCCATAGGCGTCGATACTGATCGTCACCGGCTGGCCGGGCTTCATGTCGGCGAGCTGCGATTCCTTGAAGTTGGCGGTGACCCAGACATCGAGCGGCACGACGATCATGATGGATTGACCGGGCGCGGCGAGGGCACCGACCGCGGCGGTGAGTTTCGCCACGCGGCCGTCGATGGTGGCGCGCAATTCGGTGCGCTGCAGGTTGGCGTCGGCCTGTGCCTTCTGCGCCTTGCCCTGCGCGATCTGCGCCATCGCGCCGGCCTTCTGGGCCTCCAGCACGTCGGTCCGGCGCTGCGCTACGATACTGGCGGCTTGCGCGGCATCGAATGCCGCCTGCTTGCCTTGCAGGTCGCTGGATGCCTGCTGGGCCCGTTGCACGGTGCCCGATCCCGAGCGCAGCAGGTCCTGATAGCGCTTGTTCTCGTCCTGGGCGAATTTCAGCGCCGCCTGCGCTTCGGCCTCCTGCTTGCGCGCCTGCTCGATCTGGGCCCGCTGCGCGACGATCTGCGCATCCAGATTTCGCACGGAAGCTTCGGCCTGGCTGATCTGCGCCGCCGCCTGATCGACCGCGGCCTGATAGTCGCGCGGATCGATCCGCGCCAGCAGATCGCCGCGATGCACGATCTGGTTATCGGTCACCGCCACCTCGGTGATGCTGCCGGTCACCTGCGGACTGACGAACACCGGCCGGGCATCGATAAAGGCGTCGTCGGTGCTCTCGTAGTGACGCGCATGGAGATACCAGAGGATGCCCCCCACCAGTCCGACGACGATGAGGCCGAAGCTGATGCCGATGGCGACCGGATGCTGACGCATGCGATCGATCAGGCCGTCGGACGGCTTGTCCGATCCGGGCGGCGTTCTGGCTTGCTCCTTGCTCTCCTTGCTCCTGTCTGCGCCTTTGTCGCCCGGTTCCTGCGGACGTTCGGCGCGGGCGGAGACGGCGTCCGCGCCAGCGGCGTCGTCGCGATCGGCCGAGGCCTTGAGCTCGACGGAGCGGCGATCGGCCGTGGCGATAGGTGGATTCGTGGCATTCATCGGAATTCTCGGGAATCTCGCCATCGGCAACCCAACCGCCGAACATAGGAACCAGCCAATCGGGCAGGGGTTCCCAAGCCGCTCGAGCGCGGGATGCAGAACGCCGTCGCAAAACCGCAAGGCCAATCCGCAGGCTTGGGCTGCCGACCGCCACGGCCGGCCCGACCGCCAGAAGGTGTGATCGCGGCGGCAATGCTGGTAGAAGCAGGCAATGCAACGCGTGCCGCCTCGAGATTGAAATGCTGACCGAGACCTCCGACTACGACAAACTTTATCGCGACTTCCGCTGGGAGGTCCCGGCGCAATTCAACATCGCGACCGCCGCCTGCGACCGCCACGCCGACGGATCGGGACAACTGGCGCTGATCTTCCGCGATGAGGATGGCAGCGTCACCCATACCAGCTTCGACGAACTCGCCGAGTTCTCCCGCCGTTTCGCCAACGTGCTGAGGGTGGACGGCCTCACGCGCGGTGATCGCGTCGGCGTATTCCTGTCGCAGTCGCTGGAATTGCCGGTCGCCCATCTCGCCGCGTTCCGCTCCGGTCTGATCT
>DATMSE010000159.1:0-7199 GCA_035565575.1 Xanthobacteraceae bacterium
GCGGCTGCTTCGTCATCCCCAATCCCTGGGATGTCGGCACCGCCCGCGCCTTGCAGCATCTGGGTTACAAGGCGCTGGCATCGACCAGTGCCGGCTATGCCTGGTCCGCGGGGCGGGCCGACAACAAGGTGACGTGCGACGATGTCATCGATCACCTGACGCAGCTGTGCGCGGCTGTCGATCTGCCGGTGAATGCGGATTTCGAGGGCGGATTCGCTGATGCGCCGGAAGGCGTTGCTGCAAATGTGACGCGGGCGCTCGCGACCGGTGTTGCCGGATTGTCCATCGAGGATTCCACCGGCGACAAGGCGAAGCCGCTCTACGATCGTTCGCTGGCGGTCGAGCGTGTCGCCGCGGCGCGTGGGGCGATCGATGCCAGCGGCGCGGACGTCATGCTGGTCGGACGCTGCGAGAGCTTTTTCGTCGGCCAGCCCGATCTCGATCTGGTGCTGGACCGCATCGTCGCCTATGCCAACGCCGGCGCGGACTGTCTCTATGCGCCGGGCATTCGCACCAAGGAGCAGGTGATCGCGGTGGTGGAGGCGGTGCATCCGAAGCCGGTGAACCTGCTGATCGGTTGGCCCGGCGGATTGACGGTGGCGGAAGCGGCCGACCTTGGCGTGCGCCGCATCAGCGTTGGCGGGGCGCTGGCGCGTAATGCATGGGGCGCCTTCATGCGCAGCGCGCGCGACATCCTCGCCAACGGATCATTCGAGTCATTCGCCGACGGCCATCCCGCCGCCGAGCTGAACAGGATGTTCGGAAGCTGAGCCGACAAATGAAAGCGGGGCGCCTTGATGCGCCCCGCTGCCGTTGTGGTCTCCTGCCGCTTGCGCGCGGCGTTATTGTTTTGCCTTGCTGCTATCGCTCGCCGGCGGCGAAGACGATTGCGGCTGGGCCGGGGCCGAGCCGGTGGTGGTGCCCGGCTGGGTGTTGTTGGACGGTGTCACGTCGCGAACCCCCGGCGCTACTGGCGGCTTGCTTTGCTCGGCGACGCTACGGTCGGACTTCGGCGTCGATTGTGGCGCGGTGGTTTGCGCGGTCGGCGTCGTTGTCGTGCCTGTGGTGGCCGTCGTCGTTTCGCTGTTGTTCAGGCCGTAAAACACCGCGCCAAGGATCAGCGCGGCAACAATGGCGTAAAGCGCGATGCGCGTGCCGCTCGCCGGTCCTTCCGCCATTTCGGGATCGGCCTGCAGATCGTTGTCCATCGATCTCGCGCTGCGCGGCGGCTCGCTGCCTGCCGCGGGTCGGAACGGATCGTTAGGGTCGCGTTCATAAGCCATAGGCATAGCACTCCTTCTGTCCACGTGGACCAATTCCCGAGGAGGAGCGGGGTTCCTGATGGAACCGCCGCAAAGGACGCCCACTCGGTGTGGCCGATGCGCGCGGCAGGGTTCATTGCGCTGCGAAAGGGAGCGCATCTGCGGCACGCCATAAAGGAACATAGGACACCAGCGGATAGCGCATGGCGTGGCGCCGCCGCCAGCGGCTTTGGCAAGCCCGAATCGCTTGCGTCTCCTTCCGCGGCCCTGGTCTCTCGGTGGCGGACATGATCGCCGACGCGCTTTGTCGGCGCGCGGTGACAAGACCGCCAAATCCCGGCAGAAATCTGGGTAAAAAAAAGTCCCCGCGAAACGACATCTTTCACAACGAATCGCGCAGCTTCCGGAATGAAATTGTGCTCTCCGCGGCCGATGCCCGCGCGCGGAGATTTGTCGTGCACTGAGCGGGAAAACGGACGTAGACTGGTTCTAAAGGTTTCGACGCGTCAGCCAGCAATGCGATAAGAAACACCCTTGCGGGTGCAAGAAGAGGGCGGAATGGGTATCAACCAAGGTCCGATCAGTCTCGATCAGAAATACACCCAGGAATCGGGTCACATCTTTCTCACGGGCATTCAGGCGCTGGTGCGGCTGCCGATGGCCCAGATCCGGCGTGACCGCGCGGCCGGTCTCAACACCGCCGGCTTCGTGACCGGCTATCGCGGTTCGCCGCTCGGCGGTTACGATCAGCAGTTGATTGCCGCGCGCAAGCACCTCGAGCGTTACAACGTCAAATTCCAGCCGGGTGTAAACGAGGATCTCGCGGCCACCGCGATCTGGGGCTCGCAGCAGCTCAATCTGTCGCCTGGCGCGAAGTACGACGGCATCGTCGGCATCTGGTACGGCAAGGGCCCCGGCGTCGACCGCTGCGGCGACGTTTTCCGTCACGGCAACGCCGCGGGCTCGGCGAAGAACGGCGGCGTGCTTTGCCTTGCCGGCGACGACCACGGCGCGAAGTCATCGACCGTGCCGCATCAGTCCGATCACGCCTTCATCTCCGCCTTGATGCCGTATCTCTATCCGTCGAGCATCCACGAGATGATCCAGATGGGCATGCTCGGCATCGCGATGTCGCGCTACTCCGGCTGCTGGGTCGGCATGAAGGTGATTACCGAGACGGTGGAGACCACCGCCGAGATCAACCTTGCCGACGAACTGACGCCGTTTGTCATTCCCAGCGATTTCGAGATGCCGCCGGGCGGCCTCAACCTGCGCTGGCCCGACGACCGCTACGAGCAGGATCGCCGGCTGCAGGACTACAAGGGTTTTGCCGCGATCGCGTTCGCACGCGCCAACAAGATCAACCGCGTGACGATCGATTCGCCCAACGCGCGCTTCGGCATCATGGCGTCCGGCAAGAGCTACGAGGACGTGCGGCAGGCGCTGCGCGAACTCGGCATCACCGAGCAGGTGGCGGCGCGCATCGGGCTGCGTCTCTACAAGATCGGCATGCCGTGGCCGCTGGAGCCCGAAGGCGTGCGCCAGTTCGCGGTGGGATTGCAGGAAATCTTCATCGTCGAGGAACGCCGCGAGATCGTCGAGAACCAGGTCAAGCAGGAGCTGTTCAACTGGCGCGATGACGTGCGCCCGCGCATCATCGGCAAGATGGACGATCACGACAAGCGCTTCCTGCCGTTCGCGGAAGAGCTCGGTGTCGCCAACATCGCCACCTCGCTGGCGGATCGTCTGCTGGCGATGGAAATCGATCCCGAAATCGCGGCGCTGATCCGTGCGCGTGCCGACTGGTTTCACGGCCGCTCGGCCTCGCAGGTGCAGCCGGCGGTGCCGATCGCTCGCACGCCGTATTTCTGTTCGGGCTGTCCACACAACACCTCGACCAAGGTGCCGGAGGGCAGCCGCGCGATGGCCGGCATCGGCTGTCACTTCATGTCGCTGTGGATGGACCGCAACACCGAGACCTTCACGCATATGGGCGGCGAGGGCGTGCCGTGGGTGGGCATCGCGCCGTTCACCAACGAGAAGCACGTATTCGCCAATCTCGGCGACGGCACTTACTTCCACTCGGGCAGCCTCGCGATCCGTCAGGCGGTCGCGTCCAAGGCCAACATCACCTACAAGATTCTCTACAACGACGCGGTCGCCATGACCGGCGGCCAGCGTCACGACGGCGATCTGTCGCCGCAGCAGATCACGTTCCAGCTTCACAGCGAAGGCGTCCGCAACATCTACCTGGTATCGGAGAATCCGGACGCCTATCCGCCGTCGTCGATCGCGCCCGGCACCAAGACCGCGCATCGCGACGATCTCGACACCGTGATGAAGACGCTGCGCGAGACGCCCGGCTGCTCGGCCATCGTCTTTGTGCAGACTTGCGCCGCCGAGAAGCGTCGCCGCCGCAAGCGCGGCATCATGGAAGATCCGGCGCGCCGGGTGATGATCAATCCGGCCGTATGCGAAGGCTGCGGCGATTGCTCGGTGCAGTCGAATTGCATTTCGGTGGAGCCGCTGGAAACCGAACTCGGCCGCAAACGCACCATCAACCAGTCGAGCTGCAACAAGGACTATTCCTGCGTCAAAGGCTTTTGTCCCTCATTCGTCAACATCGACGGCGGCAAGCCGCGCAAGCGGGCGGCAATGGATATTACCGCGCTGGTCGGTGACCTGCCGGAGCCGTCTTCGCGCCCCGCGCTCGACAAGCCGTACAATATCGCAGTCGGTGGCGTCGGCGGCACCGGCGTGCTGACGATCGGCGCGCTGCTCGGCATGGCCGCGCATATCGAAGGCAAGGCCAGCATGATCCTCGACATGTCGGGCCTGGCGCAGAAGGGCGGCGCGGTGCTCAGCCACGTGCGGCTGTCGCGCGACACCGAAGACGTGAAGACCTCCCGTATCGTCACCGGCTCCGCCGATCTCCTGATCGCTGCTGATGAGGTGATGGCGATCTCCAAGGAAACGATTTCGCTGTGCGACTCCGGCCGCACGCACGGCGTGGTCAATACGCATCTGATCCCGATCGCCGACTTCATCCGCAACCGCGACTTCGACTTCCAGAACCGCAAGGTCAACAGCGTGCTGCAGGGCGCGCTGACCAAGGATTCGGCGTTCATGGATTTCACCAAGGTGGCCGAAGCGCTTCTCGGCGATGCCATCGCCACCAACATGATGATGATGGGCTACGCCTATCAGCAGGGATTGTTGCCGCTGTCGGCGGAGTCGATCCAGCAGGCCATCGAGTTGAACGGCGTGTCGGTCAAGATGAACACGCAGGCCTTTCTGCTCGGCCGTCTGGCCGCGGCCGATCCGACGCGCCTGGCCCAGATGATCAAGGGCAAGGACGAGGCTGCCGCGCCGAAGACGCTCGATGCGATGTCGCTTGACGAGATCATCGCGCATCGCACTGAATTGCTGACCGGCTACCAGAACGCGGCGCTGGCGAAGCGGTACCGGGAGCGCGTCGATCAGGTGCGGAAGGCGGCCAAGGACGGCGGCTATGGCGAAGCGCTGCCGCGCGCGGTGGCGATCAATTACGCCAAATTGCTGGCTTACAAGGACGAGTACGAGGTAGCGCGACTGTTCACCGATGGCCGCTTCCAGAAGCTGCTGCGCGAGCAGTTCGAGGGCGACTACAAGATCAGCTTCAATCTTGCGCCGCCGATCCTGTCATCCGAGCTGGATACGCAGGGCAGGCCGCTGAAGCGCGAGTTCAGCGCGCGGATTCTGCCGCTGTTCCGACTGCTGGCGAAGATGAAGGGACTGCGGGGTACCGCGTTCGATATCTTCGGCTACAGCAAGGACCGCAAGATGGAGCGCGATCTGATCGTCGCCTATGAGCGCGACGTCGATACCGTGCTGCGGCTGTTGTCGCCGGCCAATGCGGATATCGCGGTCGAACTGCTGTCGCTGCCGGATCGCATTCGCGGCTACGGCCCGGTGAAGGAGAAGGCGGTGAAGGACACCGAGGCGCGTCACGCGCAACTGGCCAAGGATCTCGAGAATCCGCCGCCGGTGGCGCGACAGATGGCGGCGGAGTAACGAGGTTCGCGCCGTCATCCTGAGGTGGCGATGCAATTACATCGCCCTCGAAGGATGACACCCCTCGTCGCCACCCTTCGAGGCTCGCTTACGCTCGCACCTCAGGGTGACGGCATCCCATCAATCTCACGGCGCGGAATATTTCCGCGCTTGCCAAGGCTGCGCAGACGGGCCAGAAAATCCGCTGGGGACATACGCCAGCGGAGACACCTTTTGACGATCAAGGGCAAAGCCTACATCGCCGGGATCTATGAGCATCCCACCCGGCACGCACCCGATAAATCCACCGCGCAATTGCACGCCGAGGTCGCCAAGGGCGCGATCGAGGACGCGGGGCTGACCATCGACGATATCGACGGCTATTTCTGCGCGGGCGACGCCCCCGGCGGCGCTTGGCCGATGGTCGATTATCTCGGTTTCAACACCAGGAAGCTGCGCCACATCGATTCCACCGAGACCGGCGGCTGTTCCTACATCATCCATATCGGCCATGCCGCCGAGGCGATCGCGGCCGGCAAGTGCTCGATCGCGCTGGTGACGCTTGCGGGCAAGCCGCGCACCAGCGTGATGCCGCCGCGCGCGGCCGGCGCGGAGGTGGATTTCGAGGCGGCCTACGGCGCCACCACCCACAATGCCTACGGCATGTGTGCCATGCGTCACATGCACGACTACGGCACCACCAGCGAGCAGCTCGCCTGGATCAAGGTCGCGGCCTCGCATCACGCGCAATACAATCCGCATGCGATGCTGAAGGACGTCGTCACCGTCGAGGACGTCATCAACTCGCCGATGATCTCCGATCCGCTGCATCGCATGGATTGCTGTGTCGTTACCGACGGCGGCGGCGCGCTGATCGTCACCACGCCGGAGATTGCCAAGAGCCTGAAGAAGCCGCTGGTGCGCTTGATCGGTCATGGTGAGGCGATGAAGGGCCCGCGCGGCGGCAAGGATCTCGACCTGACCTATTCCGCCGGCGTGTGGTCCGGTCCGCGCGCGTTCGAGGAAGCGGGCGTGACGCCGAAGGATGTCAAATACGCATCGATCTACGACAGCTTCACCATCACCGTGCTGATGCAGCTCGAAGACCTCGGCTTCTGCAAGAAGGGCGAGGGCGGCAAGTTCGTCGCCGACGGCAACCTGATTTCCGGCGTCGGCAAGCTGCCGTTTAACACCGATGGCGGCGGGCTATGCAGCAACCATCCCGTCAATCGCGGCGGCATGACCAAGATCCTCGAGGCGGTGCGGCAGTTGCGTGGCGAAGCGCATCCGAAGGTGCAGGTGCCGAATTGCGATCTCGCGCTGGTGCATGGCACCGGCGGTCTCCTCGGCGTGCGTCACGCCGCCTCAACTGCCGTTCTGGAGCGCGTGTGATGAGCGAAGCGAAAACCCAAGAAAAGAAATACCCCGCGCCGCAGGGCAATCCGGAAACGCAACCGTTCTGGGACGCCGCCAAGCAGGGCAGGTTCATGATCAAGCGCTGCACGGCGTGCGGCGAGGCGCATTACTTCCCGCGTTCGATCTGCCCGTTCTGCTTCTCCGACAAGACGGTGTGGGAAGAGAGCAGCGGCGAGGGCGAGATTTATACGTTCAGCCTGATGCGGAAATCGCCGACCGGTCCTTACGCCATCGGCTACGTCAAGCTGAAGGAAGGCCCCGCCGTGCAGACCAACTTCGTCGATTGCGATCTTGGCGCGCTGAAGATCGGGCAAAAGGTCAAGGTGGTATTCAAGCCGACCGATGGCGCGCCGCTGCCATTCTTCACGCCGGCTTGACGATTGACCTCTCCCCGCGCGGGGAGAGGTCGGCGAACGAAGTGAGCCGGGTGAGGGGGCGTCGCCGTTGGGATAAGCCCCTCACCCCAACCCTCTCCCCGCAAGCGGGGAG
>DATMSE010000160.1:0-27928 GCA_035565575.1 Xanthobacteraceae bacterium
GGTCGGCACCACCAGCGCGACACCTGAGATGTCGCCCGGCACACCAGAGGTCGGGATGACCACGGTGGTCTGCGGCCGCAGCGGCCACGCGGTGAGCGTCAGCAATTGTTCGCGCTTGGCCGTGACCGCCCACAGTTCCTCGGTGAGGAACGGCATGAACGGATGCAGCAGCTTGAGGATCTCGTCGCGCGTCCATGCCACCATGGCGCGCGTCTCGTCCTTGGCCGGACCGTCGGCCCCCAGCATCACCGGCTTCGCCAGCTCGAGATACCAGTCGCAGAACACGTTCCAGACGAAGCGATAGATCGCGCCGGCGGCGTCGTTGAAGCGGTAGCTCTCGATCGCCTGCGTCACCTCGCGCGCCGCGCTCATCGTCTCGTGCGCGATCCAGCGGTTGAGCGTCTCCTTCGCCTGCGTCGGATCGAAGTCCGCCGGCAGCGCGCAATGGTTCATCTCGGCGAAGCGGCAGGCGTTCCACAGCTTGGTCGCGAAATTGCGATAGCCTTCGACGCGCTGGGTCGAGAGTTTGATGTCGCGGCCCTGCGCCGCCATCGCCGCCAGCGTGAAGCGCAGCGCGTCGGCGCCGTATTCGTCGATCAGATGCAGGGGATCGATGACGTTGCCTTTCGACTTCGACATCTTGGCGCCCTTCTCGTCGCGGACGAGGGCGTGGATGTAGACCTTCGGAAACGGCACATCGTCCATGAAGTGCAGGCCCATCATCATCATCCGGGCGACCCAGAAGAAGATGATGTCAAAACCGGTGACCAGCACGTTGGTCGGATAGTAGCGATCGAGCTCGGGGGTCTCGTCGGGCCAGCCCAGGGTCGAGAACGGCCACAGCGCCGAGGAGAACCAGGTGTCCAGCACGTCTTCGTCGCGCGTGATGAAGCCCTCGCGCAGCGCGGGATCCAGCGCCATGTCGTGGCCCTGCTCCGCGGTAATGACTTCCTGCTCGACGTAGTAGCCGAGCGCGTTACCGATCGCCTCTTCCTCGGTCTCGGCGACGAACACCTTGCCGTCGGGTCCGTACCACGCCGGAATCTGGTGGCCCCACCACAATTGCCGCGAGATGCACCACGGCTGGATGTTTTCCATCCACTCGAAGTAGGTCTTCTCCCAGTTCTTCGGCACGAATTCGGTCGCGCCGCTGCGCACCGCCGCGATCGCCGGAGCGGCCATCGTCTTGGCGTCGACATACCACTGGTCGGTGAGATAGGGCTCGATCACCACGCCGGAACGGTCGCCATGCGGCACCATGTGCACGTTCGGCTCGATCTTCTCGAGACTGCCGCTTTCTTCCAGCCACGCGACGATCTGCTTGCGCGCGGCGAAGCGGTCCATGCCGTGCAAGGTCGACGCGCGCGGCGAGGCGTTCTCCGGCAGCCCGTGCCAATAGGCTTCGTTGTCGGTCAGCGCGATGCGGCCTTCGATATCGAGGACGTTGATCTGCGGCAGGTTGTGACGCTTGCCGACCTCGAAGTCGTTGAAGTCGTGCGCCGGCGTGATTTTGACGGCGCCCGAACCCTTTTCGGGATCGCTGTAATCATCGGCGACGATCGGAATGCGGCGGCCGACCAGCGGCAGGATAACGTGCTTGCCGACGAGGTGACGATAGCGCTCGTCGTCGGGATGCACCGCCACCGCGCTGTCGCCCAGCATGGTTTCCGGCCGTGTTGTCGCGACCACGATGAATGTCGACGGATCTTCGGGATTGAAGGTCTTGCCCTCGAGCGGATAGCGCAAATGCCACAGGCTGCCCTTGACCTCGATCTGCTGCACTTCGAGATCGGAGATCGCGGTGAGCAGCTTGGGGTCCCAGTTGACCAGCCGCTTGTCCTTGTAGATCAGGCCCTGGCGATGCAGTTCGACGAACACTTTCGCGACGGCGCGCGACAAGCCTTCGTCCATGGTGAAGCGTTCGCGCGACCAGTCGCACGAGGCCCCGAGCCGCTTCAACTGATTGACGATGACGCCGCCGCTTTCGGCCTTCCATTGCCAGACGCGTTCGAGGAATTTCTCGCGCCCCATGTCGCGGCGCGACGGCTCCTGCCGCTCCATCAACTGCCGCTCGACCACCATCTGCGTGGCGATGCCGGCGTGGTCGGTGCCGGGCTGCCACAGCACGTCGCGGCCGCGCATGCGCTCGAATCGGCACAGCACATCCTGCAGCGTATTGTTGAGCGCGTGGCCCATATGCAGCGAGCCGGTGACATTCGGCGGCGGAATGACAATGCTGAACGGTTCGGCGTCGCGGCGGTCGGCGCGGCCCGCCTTGAAGGCGCCCGCCTCGTCCCACGCGCGCGATATACGGGTCTCGATGTCGGTGGGCTGATAGGTTTTCTCGATCATGGCAGGGCGGATCAGATACGGGTTGCGAATGGCTGGGTCGCTGTCGTCAACCGGCTTGGAACAGGTCACGACAGCGGATGAATCCTGGTCGAAACGAGATCGGTCATCCCGAAGCGGTCCGGAAGAACGACCGGAAGACAGAGGCCGTTCCTCCGAAGCTCCGTGTGGCGTCTTGCGGCTGGATGACGGCTCTCGATCAGACCGCCTTATAGCGTTTTCGGGCGACGTGGAAACGGGTCGCGGGACAAGAACGCGTCAGATCAAGAATGTAGAGCCGCCGTCCGCGTCCGAGTCAACCTCGGAAACCGCAAGGCCCATCTGCCGCAAGCCGGGAGGCGACTATCGAACCGCCGGTGCGTCAGCGACCGCGCGAGACCCGCTCGATTTCGGCCTTGACGATGCGCTCGACCAAGCCCGGCAGATTGTCGTCGAGCCAGGACTTGAGCATCGGCCGCAGCATTTCGCGAACCAGATCCTCGAGCGTGCGGGCGTTGTTGCTCAGCACGGTGTTCGCCAGCGAGTTGAAGGCGGATTCGACCGCGGCCACCGTCGATTGCGACAACATCTGAGGTGAGGCCGTCCCTTCCGGCGCAGCGCTCGCCGCCCCGCGCTCGGACATCGGGTAGCGGCGCTCCGCAGCCATGGCGACCTCGCTGAACTCCAGATCGTTGGCGGGCTCCACCGTATCGAATGAGGGGTCGGGCATATCGGGCAACGCCATATCGTCAGTCAGTTCGAAAACATCGTCATCCGCCGCCTCAGGTTGCGGCTCTGTCGCGGCGGCCGGTGCCGGTGCATCGAAACTCGCCAGCAAGGCATCGATATCGTCCTGGCTGTTGGGGTTGGCCGGCGCGTCCACGGGTTTGGCGGCCTCCTTGACCGACGGCGGCGCCGCGCTCATGGGTGAGGCCGGCTTGACAACGGCGGGAGCCGGCGGCGCTGATTTCTCGGCGGCCGGTTTCTCCGGCGTCGGAGCCTTGGTCTCATCGTCCGCGATAATGCGTCGGATCGATGCCAGAATTTCCTCCATCGAGGGCTCTTGGACCTTCGCAGGCTGGGTCATTTCCGACTCCGCATCAATCAGGCCTTCGCTGCGACATTCGCGTACGCGTCCTGCAGAATGCCGCGTGCGCGTCGGTTCGCTCGACCGGTGAACCGATGAGTTTTCGTCCTTGCGGACGGTGAGGACTCACGGCGCCAATGCCGCGCGAATCGATTTCCGCGCGACAATGAAGGGTACGTCACTGCCGCAAATGATTGCAAGCAACGGTCCGAGGATGTTGCGCGCGGATACGTTCGACGCGTCTAGCGTCCATCCGGCGTTCGCACGCCGGCCCAGCTGTCGCGCACCTGATGATAGTGAACGCTGGGATCGTAGATCGTGGTCGGCAGCCTCAAGACTTGCGGCGACAGCCGGCCGACAGCGTTGAGAACGGTGTACGACGCCACCACGCGATCGTGCTGCGCGGTCACCAGCGCGACGCGCGCATTGACAAGATCCTGCTGCGCGTTGAGGACGTCGAGCGTGGTGCGCTGACCGGCCCGCGCTTCCTCACGCACGCCGTTGAGCGCAATTTCCGAGGCGCGGACCTGCGCCTCCGCTGACGACACCTGAGCCTTCGCGGCCTGCAACTGTCCCCAGCTCTGCACCACGGTGGCGCGGGTCTGGTCGCGGACCTGTTCGAGGGCGAGCCGCTGCTGCGCCAGCGTTTCCTTGGACTGCCGGATCAGCGAATATTCGGCGCCGCCCTGATAGATCGGAACCGAAACCTGAGCGATCGCCGAAGCGACGAATTGCTTCGGCTGCGAGATCACCTGCTCATAGGCCTGCTGCGCGCCGACCTGCAGACTGACGGTCGGGAACAAGGCGCCCTCCGCCACCTTGACCTGAAGGAAGCTGACATCGATGCCGAACATGGCAGCGGTGACATTCGGGTTCTCGGTCAAGGCGAGATTCACGGCGCTGGCGAGGGTCGCCGGCAGGTAGCGGTCGACCGGAGAGCCCGGCGCGAGCTGTCCGGGCTCATTGCCGATGATGCGCCGATAATTCGCACGCGTGGTATTCAACGTGGCTTCGGCCGCGCGCTCCTGCGTCCTGCCGGCAGCAAGCCGGGCCTCCGATTGCGCAACGTCGGTGCGGGTGACCTCGCCGACATTGAAACGGTCGCGAGTCTGCTTCAGGGTCTGTTCCAGCACGCGAACGTTGCTGCGCTGAACCTCGACAATGGCCGCATCGCGCAGATAGTCCATATAGATGGACGAGGCCGCGAGCAGCACGCTCTGCTCGAGCACGCGCAGACCCTCGCGGGCCGCCGACACCTGACCCTCGGCGGCGCGGGTGCGATTCGCGGTCTGCTGCCCGTTGTAAAGCGTCTGAGTCGCGGTCACGCCGACGGAGCGCGGAAACTGAGTTCCGTGGACGCGCGCATTGCCGTCGATGGAGCTGATCGTCGCATCCGTATATTGATAGCCGGCGCTGGCGGTGATCGCGACCTTCGGCCGATAGCCCGACAGGGCCTGCGGCACGTTTTCGTCGGTGACGCGAACCTGAGCCCGCTGGGAGTTGAGCTGCGGATTGCTCTGGTAGGCACGGACGAGGGCTGCCTCGATGGTTTCTGCAAGAACGGGAGTTGTTCCGGCGAACCCCAATAGCAGAGCCGCCACCGCCGCTCCGGTTACTTTTTTAAAGCCACCCATCCAGGTATCCATTCATCTCACTGGCCGATCCGCAGCTTTGCGTTCGTCGGCCGATATCGTCAGGTCCCGCCGCGTACATCATACGCATCGCAATGAACGGACGGAACCCCTTGAGGCCGTCCCTCGGTGGAAACTCTCGATCTGGGACATGAGAGCCACAGGTGTCCGCCCGGAGGGAAGTTATTCTATCAGAAGACGAACTCCTGCTTGCGTTGTAACCCGGGAATCACCGGCGCCGACGCATCGAACAGGGTCCGGCTGCCGAAATCGTCGTTCGAACGCGTGACAATGGTCGCCCGCTTCACGTTGCCGTCGAGGAAAATGCCGACCAGCCGTCCGCCCTGGTTCAACTGTCGATAGAGTGATTCCGGCGCCACCTCCGTCGCCCCCTCCAGGACGATGACGTCGAAGGGCGCGTGAGCCGAATCACCGTCGAGGACTGGCGCGGAGGACACCGACACCGACGGCGCGATGGTGGCGAGCGCCGCCTTCGCCCGTTCCGCGAGCGCCGGGTCGGGGTCGGTGGCATATACGCGCTCGGCCAGCCGGGCGGCCAGCGCGGCCGTGTACCCGGTGGCGCAGCCGACCACGAGCACGCTGTCGCTTGCCTGCACTTCCGCGCCCTGCAGAAGCTTGCCGACGACCGCGGGTTTCAGCAGGTAGCGCGGCGAGCCGCCCTCGCTGATATCGAGGTCGAGGTCGAGATAAGCCAGCGCCTGCTTGGCCGCAGGAACGAAAGCCTCGCGCGGCACGGTGAGCATTGCCTCCGTGATACGCGGATCGGTCACGTCGCTGGTGCGCACCTGACCATCGACCATCTTCTGCCGGGCGTTCACAAAGTCAGACATGGATATCCTCTGGGCAATCCTTAGGCGGGGCTTGAAACTTGAGTCGGACGACGGCGGAATCCGCCGCTCGTGGAGCAGATGGAGATTCGCGATTTTTTCCCCGCCCGGGGGCTCGACCGCGAATCTCAAATCCTGAACTCCACGAGCAGCTTAGACCTGCTCGTGGTGGTTTGATTCGAACATTTGCCGATAGGCCGCCCCAGCGGTCTCGCAAATGTTGACGTTGAAGCACTAGGGCAGCGCCGTTGCCGAAGCAAGCCGGTCCCCGCGCGGGAGGCGCCGCCGTGCGGATCCTGGGCAATATTCCGCATGATATCGGCCGCAGCCGGCTTCTCCTCTTGTAATGAGGGAGCCCTGCTCTATTTTACTTTGCAAGCCGCGACGGCTTTGTTATACGCACCGCGCTGCGCAAGCTTAGCGCTGGCTCTGTTCCCTGGTAGCTCAGTGGTAGAGCAACCGGCTGTTAACCGGTTGGTCGCTGGTTCGAATCCGGCCCGGGGAGCCATTTTTCCGATAGTTTCCTGAAATCGTTGGTAAATACGGGCGTGCTCCGCATCGCCTTGATGCGTCCGCGCGCCTACGCGCGTCAGACCGGATCGGCGGATGGGGCCTCGAATCGATTCTCCTTCCCGCGCGCTGTTGTGGAGGATCCACCGCAGCCATGCGGTCGCCGGCAGCCGATGTCGGCGAACGGCCCATGCGGGTGCCGCAGCCGGCGCGCCGCGAGACTTAACCATTGATTAAAATTGAGGGTTACCCATCGGTTAATGACGTAGGAGAAACGTCCTCGATGAGGTAGTCTGGGCTGTCTGCAACTTGAGGTCGGTCCAGTGGAAACTACCGTCGCGACATCCGCGAAACTTGGCGATAGCTGCGTACGCGAGATCCCGCGCCTGCTCACCAAGGAAGAAATCCGCGATCTGTCGAAGATCGACAGCCGCAAGTTCACGCTCGCGATCCTGATCGAAGTCGCGACCATCGCCGCCGCGATCGCCATCAGCGAGACGTGGTGGAATCCGGTGATCTATCTGCTGGCGGTCATCGTGATCGGCTCGCGCATCAACGGACTGGGCGGGCTGATGCATGACGCCGCGCATTATCGCGGCTACACCAATCGCACATTGAACGACATTGTCGGCGAACTGATCGCGCTGCCGACCACGGCTTCGATGGCCGGCTATCGCAACAGCCATTTCGCCCATCATCGCGAATTGAACAGCGAACGCGATCCCGACTGGACGCGCAATCTCGGGCTCGAGGAGTTCGAGTTTCCCAAGCCGCGCCAGACCATGACGAAATACATCCTGCAATACCTGACGGGCCTGAAGATCTATTCCGCGGTGACCGGCTTTCACAAGAACAAGGAAACCCGCGACATTCCGGCGATCGTGGCGCGGCTACGCCTCGTCTTCTTCGTGGCGTTGCTGGCTGCCGCCATCGCATTCGGATTCTGGAAGCAACTGCTGCTGTACTGGATCGTGCCGGTGATGACGGTATTCGTGGCAATCCGCTACATCCGCAACGTCGCCGAGCATTACGCCGTCGAGCACGAGAACGTGCTCAACGAAAGCCGCACGGTGCTGGCGCCCTGGTGGGAGCTTTACCTGATCGCGCCCTGGGGCCTGAACTATCATCTTGAGCACCACCTGTTTCCGGGTGTGCCCTGCTTCCGGCTGGCCGAACTGCATCGTCTGCTGATGACGCGCGAGCCGTTCCCGCAATACGCGCACGTCACCCACGGCTATTTCAGCGGCCTGCTCCGCGATTGCGCCGCGCTGCCCGATCCGCTGCGCACGCTGCTGGGCAAGGAGGCGGTGGCGGCGAAATAGCGCCGCCGCCGCTTATCGCAGCGAGATCGCCAGTCCGCTGAAATCGGCGTTGAGCATCAGGCCGGTCTGACGCCCGCTGAGCTGCAGCACCGCGCCCTTCTCGTTGGTCAGCACGATGGCCCGCGCGCCGACGCCGATCGCCGCCCCTGCCCCGCCCGCGCCATAGACGCCGGCGACATCCGACGCACGGCGGATATTGGTCACGCGGCCGGACAGGTAAGTCTGCGAGGCGCCGAACACGAGGCCCGCATCCAGCCCGCCGATCGACAGCGGATATTGCCGGCCGCGAAAGGTCAGCGTGCCGCTGCCGCCCGAGGCTCCGATGAACCAGCCGCCCTTCAGAACCGAAATGCGGATGGTCCCGCTATCGGCCCAGGCTGCCGTCGACAGGCTGGCTCCGAGCAGGGCCATAACACCGATCAGGGCCGTCCGCAGTCCAAGTGCACGCATGGTCTCTTCCTTTGCTCATTGGCCTCGGCGCAGCCTGACAGAGTCCCGCGCAAAGCAAAAGATGCCGGGCGCCATGATGCGGCGAGCGCTGGGCCGGCCCTAGGGGGCGGTGGCGGTCACCAACCAGATCGCCGCGCCGAGCCTGACGCTGTCGCCCTCGCAATAGCTCGCAAGGTCGTGCCGGACCGCGGCGACAGCCGCCGCATGCGCCTCCGGCGTCACGTCCTCAAGCGCGCGATGGGCCGGGCCGATCTCGACCGCGCTTGCGACGGCCGCCTCGAGCCCGCCGCCGGCGGCAATATCCAGCGACAGATCGTGCGGCGTCAGACGGACGTCAGAGAAGCCTGCCTCCCGCAGGATGCGCTCCACGCGCTCCTGCGCGGCAAAGGCAAACGGTCCGGGCTCTTCCGGGCCGACCGGCGGCAGTTTGGGCACGTGCCGATACACCGCCTGCAGCGGCACCATCAGCCAGGGATTGTATTTCGGGGCCCGCCAGCAGATGAACGTCACGCGTCCGCCGTGGCGCAGCCCGGCGCGCAGGTTCGCAAAGGAGCGCACCGGATCGGCGAAGAACATCACACCGAAGCGCGACACCAGACGATCGGCCGCGTGCGGCGCGAATGGATAGTTGGTGGCGTCCGCCTGGACAAACTCCACCGGCGCTCCGGGCGGCGTGAGCTGCCGCGCCCGCGCCAGCATCTGCTCCGAGACGTCGACACCGAGAACGTGCCCCGTCGGCCCCACCTGCTCGGCGAAGGCCAATGTGGTGCCGCCGCAGCCGCAGCCGACATCGACGATCCGCTCGCCCGGCTGCGCGCCGGCACCCTCGATCAGCAGCGCCGTGATCGGCGTGAAAAAGATTTCCTGCACCGCCTGCTGGCTGGCCCAGCGATCGCCGGCCTGTCCATTCCAGTAAGCCACCTGATCGGCATTCGCCGCGTCGCCCTGCCAGCTCGTCATGCTTCATCGTCCTTGGTCGGCCCGCGTCGGCGGACGAAAGTCCCCGTTGGTTACAATTTTAGCAGTTTCCGCAATCGGGAAACAAAGCCTCTTTGCGATGGTGTCCGCAACAGTGAGGACACCATGAGCGAAGCCGAATTCGAAGAACTGCTGGACAGCGTCCGGGCATCGATGAATCTCAGCGCGCAGGACGGCTGTGCGGCGCCGGCCGCGCCGATGGCTTGTGCCTCGGTCGGCCTCGTCCGCGCCCTGTTCCCGCGGCCGGCCAATGACAACGACATCGCCTGGCCGCTGCTGCCGTTCCCGGACGGATGGTACGCCTCCTGCTGAGGCAGGAATTCTCATCCAAACTATCAGAAATACCGCTGAAGGCGCTGATTTTCCTGAAAGTGCACGGCGGCTCCCGTTCCCGCATCCGTCAACACGTGGCGCATACGAGGTCCCTCCGGCGCGCGGTGGATGGTGGAGAATCAGGAGAGATCGGGAAAGCCTGATGGCGGTGATGGAGGCCACGACCAGAATTGAACTGGTGTAAACGGTTTTGCAGACCGCTGCGTAACCACTCCGCCACGTGGCCCCATGGGCGCCTCTCTTATACGGCTGGCGCGCGATAGGCAACCAATCCGGTTCAGCGCGGCTTCGTCTTGCGGCGATAATCCCGCTTCGGCTTCGGTCGATCGGCAAGCTCCGGCATGGTTTTCTGGACCTCGCGATATCGCGCCAGCATCCGCTCGAAACTGGCGTTGAGCGCCGCCTCGATGTCGGGCCGATTCTCCAGATGAGCGATCAGCATGCCCGCCGCCTCGATGGTCGAGAGGCCGTCGCGACGCGGCTCCCGCCGCAGCCTGCCGTAACGCGACGGCCGCGGCGGATTGAGGATGACGCGCCGGCACTTCAGCATCCAGGCGTTGCGCCACCACAGCGCCTTGGCCTGGCTCCAGGTGCCGTCGAGCAGGATGATGCCCTCGATGTCCCGCAGGATGCCGCGCTGATCGTCGGCCATCTCTCCCTTGCGATCCAGCGCCACCACCGTTCGGTCGGTTGCGAAATCCGCGGCCTTGGCAGAGCCGAGATAGAGCACCGCCCAGCGCGAGGGATCGACCTGCTGCCCGAGCAGCTTGTTCAGGCTCGGCCACGAGAGCCCGACCATCACCGCCGCATCCTCGAAATGGAGCGCGGTGAGTCGAGCGGTGCCGAGCGCCCTGTCCTGTTCCTGCGGATGCTGCAGGATCAGCACCGAAAGACGGTTCTCGAGCGGCGTGACGCTGTCGCAGATGCACAGCGGCTGCGGCTTGCCACAGCGCTCGCATTCAGGAACAGGCTCGATCGTTGGCACGGCGGCAGGGTTTTCGGACATGCGGCCCGCTATACGCTGCGCCGCGCGCGGCAGCAACCGATGTCGGTCCTACTCGGCGGGCGCTGCGGCCGGAACCGGCTCGCGCCTGCGGCGCAGGCGGTCCATCAGCAGATAGATCACCGGCGTGGTGTAGAGCGTCAGGATCTGCGACACGAACAAACCGCCAATGATGGTGATGCCCAGAGGCCGCCGCAGTTCCGTTCCCGGCCCGGTCGCCAGCACCAGCGGAATGCCCGCGAACAGCGCGGCCATGGTCGTCATCAGGATCGGCCGGAAGCGCGCGATGCAGGCCTCGAAGATGGCGTCGCGCGACGACAGCCCGCGATGGCGCTCCGCCTCCAGCGCGAAATCCACCATCATGATTCCGTTCTTCTTGACGATGCCGATCAACAGAATGATGCCGATGAAGGCGATGATGGTCAGCGGCGAGTTGGTCAGTTGCAGCGCCAGCAGCGCGCCGAGCCCGCCGGCCGGCAAGGTCGAGATGATGGTGAGCGGGTGGATCAGGCTCTCGTACAGCACGCCGAGAACGATATACATCGCGATCAGCGCGCCGAGGATCAACAAGGGCTGCCGGCTGGCGGTCTTCTGAAGATCGCCGGCATTGCCCTCGAAGCTGGCGCGGATGCCTTCCGGCATATGCATCTCGGCCACCGCTTGCTGGATATTGGTGATGGCGGTCTCCAGTTCGACACCGGGCAACAGGCCGAACGACACCGTGGTCGAGGGGAACGAGCCGGTGTGATTGACCGTGAGCGGCGCGATTCCGCGTGAATAGCTGACCACAGCGGACAGCGGCACCTGCGTGTCGTTGGCGCCGGCGACATAGATGTGCGTCAGGTCGGCCGGATCGGCCTGATAGTGCGGCGCCGTTTCCAGCACCACCTTGTATTGATTGCGCTGCGTGTAGATGGTGGAGATCTGGCGCTGCGACAGCGCGTTGTTGAGCGCGTTGTCGATATCCTGGACCTGCACGCCGAGGCTCGCCGCCGCCTTGCGGTCGATCTTCAGATTGAGCTGCAGGCCGCCGGGATCACGGTCGGCGGACACGTCGGTGATGCCGTCGACCGTTTCCATGCGCTTGGCCACCAGCGGCGCCCAGGTTTGCAGCAGGTCGAGGTCGGGGCTGGTCAGCGTATACTGGTAGTTGGAATCGCTCTGCCGTCCGCCGGTGCGGATATCCTGCGCCGGGAACATGAACAGCCGGATGCCGGGAATCGCGATCAGCTTCGGGCGCATGCGGTCGATCACGTTCTGCGTCGTGACGCCGGGCCGCTCCTCCGGCGGCTTGAGGCTGATGAACATGCGGCCACGGTTCTGCCCGCCGAAGCCGCTGGTGCCGCCGACGGTGGAGCCGAGCGCGGCCACCGCATCATCCGCCATCACGATGCTGGCGATCTGTTCCTGAAGGTCGCGCATGGCCTGAAACGACACGTCGGCCGAAGCGCGGGTCGAGCCGATGATGAAGCCGCTGTCATCGCTCGGGAAGTAGCCCTTCGGCGTCTTCACATAGAGCGTCATGGTCAAGGCGATGGTCGCGAAAAAAACGATCATCGTCAGAATCGGGAAGCCGAGCACCGCGCGGAGGGTGCGCTCATAGAAACGCACGATCCGCGCCAGCGAGCGCTCGACCAGCCGGTCGAACCAGGTTTCCCGATGCAGCGACGACGGCTTGATGTAGTGGGCACAGATCATCGGCGTGATGGTCAGCGACACCAGCGTCGAGACCGCGATGGCGAAGGTCAGCGTCAGCGAGAACTCGCGCAGCAGGCGACCGACGATGCCGTCCATGAAGATCAGCGGCGTGAAGGCCGCGACCAGCGACAGGCTGATGGAGAGCACCGTGAAGCCGATCTGCTTCGCGCCATCCAGCGCCGCCTGATACGGCGGTAGCCCGCGCTCGAGATTGCGGTACATGTTCTCGATCATGACGATGGCGTCGTCGACGACGAAGCCGATGGAGATCGCCAGCGCCATCAAGGACAGGTTGTCGATGGAGAATCCGGCGAGCCACATGCCGGCGCAGGTGCCCGCCAGCGCCAAAGGCACGGAGATGCCCGCCGCGATGGTCGGCGTGATCCGCCGCAGAAACACGAACACCACCACCATCACCAGCAGCGCGGTTGCGCCCAGCGTCCACTGCATGTCCTCGACGCTGGCGCGAATGGTGCCGGTGCGGTCGGTCAGGATGGAAATCTCGATCGCGGCCGGAATCCATTGCCGCAATTCCGGGATCAGCGCCTTCACCCGGTCGACGGTCTCGATGACGTTGGCGTCGCCCTGCTTGGTGATCAGAAGCAATACCGCCGGCTGCTTGTTGAACCAGGCGATCGAGCGGCTGTTGCGTGTCGCGTCCTTCACTTCGGCGACGTCCGACAGCCGCAGGAAATTGCCATTGGCGCTTTTGATGACGATATCGCGATACTGGGCGGCCGTCCGCATCTGCGGATTGATCGACAGCGTTTCGGCTTGCCGTCCGCCCTCGAAAATGCCGACCGGGCCGAGCGGATTGGCGGCGACAATGGCGGCGCGCACATCATCCGTCGAGACGCCGGCATTGGACAGCGCGACGGGATTGAGCGCGATTCGCACCGCCGGCTGGTCGGCGCCGCTGACATTGACTTCGCCGACCCCGGGCACCTGCGAAATGCGCTGCGCGATCACCGTATCGGCGACGTCATAGATGGCGCTGGACGAAATCGTTTTCGAGGTGAGCGCCAGGATGAATACCGGGGCTGCCGCGGAGTTCGCCTTGCGGAATGTCGGCAGGGTCGGCAGATCGGTCGGCAGATCGGCCAGCGAGGCATTGATCGCCGCCTGGACGTCGCGCGCCGCGCGGTCGAGATCGCGGCCGATGGCGAACTGCAACTGAATGCTGGTCGAGCCGAGCGAACTCGACGAGGTGATCTGGTCGATGCCGGCGATCTCCCCGAGCCGCCGCTCCAGCGGCGCGGCGACCGTTGCCGCCATCACCGACGGGTCGGCGCCGGGGCGTGTCGCCGAGACCCGGATCATCGGGAAATCGACATTGGGAACCGAGGCCACCGGCAGGAACTGGTAGGCAACCGCGCCCAGCAGAAACAGCCCGATCGCCAGCAAGGTGGTGCCGACCGGCCGCCTGATGAAGGGCTCGGACAGCGAGGCCATGTTACTGCATCCCCTCGGTCGCGCCGGCGACCGGCGGATGCTCCGGCTCGACCGGCGGCACCGTCTTCTCGATCTTGCGATTGAGCCGGTCCAGCGCGAGATAGATCACCGGCGTCGTATAGAGCGTCAGCAACTGGCTCAGCAGCAGGCCGCCGATGATGGAGACGCCGAGCGGAAACCGCAGCTCCGCGCCGGTCCCGCTTTCCAGCGCCAGCGGCAGGGCGCCGAACAGCGCCGCCAGCGTCGTCATCATGATCGGCCGGAAACGCAGCAGACACGCCTGCACAATGGCGTCATAGGACGTCATGCCCTGATGCCGCTCCGCCTCCAACGCGAAGTCGATCATCATGATGGCGTTCTTCTTGACGATGCCCATCAGCAGAATGATGCCAATCAGCCCGATCACCGACAGGTCTTCGCCGCATAGCATCAGCGCCAGGATCGCGCCGACGCCGGCCGAGGGCAGCGTCGAGAGGATGGTGATCGGGTGGATGTAGCTCTCGTAGAGCACGCCCAGCACGATGTAGATGGTGATGATCGCGGCGAGGATCAGCCACGGCTGGCCCGCCAGCGAGCGGGCAAATTCGGCGGCGTCGCCGGAGAACAGGCCGACGATGTTGTTCGGCATGCCGATCTGCCGCTCGATCGCCTTCACCGCATTGACGGCGTCGCCCAGCGACTCGCCCGGCCCCAGATTGAAGCTGAGCGTCACCGCGGGAAACTGGGCCTGGTGCGTGATCACCAGCGGCGCCGTCGTGCGTTTCAGCGTCGCGATCGCGGAGAGCGGCACCTGTGCGCCGGCGGCGCCCGGCACGTAGAGCTTCGATAGCACCGTGGGGTCGCGCTGGTCCTCCGGCAGGGCCTCCAGCACCACGCGATACTGATTGGCCTGTCCGTAGATGGTCGAAATCTGGCGTTGCGCGAAGGCGTCGTTCAGCGTGTCGGTAACGGCCTGCAACGAGACGCCGAGCTGGCCGGCGCGGGTACGATCGATATCCAGCGCGGCGCGAAGGCCACCCTCCTGCGCTTCCGACGACACGTCGCGGAACAGCGGGTTGCGGCGCATCTCCGTGACGAGCTTGTCGGCCCACGCCGTCACCTCGGCGGAGTCGGTGGCAGTCAGCGTGTACTGATACTGCGAGCGGCTGGCCTGCGTGCTGATCTGGATATCCTGCACCGGCTGGAAATACACGGTCATGCCCGGCGTCGTCGCCACGCGCGCCTTGAGGCGCTCGACGATTGCGGCGACGCCGTCGTTGCGTTCGCCGCGCGGCTTCAGCGTCATCACCAGCCGGCCGACATTGGTGGTGGGATTGACCGAGCCCGCGCCAATCACCGAGACGACGCCGATGACGTCCGGATCGGTCTGAATGGCCGCCGCGATCTCGCCCTGCCGCTTCTGCATTTCGATGAAGGAAACGTCGGGCCCCGCCTGGGTCACCGCGGTAATCGACGAGGTGTCCTGCAGTGGCAGGAAGCCTTTCGGGGCGATGACATAAAGTCCCAGCGTTGCGGCGATCGTCGCGAAGGTGACGAGCAGCGTCGCCCGTTGATGCCGCAGCACCCACAGCAGCGAATGCTGATAGGCCTCGACCATGCGATCGATGCCGCGGCTGATCAGCGCTAGCCCGGGAATGCTGCGCTCCTCGTTGCCGTGCTTGAGCAGCCGCGAGCACATCATCGGCGTCAGGGTCAGCGACACGACCGCCGACGTCACCACGGCGATGGTCAGGGTCAGCGCGAACTCGCGGAACATGCGTCCGACCAGCCCCGACATGAACAGCAGCGGGATGAACACTGCGATCAGCGACACCGTCAGCGAGATCACGGTAAAGCCGATCTCGCGCGCGCCGCTCAAGGCCGCCTCCATCGGACTTTCGCCGTTCTCCATGTGGCGGACGATGTTCTCGATCATGACGATGGCGTCATCGACCACGAACCCGGTGCCGATGGTCAGCGCCATCAGCGACAGGTTGTCGAGACTGAAGCCAGCGAAGTACATGATGCCGAAACTGGTGATCAGCGAGAGCGGCAGCGCCACCCCGGCGATGAAGGTCGCCCGCATCGAGCGCAGGAACAGCAGCACGACCAGCGTCACCAGCACCACGCTGAGCACCAGCGTGAACTGCACGTCGCGCACCGAGGCGCGGATCGTCACCGTGCGGTCGCTGACCACGGTGAGCTTGACCCCGGCCGGGATCGCCTGCTCCAGCTTCGGGATTTGCTCCTGAATCTGGCGGACCACCTCGATGACATTGGCGCCCGGCTGGCGCTGGATGTCGATGATGACGGCGGGCGTGCCTTGATACCAGCCGCCGGTGCGGTCGTTCTCGAGCCCGTCGACGATCCGCGCGACGTCGCCGATGGTCACTGGCGAGCCGTTGCGATAGGCGATGATGATCGGCCGGTAGGCGTCGGCGGCGGTGATCTGATCGTTGGCGGCGATGGTGTAGGCCTGCTGCGCACCGTCGAGCGACCCCTTCGGTCCCGACACGTTGGCATTGGCGATCGCCGCGCGCAGATCCTCCAGGGCGATGCCATAGGCAGCCAGGCGCGACAGATCGGCCTGCACGCGCACCGCAGGCTTCAAGCGGCCCAGCACCGCGACACGGCCGACGCCGGAGATCTGACTGAGCCGCTGCGTCAAGAGCGTATCGGCGAGATCGCTCATCGCGCGCAACGAGATCGTCGGCGAGGTCAGCGCCAGCGTCATCACCGGCGCATCGGCCGGATTGACCTTGGCGTAGGTCGGCGGGTACGGCAGGTTCTTCGGCAGCACCCCGGCCGCGGCATTGATGGCCGCCTGCACGTCCTGGGTTGCGCCGTCGATATCGCGGTTGAGATCGAACTGCAGCGAGATCTGGCTGACGCCGAACGAACTGTTCGATGTCATCGTCGTCAGCGACGGGATCTGCCCGAGCTGCCGCTCCAGCGGCGCCGTCAGCAACGATGCCACCACTTCGGGACTGGCGCCGGGCAGTTGCGTCGTCACCTGCACCGTCGGGAAATCGACCTGCGGCAGCGCGGAGACCGGCATCGCCCAGTAGCCGAGCGCACCGCCGATCAGGAGCGCGATGCCGAGCAGCGACGTTGCGATCGGAAGGCGAATGAATGGTTCGGACACGCTCATCGCTGCGTACTCAATGCTGCACGGTCAGTTGTGCGGCGCAGCCTTATGGCTGCGCCTTGCCGCCCTGGGGCTGGCCCGCTGACCCTGTGCCATTCCCCTGCCTCTGATCGCCGGTCTGGCCGGCGTTGCCGTCTCCGCGCTTGCGGCCGCCGTTCTCGCCTTTGGCCCGCTCGCTCTTGCCGCCCGCGCCCTTTTCGCCACGACGTTCGCGTTTGCGCGGCGCGAGATCCGGCGTGATGGCCTGATCGTTACTGCCTACGGCGACCCTGGCGCCATCCGACAGATTGGCAAAGCCGGTCGTCACCACCCGCTCGGAGGGATCGAGGCCCTTGGCGATCACCGCGTTCTTTTCGTCTTGCTGGGTCACGGTGATCGCGCGGGCATGGGCGATGTTGTTGCTGTCGATCACGTAGCTGAAGGCGCCGGCCGGTCCGCGCTGCACCGCGGAGGTGGGAATGACCAGCGCCTGGTTCAGCATTTCCACCTTAAGGCGGACGCTGACGAACTGCCCCGGCCAGAGCTGATGGTTGGGATTGGGAAATTCGGCCTTCAGCTTCACCGTGCCGGTGGTCGGATCGACCTGGTTGTCGACGCCCTTGAGGACACCGGTATCGACCACGGTGCGACCGTCATTGCCGAACACCTCGACCGTGAGCGGCCCCTTGGCGAGCGCGGTATTGACCCGCACGATCTGCTGCTGCGGCAGGCTGAACTGCACCGCGATCGGCTGCAGCTGCGTAATGACCACAAGGCCCGTGGCGTCGGAGGCGTGAATGATGTTGCCCTGGTCGATCTGGCGCAGACCGGCGCGGCCTGACAGCGGCGCAACGATCTTGGTATAGCCAAGCGTGGCCTGGGCGTTATCGATTGCAGCCTGATCGGAGCGGACCAGCGCCTCCAGCTGCGCGACAGTGGCCTTCTGGGTATCGGCCTGCTGCTTCGAGCCGGCGTTCGACGCGGCCAACTGCTGATAACGCGCCAGATCGATCCGCGCATTGGCGAGTTGCGCCTCGTCCTGCGCTTTCTTGGCAACCGCCTGATCGTACTGCGCCTGATAGATCGCGGGATCGATCTCGGCCAAGACGTCGCCTTTCTTGACGTCCTGGCCTTCGACGAAATTGACGCTGAGCAGCTTGCCGTCGACCTGCGCGCGCACCGTGACCGTGTTGAGCGCGCGCACGGTGCCGACGCCCTCGAGATAGACCGGAACGTCCTCGATGCGGGGCGTGGCCGCCAGCACCGGGACCGTGGCGCTCGCCGGCATCTGGAAACGGCCGGTGCGTGCGGGCTGCTTGGACTGGAACGCAGTCCAGCCGACATAGCCGAGCCCTGCCAGGATCAGCAGTGTGATGAGCAGCGGCAGCATCCGCCGCCGCTTGGCCCGCGGCGCGCGCGTCGTATCAGCATCCGCCGGTTTTCCCGTCTCTTCGGGCTTAAAGAGCATTGGTCGGCCCTGTTGTTGTTGTGGGTCCCCAGCCGCCGCCGAGCGCCTGGTACAGGCTGACGATTGCCAGCAGGCGGGCGAGCTGAGCCTGCGACAGCGAATCCTCAGCCTGAAATAGCGTCAATTGCGTGTTCAGCACGGTGACGATGTCCGCGGTGCCGGCGCGAAGCTGCTGCTCGGCCAGTTGAAACGCGCGGCGCGAGGCGGCGACGACGATCCGCTGCAGCCGCAGCTTCTCGGTGGTCTGCTTGACCGCCACCAGCGCGTTGTCGACATCGGCAAAGGCGGAGACCACCGTCTTGCGATAGGTCTGCAGCAGTTCCTCCTGCTGCGCCTTGGTCAGATCGAAATTGCCCTGGATGCGGCCGCCATCGAAGATCGGCTGCGTCAGGCCGGCCGCGAGGCTGAAGAACGCGGCCTGCGGCGTGAACAGCGAAGCCAGCGCCGCGCTCTGATAGCCGCCCTGCCCCGTGAGCTGGACACTCGGGAAAAACATCGCTCGCGCGCTGCCGACATTGGCGGTGGCCGCCGCCAGCGTCGCCTCCTGCCGGCGGATGTCGGGCCGCTGGATCAAGAGTTCGGACGGCAGGCCCGGCGTCACTCTCGGCGCGGAGATATTGTTGAGCGATCCGCCGGCCACCTTCAGCACCTCGGGCGGACGCCCGACGAGAGTTGCCAGGGCGTAGCTGTTCTGCGCCAGCGTCTGCCGCAGCGGCGGCACTGCCGCGCGCTGATTGGCCAGAACGCTCTCCTGCTGGGCGACATCGAGATCGGTCCCGGTGCCGGCGCTCAGCCGCTGCTTGATGGCTTCGAGGATGCGCTGTGCGCTGGCGATATTGCGATTGGCGGTGCGGATCCGGTCCTGCGCCGTCAGCACCTGGAAATAGGCGTTGGCGACCGCGGCCATCGTCGTCAGCGCGACCACATCGCGGTCGAACCGCGTGGCGGTGGCGGTCTCGCTGGCGGCAAGCGCGGCGTCGCGGTTCTTGCCCCAGAAATCGATCTCGTAGCTGGCGCTGAGCGAGGACGAGAAGTTGGTGATCTCGCGGCCGCTATTGGTCAAACCGCTCGAACTCGAGCCGGAGGTTTTCGAGCGGCTGGCCTGGTCGCCGGCATTGAGGGTCGGCAGCAAGGCCGCGCCGGTGATCCGCGCCTGCGCATCGGCCTGCTTGATGCGCGCGACCGCCGCCGCGATATCGAGATTGACGGTCTGCGCCTCCTCCATCAGCGAGGTCAGTTCGCGGGACTTGAAGCCGCGCCACCAGTCGATCTGCGGCCGCGCCGTATTCGCCGCCTTTCCGGCGTCCTTGTATGCGGTCGGCACCTGTAGCGCTGGATCGGGAATGTCGGTCGTCAGAATGCAGCCGGACAGGCCGGCCGCAAGGCCGGCCGCCAGCACCATCCGCGCCGCCCGGCGCCTGACCAGACGCGGCCGCCACCCGCCGGCGTTCTGCTGAAAAGGACTGCTCACACCCGCTCCCGGCTTGTCTGCCGATCGGACGGACGCCATGCTCCGACACCTGCCTGAGGGCGCCGGCGATCGATCGGCGGGAACGTTGGCACTGGAGAATCCCTGCTGTCTGACTCGGCCATTTTAGCGGTCCGGAGCCGACGCGGACAGGTCTTCGGTCCGTTTCCAACGCATATTGCTGAGAATTAACCCGCAGCGCGTGAGCAGACCCTGCAAGCGGCTTATGCCCGATTTTGCTGGCGAAGTGCGGAACCGGCACGCAGCCATGCCGCCGGGCTTACGAAGATTTCATGTTGGACGGCCCTGCCGCGGCCGATCGGGATGGCGGCTTGGGCGCCTTGCGATTCTCCGTGCCCGATCGTTGCTCGCGGCGAATCCGCCGAACGATATCTTCTTCCAACCGCCCTCTGGGGAGAAAATTCGAGGCGATCGGCGGCGAAATGCGGAAGATGCTTTGCCCCGCTTTGCTTGTGCCCTCCTGCCGCGTGGATTACCCTCCCCGTACCATCCGCAACTCGCTGTCAGAGCCGACATTCCATGAAGATCAATAGTGACGTGGTCGACGCCATCGGCCACACGCCGCTCATCAAGCTCAATCATGCATCGGAGGCGACCGGCTGCACGATTCTCGGCAAGGCCGAATTCATGAATCCGGGGCAATCGGTGAAGGATCGTGCGGGAAAGCAGATGATCCTCGAGGCCGAGAAGCGCGGCGAGCTCAAGCCGGGCGGCCTCGTGGTTGAAAGCACCGCCGGCAACACCGGAATTGGCCTCGCCCTGGTTGCGGCGGCGCGCGGTTACCGCACCATCATCGTGATTCCGGAGACCCAGAGCCAGGAGAAAAAAGATGCGCTGCGGTTGTTCGGTGCCGAACTGGTCGAGGTGCCGGCGCTCCCCTACAGCAACCCGAACAATTATCAGCACGTCGGCCGCCGCCTTGCGGATCAACTGCGCCAAACCGAAAAAAACGGCGTGATCTTCGCCGACCAGTGGAACAATCTGGATAATCGCAAGGCTCACTACGTTTCGACCGGCCCCGAGATCTGGGAGCAGACGAACGGCAAGATCGACGGATTCATCTGCTCGATCGGCACCGGCGGCACGCTGGCGGGCACGTCGACTTTCCTGCGCGAGAAGAAGAAGGACATCGTGATCGGCGTCGCCGATCCGCGCGGGGCCGCGATGTATAATTATTTCGACCACGGCGAGGTGAAAGCGACCGAGGGCGGCTCCGTGACCGAAGGGATCGGCCTTGGCCGGGTCACGCCCATCATTCAAGACATCAAAGTCGACAAGGCCTATCTCATCCCTGACGAGGAAGCGGTGCCGATCGTCTTCGATCTGCTCGAGCACGAAGGCCTGTGCCTCGGCGGCTCCTCCGGCGTCAATATTGCGGGCGCCATCCGTCTCGCGAAGGATCTCGGCCCCGGCCACACCATCGTGACCATTCTGTGCGACTACGGCACGCGCTATCACTCGAAGCTGTTCAATCCGCAGTTTCTCCGCGCGAAGAATCTGCCGGTGCCAAAGTGGCTGGAAACCAAGACCGATATTCCCGTGCCGTTCGAGGTGTGAGGACACCTTGAGGTGGAGCGCCGGATCTGGTCCGGCGATCCATCTTGCTCAGAGACGGTGCGCGGAACAGGTCCACGCAAGACGCCTTGGCCAGGAATACGTCAGCGCAAAATCTGGCTGAGGAACAGCTTGGTCCTCGCGTGCTGCGGGTGAGCGAAGAATTCGGCCGGCGTATTCGCCTCGATGATCTGCCCTGCATCCATGAAAACGACGCGATTGGCGACCTCGCGGGCAAATCCCATCTCGTGCGTCACCACCAGCATCGTCATGCCCTCGTTCGCGAGATCGACCATGGTATCGAGCACCTCCTTGACCATTTCCGGGTCGAGCGCCGAAGTCGGCTCGTCGAACAGCATCACCTTCGGATTCATGGTGAGCGCGCGCGCGATCGCGACGCGTTGCTGCTGACCGCCGGACAATTGGCCCGGATAATTCTTCGCCTTGTCGGGAATGCGAACGCGTTCGAGATATTTCATCGCGGTCGCCTCGGCTTCCTTCTGGGGAATATGCCGCACCCATATCGGCGCCAGCGTGCAGTTCTCCAAAACCGTCAGGTGCGGAAACAGATTGAAGCTCTGAAACACCATGCCGACTTCGCGGCGCACCTCGTGCACGCGGTGCAGGTTCGGGCCGAGCTCGATGCCGTCGACGACGATCTTGCCTTCCTGAAATTCCTCCAGCGCATTGACGCAGCGGATCAGCGTCGACTTGCCGGAGCCGGACGGACCGCAGATGACGATCCGCTCGCCACGATCGACGTCGAGATCGATATCGCGCAGAACATGGAAGTCGCCGAACCACTTGTTGAGGCCTGCGATGGTGACGATGGAGCTGCCTGCCATGAAAACCTCTCTCAACGCTGCCGATGAACGTTGAGACGACGCTCAACGAACAGCGAGTAGCGCGACATCGCAAAGCATACCACGAAGTAGATGATGCCGGTGAAGGCGAAGCCGGTGAACAATGTCGTCGGCGTCGACCATACCGGATCGGCAAACGCGGCGCGCAAAATCCCCAAGAGATCGAACAGCGCCACGATCGAGACCAGCGAGGTATCCTTGAAGAGTGCGATGAAGCTGTTCACCAGTCCGGGAATGACGTGCCGCAGTGCCTGCGGCAGCATGATCAGGCGCGTGGTCTTCCAATAGGAAAGCCCGAGCGCGTTCGCCGCTTCCTCCTGTCCGCGCGCAATCGCCTGCAGGCCGCCGCGGATGACTTCGGCATTGTAGGCGCCCGCGAACAAGGCAATGCCGATCAAGACGCGCACCAGTCCGTCGACGGTGAAATTGCCGGGCAGGAACAGCGGCAGCATATAGGTGGCGAAGAACAGCACGGTGATCAGCGGCACGCCGCGCCAGAATTCGATGAAGCTGACCGAGAACAAGCGGATCAGCGGAATTGTCGAGCGCCGCCCGAGCGCCAGCGCGATGCCGACCGGCATTGACGCTACGATGCCGGTGACGGCCACCACCAGTGTCACCAGCAATCCACCCCACAGACGCGTATCGACGACTGGCAGGCCACCGCGATCGAGGCCCATCACCGCGATGATGACGGCGATGCCGGCGAAGCTCAGAACGCTTATTGCAAGCGCGCGCCAGCCGCCGCGCGGCCCACCCGCCAGGAGAAACAGGACGATCGAGACGATCGCTGTGGTCGCGGCAAAGTCCGCCCACAATGGAGTTTCGGTTGCCACGATATGGTCGCGCAGCCAGAACAGCGGGAAGCACAGATACAGGAGGCCCGTGCTCAGCCACACGATGCCGTCGCCGATCCATCTCAGGGCAGGTCCGAATACGGGCGACGACAGCGCCGCGCCGACGTCGGCCAACCGCGCGCCCGCGTCGCCCACGCCGACGATGAAAGTGGACAGCAGATGCGTGAGCCAGCCGACGGCAAAGCCATGCAGGCCGCCGCCATACAACAGAAAGAAGGCGACGAACGGAAACGCGATGAAGAACAGCATCGCGTTGAAAGCCTTCGCGGGCAGCCTCGGGATGAGCAGCGGGACCAGCAAAACGGCGGCCAGCAGGAAAGTGAGATCGACCCGCCAGCGCTCCGGTTCGGGATAGAATCCATAAATGAACTGGGTGAACTTGGCCTGGATGAAGGGCCAGCACGCGCCGACCGCATGTCCATCGTTCGGCGCCAGGCAGGCGCTGCGGTCCTGGCCTTGCCACACCGCATCGAGCAGCAGAAAGCGTACGGTCGGCACGATCAGCAGCCACAGCAACAGCAGGCCGAGAATGGTGAGCACGGCGTTGGTCGGCGTGTTGAACAGCCGGGTCCGCAGGAAACCGAGCACACCCGTCGTCCGCACCGGCGCGGGGCGTTCCGGTGCAAGCTCGCTCCTCACAAAGCCGGTCGCCTGCTCGCTCATCGGCCCAGACTCCGGTCGAGACGCCAGCCGTAAAGCCCCATCAGCGCACTGGTGAGCAACGATATGAGCAGATAGACGCCCATGGTGATGGCGATGATCTCGATCGCCTGACCCGTCTGGCTCAGCGTCGTACCGGCAAAGACCGAGAACAGATCCGGATAGCCGATCGCAACCGCCAGCGACGAATTCTTGGTGAGGTTGAGATACTGATTGGTCAGCGGCGGCAGGATCACCCGCATCGCCTGCGGCACCACGATCAGGCGCAATGTCGCGCCGTGCGACAGTCCGAGCGATGCCCCGGCTTCGGTCTGGCCGCGCTGGACCGACTGAATTCCCGCCCGCACGTTCTCGGCGATGAATGCGGCGGTGTAGGTCGACAGCGCCAGCGTCAGCGCCACGAATTCGGGCACGATGCGCAACCCGCCGGCAAAGTTGAAGCCCCTGAGCTGCGGCATTTCCAGCGAGAACGGCGTGCCGAACGCCACCAAACTCAGGACCGGCAGTCCGATCAGCAGCCCGAGCACGTACGGCCAGATCGTCAGCAACCGTCCTTCGCGAAACAGCCGCCGCCGCGCGTAACTGCGCAAGCCAAGCGCGATCGCCAGCGCGAGGACGATCGCGGCGATGAAGGCGGTCAGGCCGTCATGCGGAATGGGCCGCGGGATCACCAGCCCGCGATTGTTGACGAATATCTGGCCGAACAACGACAGGCTCTGTCGTGGGCCGGGCAAGGCCCCCAGCACCGCGAGATACCAGAACAGGATCTGGAACAGCAGCGGCAGATTGCGCACCAGTTCGACATATCCGCCGCTGAGGCGGGCGATCAGCCAGTTGGGCGACAGCCGCCCCACCCCGACCGCAAACCCGAGAATGGTGGCGAAGACGATCCCGACCGTCGCGACCACCAGCGTATTGATCAGGCCGACGAAGAACACTCGCAGATAGGTGTCGGATTCGCTGTACGGAATCAGACTCTGGCTGACGCCGAAGCCGGCCGTCTGCTGAAAGAATCCGAATCCCGAGGCGATGCGCTGGTTCTGCAGGTTCGCTTTCGCGTTGGCGAAGATTTCATAGCCGAGCCAGATGATCAGCCCGGCAAACACCAGTTGAAGAACCAGCCCGGACCAGCCGGCCCGGCCGCAAAGAATGCGGCGCAGGCGGATTCCGAACTGAACCGGCGCTTTGCGGCTTTCCGATGCCATCGCGAGCGACGTGCGCGATCAGCGGATCGGTGGCGCGTATTGAATACCGCCCTTGTTCCAGAGCTGGTTGAGCCCGCGCGCGATGCCGAGCTTCGAGCCCGCGCCGACGTTGCGGTCAAAGGCCTCGCCATAATTGCCGACAGCCTTGACGATGCGCGCGACCCAATCCTTTGTCAGCCCGAGTTGCTCGCCGAGATTGCCATCGGTGCCGAACATCCGCTTCAGGTCCGGCTTGTTCGACTTCATCATCTCGTCCACGTTCTTCTGCGTGACGCCGAGCTCCTCGGCATTGATCATCGCGAACAGCGTCCATTTGACGATATCGAACCACTGATCGTCGCCATGACGCACGAGCGGACCGAGCGGCTCCTTCGAGATCACTTCCGGCAGCACGACATGATCGGCGGGGTTGGCCAGTTTGAGGCGGATGGAATAGAGCTGCGAAATGTCCGCGGTGAAGACATCGCATCGTCCGCTCTCATAGGCCTTGACGGTTTCATCCGCCGTGCCGAAGGCGATCAGCTCGTATTTCATGTTGTTGCCGTTGAAATAGTCGCTGACATTCTGCTCGTTGGTGGTGCCGGTCTGCACGCACACCGAGGCGCTGTTCAATTCCAGCGCCGAATTCACCTTCAGCGATTTTCGAATCAGGAATCCCTGGCCGTCGTAATAGGTCACGCCGGTGAAATTGACGCCGAGCGAGGTATCGCGCGACAAGGTCCAGGTGGTGTTGCGCGACAGCACGTCGATTTCGCCGGATTGCAGCGCGGTGAAGCGGTCCTTGGCCGAGAGCGGCACGAACTTCACCTTGGTCGGATCATTCAGGACCGCGGCGGCGATGGCGCGGCAGACGTCGACATCGAGGCCGGTCCAATTGCCCTTGTCGTCGGGCAGCGAAAATCCCGGCAGTCCCTGGCTGACGCCGCAGGACAAGCTGCCACGCTCCTTGACCGATTTGAGGGTCTGGGCGGCCGCCGTCTGCAACCCAAGGCCCAGTGCAACGGCAACAGTTGCGGCGAAGAACACACGTTTCATGGCAAAGCCTTTCAAGGAACACAGCAGATGCCGACGTTATCGGTTTCCTGCGTGAGTCGAACCAGCCTGTCATCCAGCCAAAGGCCGCGCGAGGATCGCTGCCGGTCCGATTCCGCAGCGACACCGCAAGCCTCACGACAGCGGCGCCGAGACTTCGCCGCGCCGCATCACAGAACGACTCTTGAGCCGGGTCAAGGGGTTGACGGCAATCTCATGTGTCCTGTTATTAGATCGCCCCCAGCCTGACATCGCAAATGCGATCGAAATGCCGGCTGCGGCAAACGCCAAGGCTTTCCATCAGGCTGTCAAAGGCTGTCGAATGACACATTCCAACGATCCCGACTCCACACACGCGCAGCGTATCGAAACCGCACTCGTGACGTCGGGGCGCGACACCGTTTCGCAGAAGGGTTTCGTCAATCCGCCCGTGGTGCGCGGCTCTACCGTGCTGTATCCGACCGCGGACGATCTGCATGCGCATCGCGGCGAATTCCAGTATGGCCGCCACGGCACCCCCACCACGAAAGCGCTGCGCGCGGCTCTGCAGGCGCTGGAAGGACCGATGTGCGCGGGGGTCGGCCTCACGCCGTCGGGCGTCTCGGCCATCACCACGGCGCTGCTCGCGGTGCTCAAGACCGGTGATCATCTTCTGGTCTGCGACAACGCGTATCGGCCGACGCGCCTGTTCTGTGACGGCATGCTGGCGCGTTACGGCATCGAAACGACCTATTTCGATCCGCTGATCGGTGACAGCATTGCCGCGCATTTCAAGCCGAACACGCGCGCGGTTCTGGTCGAGGCCCCCGGCTCGCAATCGTTCGAGATGCCGGACATCCCTGCGATCGCCAAGGTCGCCCACGCCCGAGACGCCATTGTCCTCGATGACAATACATGGGCGACTCCGTTGTTCCACCGCTCGCTCGAGCAAGGCGTCGACATCAGCATTCAGGCGGCCACCAAGTATATCGGCGGACACTCCGACATCATGTTCGGGACGATCGCCGCCAATGAGAAGGCGTGGCCGCTGGTGGCGGATTCGATCCGCCAGCTTGGCGTCTGCGCCGGACCGGACGACGTGTTCCTCGCGCTGCGCGGCTTGCGGACGCTGGCCGTCCGGCTGGCGCATCATCAGCGCGCGGGACTCGAGATGGCCCGCTGGCTCGCGGCGCGACCGGAGGTGATCAACGTGCTGCATCCGGGCCTCGAGTCCTCACCCGGCCATGCCATCTGGAAACGTGACTTCACCGGCGCTTCGGGCCTGTTCAGCATCGTGCTCCAGCCGGCCTCGCAACAGGCCGTGGATGCTCTGCTGGATACCGTGCGGCTGTTCGGCATGGGCTATTCCTGGGGCGGGTTCGAGAGCCTGATCATTCCATTCGACTGCACGTCATACCGCACCGCGACGCGTTGGTCGCCAGGCGGGCCGACGCTGCGCCTGCACATCGGGCTCGAGAATACCGATGATCTCAAGGCGGACCTGGCGCGCGGCTTCGACGCCTTCAACGCCGCACGGGAGGCCTCCAGCGGCCCATGAGTGAGAACGCTCATCGAGTTCCATGGCGCCAAAGCAGAGGTGCTTTGCTCTCCGTCCCGCACAAAGTGATTGATCCCGGCCGCCAGGCGACTAGCTTGAAGGATTAACTCGCATTGACGGACGAGGTCGTTGGGATCGATTGTCCTTCTTGACTTGATGGGCGGCGTCGCGCTGCTGCTTTGGGGCTTGCATATGGTCCACAGCGGCATCCTGCGCGCGTTCGGCTCCGATCTTCGGCGGTTGCTGGCGCGGGCGCTCGGCAACCGTTTCTCGGCGTTTGCCGCCGGTCTGGGGCTGACGGCCCTCTTGCAAAGCAGCACCGCGACCGGCCTGATCGTCAGTTCGTTCACCGCGGAAGGGATCGTCGGGCTGATGCCCGCGCTGGCGATCATGCTTGGCGCCAATGTCGGCACCACGCTGATCGTCCAGGTGCTGTCATTCAACATTTCCGCCCTGGCGCCAGCTCTGTTCGTCATCGGACTGCTGGCGTTTCGTGGTGGCGCGCGGTCTCGCATCA
>DATMSE010000161.1:0-11590 GCA_035565575.1 Xanthobacteraceae bacterium
GATGCACAGCGTCGCGAGGCCTTTCTTGGCGTCGCGCTTCTGCATCTCGTGCAGCAGCGTCACCAGCACCCGCGCGCCCGATGCGCCGATCGGATGACCGATCGCGATCGCACCGCCATTGACGTTGACCTTCGACGTGTCCCAGCCGAGATCCTTGTTGACCGCGCAAGCCTGCGCCGCAAAGGCTTCGTTGGCCTCGATCAGATCGAGATCGTTCACGCTCCATCCGGCCTTCTTCAGCGCGGCGCGCGAGGCCGGGATCGGCCCCGTGCCCATGATTTTCGGATCGACGCCGGCCTGCCCCCAGGAGACGATGCGCGCGAGCGGCGTCTTGCCTTCCTTGGCGGCCTGCTTCGCCGTCATCAGCACCACCGCGGCGGCGCCGTCATTGATGCCCGACGCGCTGCCGGCGGTGACAGTGCCGTCCTTCTCGAAGGCGGGCTTCAGCTTGGCCATGGCTTCCAGCGAAGCCCCATGACGGGGATACTCGTCGGTGTCGACCACGATATCGCCCTTGCGGGTCTTCACCGTGACCGGCACGATCTCATCCTTGAACCTGCCGGCCTTCTGCGCCGCCTCGGCCTTCTGCTGCGAGGCGACCGCGAACTCATCCTGCTGCTGACGCGTGATCTGGTACTGCCGCGCCACGTTCTCGGCGGTATTACCCATGTGATAGCCGTTGAAGGCATCCCACAGGCCGTCCTTGATCATGGTGTCCACGAAATCGATCGCGCCCATCTTGACGCCGCCGCGCAGATATTGGGCATGCGGCGCCATGCTCATCGATTCCTGGCCGCCGGCCACGACGATATCCGAATCGCCATTGACCAGCGCCTGATAGCCGAGTGCAACCGAACGCAGCCCGGAGCCGCATAGTTGGTTGACGCCCCAGGCCGGACTTTCCACCGGAATGCCGGCCGCGATGGAGGCCTGGCGGGCCGGGTTCTGGCCCTGGGCGGCCGTAAGAATCTGCCCCATGATCACTTCCGAAACGCGATCCGGTTCAACACCGGCCCGCTCCAGCGCGGCCTTGATGGCGACGGCGCCAAGATCATGCGCCGGCACATTGCCGAACGCGCCATTGAAGCTTCCCACCGGGGTGCGGGCAGCACTGACGATGACGACATCGTCTGACATGGACATCTCCTAAGCTTGAGGTCGAATGAGATAAGTTGTTGTAAATTCTATGAATCGGCGCGGCGACCGCCAGCCTGGCGGGGCTGTGTCAACACCATCCTGTTAACCTAGCAGAGGTGTGTCAATCGGCCATCGCCATAAAGTGACTTCCGCATCGCATCCAATGCTGCGCCACGCTGCACCATACCCCGCAGCATGCCTCCGCGGACACCGCGCCCGGCCGGGAGCGGCTCCGCTATCGGCTTGTTTATCCTCATCCTTTCCTGGAAGCGACAAACAGAACAAATCGCCCTGTCACCCCACCAAAGGCTAATTTTTTGCTGCACAAAACGGTAGCCGAGCCGACGCGAAAGTGCTTACCTTGTTGCATCGCGTTACCGCTCGCCCGACGGCGCCGCCGAAGGGCTCCTGTCCTCGGTGTCTATGTGAGAGCTTATGGCGAAAACAGAGCAACCCACGACGATCAAGAAGTACGCAAATCGGCGGCTGTATAATACCGGTACCAGCACCTATGTGACGCTGGAAGACCTCGCAGCGATGGTCAAGAACGGTGAGGATTTTCTCGTCTACGACGCCAAGACCGGCGAGGACATAACGCGATCGGTGCTGGCCCAGATCATTTTCGAACAAGAGAACAAGGCCGGGCAGAATCTTCTGCCGACAACTTTCCTTCGCCAGCTGATTCGATTCTACGGCGATAGCATGCAGATGGTGGTTCCCCGCTATCTCGAACAGTCGATCGACACGCTGACCCGCGAGCAGGAGAAGTTCCGCAAGCAGTTGAGCGAAACGTTCAGCAACGGACCATTCGCACCGCTCGAGGAACACGTTCGCCGCAACATGGAGCTGTTCGAACGCACTTTCTCGATGTTCAAGCCGTTCGTTCCCTCGCGCAGCGGTGGAAGCGGCGGTGCCGCGCCGGCACCGGAGAAAACACCGGAGCCGTCCGCGGAGACCTCGACAGATATCGACGATCTGCGCCGGCAGATGAAAGACATGCAGGAACAACTCGAGCGCATGTCGAAGGAAGTAAAAAAGGAAGGCTGAGGCTTTTCCTTTTTTACCGACCGCCCGGTCACAGGCCCTTGCCGGAGCAGACGACACGCGCTCCGGTTGCTTCAGCCCTGCAGAACGGCAACGTCAGGTCTTGATCGCGGATTGCGATCCGGCACTCACCGCCCATTGCCGTTGCGGCGTCGCCAAGCCGATCAGATGGCCTTGAATATAGTCGCATCCCCACGCGGCGAGGAGCCGTGCAGCGTCCTCATCCTGCACCCATTCCGCCACCGTTTCGATGTCAAGGCGACGCGCCAGATCGATCAGCGTCTGCACGAAGGCGCGATCATCGCTTGAATGCGTGATGTTGCGCACGAACTCGCCATCGATCTTGACGATATCGACGCCGAGCTTGCGCAAGTTGCGGAACGAGGTGTAACCGGCACCGAAATCGTCGATGGCGATCCGACAGCCAAAATTCTTCAGACGGCTGACGAATCCACGAACATCGTCGATGTCCTGGATCGCGACGGTCTCAGTGATTTCCACGATCAATCGCCCGGCGACATCGGGGTGCGCCCGCAGCAGCGATTCCATGATCGCCCACCAGTCCGGATCGATCGTCGTGCCCGGCGAGATGTTGAGACTGAGCTGGATAGTCGGTGCCGCCGCCAACTCGGCGATCACCAGTTCGAGCACACGGTGATCGACCAGCCGGATCAGGCCCAGCTTCTCCGCGATCGGCACGATGTCCGGACTGAGCAGAAACTCGCCGTTGTCCTGCTGCATGCGAACCAGACATTCATAGAACGCCACTTTGTCGGGCGCTGTGGCCTGAACTACGGGTTCGAATCCGAGGCCAATCCGCCGCTGGTTGAGCGCGGAGACGATTTCGTCGGTCACTTGAATATTGAGACGGCGCTGCACCTCGCGTTCGACATTCGGCTGCCACATGGTGTAGGAACCTTGCCGGCGCGCCTTCGCCATCTCGAAAGCTTCCTGCGCCCGGTTCATCGCATCATCGACGCCGCGCGCATGTCGCGGCAGACTGACCGCGCCGATCGAAACCGTCACCGCCACCGGCCCGGACTTCGTCGGCACCACCGTTTCCCGCGCGCCTGCAAGGAAGCGCTCGGCCGCGATGCGCATGTCATCGACGCCGCAATTTTTCAGGATCAGGCCAAATTTGTTGCCGGAAAAGCGACCCAGCACGTCGCCGCCACGCAGCCGCGCACGAATGCGCGCCGAGACTTCGCAGATCACCTGATCGGCCACATCAAAGCCGAAGGCATCGTTGATGCGTGCCAGATGATCGATGCCGATCACCATGAACGCGGCTGAGGAGCGAAAGCGCACGGTTTCCTCGAGAACCGCTTCCAGCAATGTCACCAGATGGCCGCGATTGAATTCACCGGTCAGCGCATCGTGACGCGACATCATCAGCAATTGCTCATCGCGCGCGTGACGCTCGTTGTCGATGCGAACCATGCCGTGAACGCGTTCTGGCCTGCCATCAGGTCCGGCGTACCAGCGTCCGCATTCCTCGATCCAGAGCGGCGCCGACGACGTATCGGACCGGATCCCGTACTCGATCCGGTAGGCGACGCCCTGACCGGTGTCCGTCTCTGCCGCCTTGAACAGTGCGTCTGACCGCACGGATGGCACCGGCTCGATCAGGCGCGCGAACTCGGCTCCCGTGGCGGCAGGCGGAATCGTCAGCAGCGCGAAGATCGCCCCCGCGCCATCGAGCCAATGCAGGGTGTCGCTGGCAATGTCCCAGGTAAAGGTCGCATGACCCAGCGCGGCGAGAATAGCGGCCGTGTCGGGTTCGGCACCGAGATTCATGTCGGGATGTCGCGCGATTGTCCGCGATCGCGCGGCGCTAACGGCCGGCATACGCGTTTCCGCCTCCCGCGCCTGCGTCGGGAGCGATGCCGATTCGCCGCTCGTTAAGGTTACGAACTTCACGCTCGCCTCGTTCTGGGACGCGCATCCGATTCTTCGGTGGAAGGTTAAGACCTTCGTGGCCGTCGACGCTAGGCAAAGTTCCTAAATAAATCGACAAATGAGGATCGGGTCAGAATCGCCACCGCGCCGGCACATGGTTTGCGAAGCATTAAGACGAGATAGATGCATGTCCCAGATCGGGACATGGGATGCGAGCCGAACGGATCATGCGTATCGTCGAAACCCGCGCCGTTGCCCTGCCGATCGGATCTCCGACATCCGTCCCGCGCGCGCCATCGAGCGCGGCCGAGACGGTGTTGGCAGTCGCCTCTTCTGGCACCACCGAACGTCCCAGGCTAACGTTTCATGGTCCTGATGCCGGCTTCCTGATGCATTTGATCGCCGACGCCGCGGCCGTCGCTCCGCCGCCGAGCGAAAACGTGGCAGCGTCCCCGCAGGGCAGAACCGCGGCGGCCTATGCTTCAGTTCGGCGGTCCGACCAATCGCCCGTGCGCACACACCACCTGTCCCTGACAGTCTGATCGTCAGCGCGGGGTGGTCTCCGATTCCGGCCGCGATTCCGGCGCGGCCGACGGAGGCGATACGGGCGCTCCCGAATCATTCGCGGCCACCACCGGCGGCACGATGACCGGCTCGGCGCGCTGGGCTGCCGGCGCAGGTCGGGGCGCCTCCTCGGATGGAGGGGGCGATGATTGCATATCCACGCGAGGCGGTTGCGGTTCGGGGTCAGCTACCGGCGTAGCGGCAACGGGAGATGCCGTCACCCGCTTCGGTCGCCGCGCGCGCAACGAAATGCCGGCGATGAAATCCACCAATGTCAACAGGGCCAACATGAAAAAGGTGGAATTCGCAAACTGCGGCAGCAGCAGAAACTCGGCGGCGGCAGCGCCAAACAGCACCAGCGAGAGCAGATGATCCGTGAGATACTTGCCGCGAGCGTCCTTGATAATTTCCAGCATCAGCAGAAGAACGCTGATCGCCAGCATCAGATCACTGACCGTGACGGTCCAGGTCGTTTCGGACAACAGTGTCACGCTGAAGACCGGGGCCGCAAAAGACACGCCCGGCATCAGGAAAACCATGATGTTGAAGACCGCGAGCGGGATCAGCAGCAGCGGGAAACCGACCATGGTCATCGGCAGGACTTTCTCTTCAGGCGGGAGTCGAGATGATGTCGACCGGCGGCGGTCGCGCACCGGTCGACAACGCTATCCCTGAAGTTGGCACGAATTCGGGCAAACAGCGCGTCCGAATTCGGCCCGATCGTACGGCGAGACAAGTTCGCATCCATGACGCGCCTGCCGTCGCGAAGCAATCCCAATCAGGACTCTTTCTTGACCTTCAGAATCTGGCGGCCCTTGTACATGCCGGTCTTGAGATCGACATGGTGCGGACGACGCAGTTCACCCGAGTCCTTGTCTTCAACATAGGTCGGGGTCTTGATGGCATCGGCGGAACGGCGCATGCCGCGGCGCGATGGCGATGTTTTTCTTCTCGGAACGGCCATAGCGAAATCCTTGCAAACTTCATCCGGAGCATCGCCTGATCGGCGGCCCGGGGCTTCGCGGATGCGAAAGAGCGATTAAGGCCGCGCTTATAGCCGAAGGCTCGGCCCAAGGCTAGGGGGCGGATTCCCGCACCATGACCGGTTTTCGGCGCCTCAGGCGCAAAATCCGCCGGGGCAACTCAGGAATCCCGACTGGCGCGCCGACAGGCGGCCAGATCGACCGAACGGGCGCGCGCCATGTAGGTTCCGGCCAGGCGCCGCATGCCCGGTCCCGGCTTCCTGGCGCTGCGGACATGCGGATTCGGCAGCATCGCCGCCAGCAACGCCGCCTCGCGGGCCGACAAAGCCGCCGCCGACCGCCCGAACGCATAACTAGCGCCGGCATTGGCGCCGAACTGGCCGCTGGGACCCCATTCTGCGATGTTCAAATAGAGTTCCAGAATCCGCTGTTTGGACAGGACAAGGTCGATCCACAGCGCCAGCGGAAACTCAAGACCTTTCCGCACGTAGCTGCGGCCGGCCCACAGGAACAGATTTTTTGCCACCTGTTGCGTGATGGTCGAGCCGCCGCGGCCGACATCTCCGTCCTCGGCATCCGCGAGCACCTCCCGCACCGCGTCCCAATCCACCCCGCGATGACTGCAGAACCTGGCATCCTCGGACGCAATCACGGTGCGCGGCAGGACCGGCGCCATATCCTTGAGGTCCATCCACTGCCGCGTGACCGGCGCGCCGGTGGCCCAGCGCCACAGCATCAAGGTCGAGACCGGATGGCCGCCCGCATAGACCAGCGTCAGCACATAGGGCGCCCCCAACAGCAGCAGGACAAGAACAAACGCAAAACGGACGAACCTTCGCATCAGGCCGAGCGATCCGCTTGCTCACGGTAACTGGCGGCTGGCAACCGAGCCCCTCCCGAATTAACTGACAAAATCGACATGCGAGGCGCAGCAGCCGATGGAATTGACGAATTGAGAGGCTTGCTATCAATGTCCCCGGCAAATGCACCGATCTCAAAGTTCGCCAAGACTCGCCGAGACGATGAAGCGCACTTTCAAACCACCCCACCAGATTATCTGGAGCATGCCTGAATGACCACCGGAACGTCCCCTCAGGAATTCGCGGCACGGCTGGACGCCACCGCCGCCGACACCGAGGCGCTGCTCGGGCAGTTGCTGTCCGACGCCTTGCTGCCGGACGAGATTGCGCGGCCGCGCCGACTGATGGAGGCGATGCGCTATTCGACGCTCGGCGGCGGCAAACGGCTGCGGCCGTTCCTGGTGGTGGAGAGTTCTGCCGTGTTCGGCGTGCCTCGCAGCGCGGCGCTGTTGGCGGGGGCCGCGCTCGAGTGCATCCATTGCTACTCGCTCATCCACGATGATCTGCCGGCGATGGACAACAGCGAATTGCGGCGCGGACGACCGACACTGCACAAGCAATATGACGACGCCACCGCGATTCTCGCCGGCGACGGTCTTTTGACGCTCGCCTTCGACATCATCAGCCGTGACGAACTGCACGCCGATCCGATGGTGCGGCTGCTGCTGACGCGGGCGCTGGCGCGCGCTGCCGGTATCGGCGGCATGGTGGGCGGGCAGATGCTTGATCTCGCCGGCGAAGGCCGCTTCGGCGATCGTGAGCCAGTTGACGTCGCACGGCTGCAGCAGATGAAGACCGGCGCATTGCTACGCTATGGCTGCATCGCCGGCGCGATCCTCGGACAAGCCTCGCAGCAGGATTATCAGGCCCTCGACGATTACGGCCGCGCGCTCGGCGAAGCGTTCCAGATCGCCGACGACCTGCTCGATGTGGAAGGTGATGCCGCCGCGCTCGGCAAACAGACCGGACAGGACGCAGCCCTCGGCAAGACCACGTTCGTCACCCAGCTCGGCATCGACGGCGCCAAGCAGCGTGTGCGCGACCTGCTCGCCAATGCCGACGCGGCGCTGGCGCCGTTCGGCGCGCGTGGTGATGTGCTGCGCGCCACCGCGCGGTTCGTGGCCGAACGCAAAAGTTAAAGCGTCACGATGCGCGGCGACATCGAGCAGGACCCGCGTCTGATCCGTTTCAATCGGCTGCCGCGGGTGCTCCGCATCGTCTATGCGCGCCCGCGCACATTCATTTCGATCGCCCTCGGCATTGCCGTATTCGCCCTGCTGCCGGCAACGGGACGACTCGTCACCCGGCTGCTGATCGGCTGGGATGGGTTCGTCGCCTGCTACCTGCTGCTCGCTTACGGCATGATCCTGCGCGATGGCGTCAAGCATGTCCGGCGCAACGCCATCATGCAGGATGACGGCCGCTTTCTGATCCTGCTGGTCACAGCGCTCGGCGCCTTCGCCAGCATTGCCGCGATTGTCTCCGAACTTGGCGCGAAGACGCCAGGTCCTTTCGAACTGGCGCTGGCGACGGGGACCATCGTGCTGTCATGGGCCGCGGTGCATACCACCTTCGCGCTGCACTACGCGCACGAGTACTATCGCGGCGCCAAGCCCGGCGGCCTGTTGTTTCCACAGGACGCGGAGGACCGCAGCACGCCCGACTATTGGGACTTCGTCTATTTCTCTTTTGTAATCGGAATGACCGCCCAGGTCTCGGATGTCGGCATCACCAGCAAATCAATCCGCCGCACCGCCACCGCGCACGGCATCATCTCGTTCATTTTCAACACCGCGCTGCTGGCATTGACCGTCAATATCGCAGCGAGCGCAATCTAGGGAAATGCCCCTCCCCGCGCGGGAAATCCCAACCTCGTTACAGGAAGGGCAATCCGATTTCCCGCCCCATCCGCAGCAATTGTGAAAAATAATAGCCGCCGGTGGTAGCGGCGTCGGCGCCATAGAGAACCATGGCAGCCGAGACGACGATCAGGATCGCACGCATGATTTTTGCCCATTGGCTCAAACGCTCAAAACCCAATAAGCTGCCCTGTCTCACTTGGTTCCCGGATCCTTGCTTACGGAATCAGATCGGGACTGGTGACTTTGCTTGGACCCGCTCTTCATGTGAACGATATTATTTGGACCAAGCCCGAGGGGCGTGCTCCACCCGCAATGCTCAAGGAGGCGAACTTGACCTACGACCGCTCCACCGTCGAAGCCGTGGTGCAGCATTATTTCGACGGACTTTACGAAGGTAACGCTGACACGCTCGGTGCGATTTTCCATCCCACCGCCGACCTGCGTTGGCTCGACAAAGGCGAGCTCAAGGTTCTGACCGTGCCGGACTGGCTGGCATGGGTGAGGAAGCGGCCGTCGGCCAAAGCCGAAGGCAAGCCGCGCAACGATTTCATCGTCACGGTCGATCGCTCCGACGAGAACACCGCTTTCATCAAGGTGAAATGCCAGTTGCCGCCGCGCTACTTCACCGACTACCTCATCGCGATGAAGCTGGCGGACGGCTGGCAGATCGTCTCGAAATCTTACCGCTACGACCTGATCGAACAATAACACGTCATCCGGCACGCGATGCAACCGCCTCGCGTGCCCCATTATACCTTGCATGATCGATTCATTTCTGACGTTTCTGCTGATCCTGACGGTATTGGCCGCGTCGGCGGTGCTGGCCCGCAAACTTACGGTCGCGCCGGCCATCGTCTTCCTCATGGTCGGCATCGTCATCGCGTTTCTGCCTGGCTTTCCCCCAATCGAAATGAAGCCGGAAGGCGTGCTCCTGCTGGTGCTGCCGCCGTTGATCTATTCCGCCGGCGTGGCGATGAGCTGGCGCGAGTTCAAGCACAACTTGCGCCCTATCGCGCTGCTCGCGATTGGCTGCGTGATTTTCACCACCGTTCTGGTCGCCGCCGCCGCGCACTGGCTGCTCGGTATGCCATGGAGCGTCGGATTCGTGCTGGGCGCCATCGTTTCGCCGCCGGATGTGGTGGCGCCGCTCGCGATCGCAAAGCGGCTGAAGCTGCCGCATCGCATTCTCGTCATTCTCGAAGGCGAAGGCCTGGCCAATGATGCCACGGCGCTGATCCTCTATCGCTTCGCCGTACTGGCCGTCAGCACCGGGACGTTTTCGCTGCCTGTGGCGACGGAAACCTTTTTCGCGATTCTGTTCGGCGAAGTGATCTTCGGCATGGTGGTCGGCTGGCTCAGCCTGCGGTTGCGCAAATGGGCGCACGATCCACGCGTCGAAATCGCGCTGTCGCTTCTGACGCCCTATCTCGCATTCTGGGTCCCGGAGCATTTCGGCGGTTCGGGCGTGCTCGCCACCGTGGTCGCAGGGCTTTATGTGAGCTGGAACGGCCCGCTGCTCATTCCATCAGCGACGCGCCTTCAGGGCATCTTCTTCTGGGATTTCGTGATCTGGCTGATCGAAGGCGTTCTCTTTCTCACCATCGGCTTCCAGTTGCGGCTGCTGCTGGAGAAGGCACATGCCCTGCCGATCAGCCAGATCATCAGCGCCATCGCCATCACCTCGGCGATCGTCGTGCTCGCGCGGTTTCTCTGGGTGTTTCCCGGCACCTACCTGCAGACAATGCTGGTGCGGCGGCGCCATCGTCACGCCGAACATCCGCCCTGGCGCGAGATCGTTGTGATCGGCTTCACCGGCGTGCGCGGCGTGGTGTCGCTTGCCGTAGCATTGGCGCTTCCGCTGACCCTGCCGAATGGCGAAGCATTTCCGTATCGCGACCTGATTCTCTTCGTCGCCTTCGGAGTCATCTTCGTCACGCTGGTGGGAATCGGACTGACGTTGCCATTCGTCGTCAGCAGCCTCGGTCTTTCGCGTCACGGTCAGGCCGAAGCCATCGCCGAGCGTGAAGCCGAGATCGCAGCGCGGCGCGAGATTATCTCGTCTGCGCGCCGCGAACTCGACCGCATCATCAAGGAACGCGATTTGCCGGAAAGCTTAGCCCGTTTCCTCGAAGCCCGTCACGAAACGCGAATGCGGGCCTTGCCGGATCCGCCGGCGGAAGCGGGGCAGCCGACGCCGGCGACGCGCGGCGCGGCCCTGGTCCGCGAGATTATCAGCATCGAGCGCAGTCTGCTGCACAAGCTCTTGCGCGACGGCAAGATCACCGACGAGACCCGGCGCCGCATCGAACGCGATCTCGATCTCGAGGAAGCCGCGGTCGACAACCGGGAAAAGAATTCGCCGCTGTAAGGATGCAGCGGTGCTTAATGCGGGATTAACGGAGCAAGCGACGTTCGCCGGCTTGTATTAAGGTGGATGTATGCGTTCCTGACGACAATGCGCGAGTGGCCCCTTCTGGAGGACGGATGGAAATCAAGGCTGCATCGCGCGGATTTTCCGTGTTCGTTATTCTGGTATGCGCCGTTGTTGCTTGCGGATGCGTATCGTTGCTCGTCGCCCTGGCTTCATTCGGCCGCACGACCGCGATGTCGGCTCTCATGGCAACCCTGATAGCCATCATTCTGGCGGCTATCGCGGGATGGATGATCTATTGCATTCGTCTTTGGGTGCTGGTCTACCGGCAATACCTTACTTTCAAGATCGTCGTCGAACCCGGTGCGCTGACGATCACGAACCGAGGCGAACCGCTCACGGTCCGATCTTCCGATATCGCCGCCTACTATCTCTACAACAACAAGGTTCGCGTCGTGCTGCACGACCAAACCAACTCTCGGAGCTTTGCGCCCTTCGCCCAATTGAAGGGAGACCGTCTGACGATTTCGCTCAACAGGCTTGACGGACGCATTCCCGTTACAACGTGGCTTCACAAATTCGACCGTGACTTCAACGTCAAAAGCAGAGCCAATCTCGGGATGATCGCCCAGGCCCTCGGCTACGGACTATCCTGAAGGCGATCTGCGTCGTTGCCCCCCTCGTTCGAAAAAGATAGCCGGATGCAAGGTCTGGCCATCTAAGACGTGGATGGCCGGGCCTGTTGTAAAGACCGGAGACATGGCTGACAGGTGTTCGGAGACATGCCTGACAGTTTTTATTCGGTGTTGTCGGGGATGTTGAGATCGATGGATGCGATTTCGTGGGCGCCGAAGCAGATGGCGAAGCAGC
>DATMSE010000162.1:0-16606 GCA_035565575.1 Xanthobacteraceae bacterium
GCGGGAATATGGCTGGAGTCTCGCGCCGGTGGTGGAGATGCTGATCCCCTCCACGCTCGACGACAGCCTCGCCCCGCCCGGCCGGCACGTCGCCAGCCTGTTCTGCCAGCATGTCGCGCCGCAATTGCCGAATGGCTCCTCATGGGACGATCACCGCGAGGACGTCGCCGACCTGATGATCGCCACCGTCGATCGCTATGCGCCCGGCTTCGCCGCGCGCGTGCTCGGCCGCCAGATCCTGTCGCCGCTCGATCTGGAACGCGAATTCGGCCTGCTGGGCGGCGACATTTTCCATGGCGCGTTGACCTTGAACCAACTGTTCTCGGCACGCCCGATGCTGGGCCATGCCGATTACCGCGGACCCCTTGAAGGCCTCTATCACTGCGGCTCGGGGGCCCATCCCGGCGGCGGCGTCACCGGCGCGCCCGGTCACAATGCCGCCCGCGCCATCCTTCAGGACCACCGGGCCTTTTTCGCCTGAACGCGGCTGCCGAACGCCGAAAAAGCTGTTGATATCCCTGTGGACAACCGTTTGAAAAAAAGGCTTCAGCCTGTGGATATTCCGCTCCGCAACCGGTGGAGCCCGGGTTGAAAAGTTCTTCCCCGCGCCGTTGCCCATCCTGTATGACGGAGTGGAAAACCCTTGAATTGCCTGTGGATCGCATGTGAACAAGGGACCCGCAGGAATTCTTGTCTTCCCCATGATAGCCAGTGAAACGCCGCCGAGCATCACCGCCACCTTTACCGTCGGCGACGAACGCCGCGCGCGGAGCATCGCCGACGTTCTCGAGGAGAGCCTCGATCCCGGCGAGGTCGCGGTGGCGGCTTTCGAAAAGCCCGACGGCGTCTGGGATATCGTGCTGCATTTCCCGTCCGCTCCCGATGAGGCCGCGATCCGCCATCTCGTTGCGCTCGCGACTGACCAAACGGTGGCGGACGGCCTCACCTTCCAGACGGTGGAAGCCAAGGATTGGGTGAAAGCCAGCCTCGAAGGGCTGGTGCCGGTGGCCGCGGGCCGCTTTGTGGTGCACGGCCGGCACGACCGCGCGCGGGTCGGCCGCAACAAGCTCGGCATTGAAATCGAGGCCGCGCTCGCCTTCGGCACCGGCCATCACGGCACCACGCGCGGCTGCCTGCTGCTGCTCGACGATGTGCTGAAACGCCGCCGTCCCTCGCATGTGCTGGATCTCGGCTCCGGCACCGGCGTGCTGGCGATCGCCGCGGCCAAGGCGTTGCGGATGCCGGTGCTGGCCAGCGACATCGATCCGCAGGCCACGCGCGTCGCGCACGACAATGCGAAACTCAATGACGTGGGGCAACTGATCGAGGCCATCTGCGCGACCGGTTTTGCCGCCCCGCCGTTCCGCGCGCGCGCACCGTTCGATCTGATTCTTGCGAATATTCTCGCCAATCCCCTGCGGCAGATGGCGCCGGCCATGGCGGCGCATCTCGCGCCCGGCGGATTGGTCATCCTCTCCGGCCTGCTGCCGCCGCATGTGCGCGGCGTCGTCGCGTCCTATCGTGACGTCGGCCTGGTGCTGGAGCGACGGCTGCAGGTCGACGGCTGGTGCAGCCTGTTGATGCGCCATCCCTGATGACGTCCGCAGCGGGTCAATCGCCGCTGGTTGCTGCCCGATGAGTTTGCAAACCGATGGCGGGCAAATCGCTCGCTCGTTGCTAAACCGACTTGCGGGACCCCTGACGGCGGGACACGGGCTCACTCCGCACCTTCAGGCGGTCCAGCATGCGGCGCCAAGTGCTTCGCTTCGGAATGTCCGCGGCCGATTGCGCATCGCGCGTTCGAAGGGCATCCGGCGTTGAGGCGCGCGGAGGAGGCGCCGACAGTTTTTCAAACGTAAAGGCAGGCAAAGTCATCCCTCATCGTTCGGACTGAGTTGAACGCGCTCCCGGCACTTCCCCGACTGTGTTGAGTATCCGCCAACGGCGATGCCGCCCAGCCCGTCTGATGCGGGCCAGTCAATCTATTCCAACTTCCGCGGGATTGACAACATTCGGTCCTGAGATTCGGGTAAAACCCGCAGGATTTGTCCGCCTCCGGACCATCCATAGACAACCACGGAACGGATTTGACATTCGCGACGGCTGCGCCGCAGGCTCATGACGCACCTGATATTTGCAAGTGCCGGCCGACATGACATGTAAGTCTGGTTCGAACTATTCGCCGAGGAATCATGTTTGAGGCTCATTTCCAGACATTCGAGGATCCGGAAGGCGGCATCGCGCTGACGGCGCGGCTGGCGGCGTTCCGCGCCGAACTGGCGCAGCAGAAATTGACCGGCTTCGTGATCCCGCGCGCCGACGCGCAGCAGAACGAATATGTCGCACCCTCGGAAGAACGGCTGGCGTGGCTGACCGGATTCACCGGCTCCGCCGGCATGGCGGTGGTCCTGCCACATGTCGCCGCGGTGTTCGTCGATGGCCGCTACACCCTGCAGGCTGCCGCGCAGGTCGATGGCAAGGCCTGGACGGTGGAGTCGCTGATCGACCCGCCCCCGGAGAATTGGATCACCAAACATCTCGCCAGGGGCGACCGGCTCGGCTTCGACCCATGGCTGCACACCACGGCTGCGGCGGAACGTCTCGCCACCGCCTGCACCAAAGCGGGCGCGGACCTCGTCGCGGTGGAACGCAATCCGGTCGATGCGATCTGGCAGGAACGCCCGGCGCCGCCGCTTGGCGCGGTGGCGATTCATGATGCGAAGTTCGCCGGTGTTCCGGCCACCGACAAATTGAATCAAATCCGCGCGGAAATCAGCCGGCTCGGCGCCGATGCGCTGGTGCTGTCGGATTCCCATGCCGTGGCGTGGACGTTCAACATTCGCGGCGCGGACGTTTCGCATACGCCGCTGCCGCTGTCCTACGCGCTGCTGCCGAAGGACGGCCGGCCAACCCTCTTCATCGATCCACGCAAACTCTCGAACAGCGTGCGCGATTATCTCGAGCAGCAGGCCGATGTCGCAACGCCCGACGCGCTGACCTCGCAACTGGCGGAGCTGGCGCGAGGCGGCGCATCCATCGCGCTCGACAGCGCCACCGCATCCGACGCCTTGAGTCGCCTCATCACCAGCGCGGGTGGCAAGGCGATGCGCGGCAGCGATCCGGTCAGCCTGTTGAAGGCGACGAAGAATCCGGTCGAGATCGCCGGCGCCCGCACCGCGCATCAGCGCGACGCCGTGGCGCTGGTGCGCTTTCTCGCCTGGATTGATCGCGAAGCGCCGAGCGGCAAGCTGACCGAAATCGACGTGGTCGAAGCGCTGGAGACGTTTCGGCGCGAGACCGGCGCGCTCAAGGACGTGTCGTTCCCGACTATCGCCGGCACCGGCCCCAACGGCGCCATCGTCCATTATCGCGTCACCCGCAAGAGCAATCGCCGCATCGCGCCCGGCGATCTGCTGCTGGTGGATTCGGGCGCGCAATATGAAGACGGCACCACCGACGTGACGCGCACGATCGCGATCGGCGAGCCGACGCAGGATATGCGCGACCGTTTCACCCGCGTGCTGCGCGGCCACATCGCCATCGCGCGCGCGGTGTTTCCGGACGGCACCACCGGCGCGCAACTGGATACGCTGGCGCGGCAGTTTCTATGGCAGGCCGGCCTCGATTTCGAGCACGGCACCGGCCATGGCGTCGGCAGCTATCTGTCTGTGCATGAAGGTCCGGCCCGCATCTCGAAACTCGGCACCACACCGCTCAAGCGCGGCATGATCCTCTCCAACGAGCCCGGCTACTACAAGGCCGATGCCTTCGGTATCCGCATCGAAAATCTCGAACTGGTGATACCTGTCGAGATCGAGGGGGCCGAGAAGCCGATGAACGGCTTCGAAACGCTGACGCTGGCGCCGATCGACCGGCGCCTGATCGACCGCCGGTTCAGCAAGAAGGAAGTGAAGTGGGTCAACGACTATCACGCACGAGTGCGGCAGGCGGTGCGTCCTCACGTCGACGAGGCGACGCGGGTCTGGCTCGACGCCGCCACCGCGCCGATTCCGTATGAGGATCACTTCCCCGGCTGACGGATGCTGACGAAAGCGGCTTGCGCATCGGTGCTATCCGATGCGGCGGTCGCGGTCCTTCCAGAACGGATCGCGCACCGCGCGGCGCAGCAGCTTGCCGACGGGACTCTTGGGCACCTCGTCGATGAAATGCACCGACTTCGGCACCTTGTAGCCGGCGAGCCGCTCACGCGCGAAAGCCATGAGCGCCGCATCGTCGGCACTCTCGCCCGCACGCAACGCCACGAAGGCGGCCACCGCCTCGCCCCACTTGTCGTCAGGGATGCCGACCACCACCACCTCGCGCACCGCCGGATGCGCCGCCATGACATCCTCGACCTCGCGCGGGTAGACGTTGTAGCCGCCGGTGACGATCATGTCGGAGGTACGGTCCACCAGATAAAGATAGCCGTTCTCGTCAAAGCGGCCGACGTCCCGCGTGCGGATGAAACCGCCCGGCAGCGCCATCTGCGCGTTGAGCTCCGGCGCGTCGAAATAGCCGCGCATCATGAAGGGCGAGCGCAGCGCGATTTCGCCGATCTCGCCCGGCGCCACGTCGTTCCCGTCCTCGTCGACGAGGCGGATTTCGCAATCGATGCTCGGGCGGCCGCAGGCCGCGAGGCGCTGCTCCGCGCCGGGCCCGACGTGATCCTCCTTGGTCAGATGCGTGATGAAGACCGGGGCCTCGGTCTGCCCGTAATATTGCAGAAAGCGCGGGCCCCACAATTTCAGCGCGCGGTCGATGGTCGGACGCGGCATCGGCGACGCGCCATAGATGATCGAGCGCACCGAGCTGAAATCGGCCTCCGCGATGCCGGGCTGGTCCATCAACATGCCGAGCATCGTCGGCACCATGTTGAGCGCGGTCGGCCTCCAGCGCTCGACCGCATCGATGTAGGACGCCGGGGTGAAGCCCGGCAGCACCGCCGCGGTGCCGCCGCGAATCCAGTACGGCAGCACGAAACAGCCGCTGGCGTGAATCATCGAGGCGGCGTGCAGCATGATATCGCCTTCGCGCACGTCGTGATTTTCGAGAATATTCAGCGTCATCCCCGCCCAGCTCGCCTGGGTGTGCTCGACCGCCTTCAATTTGCCGGTGGTGCCGGACGTGAAGATGGTGATGACGATGTCGTCGGCTTCGGGCTTGCGATCCGGCGGCGTCGCCGGCTGAGCCCTCGCGAGTGCAGAAAGATCGTTCGGATTTGCGGCATCGCCGATACTGATGGTGCGCAAGCCCGGCATCGCCTGCGCCAGCTCGCGCGCGCGGTCCGCGAGATCTGTCCCATGCAGCAGGATGCCGACGCCGGCGCCTTGCAGCATCTGCTGCTGCTCCGCCACCGAGAGCCGCGCATTGAGCGGCACCCGCGACAGCCGCGCCTTGGCGAAGCCGAAGTCCACCGGAATGGTGAACACCGAATTGTTCAGCAGAAGGCCGACGCGGGTGCCGACGGCCAGTCCAAGCGCATTGATGAAGACGTGAGCGATCTGGTTCGAGAGCTGATCCACCTGCGTGAAGGTGAGCGCGTCGTTACCATACATCACGGCCGTACGCGGCCCGAAATAGACCGCGCCACGGCGCACCAGCTCCGTCATCAACATCGATGTCCTCCCGCGTTGTTTTATCGGCTCGCCGCGTCTCCGGGAAACCTCAACGCCCCGGCCAGACCGGCTTTCGCTTCTCGCCGAAGGCTTTCAGTCCTTCCTTGGCATCCTCGGTCATCGCCAGCAGCGCGATCTGGCTTTCGGTGTAGGCGATCGCCTCGTCGAACGACATCGCGGCGATGGCGCGCATGGCGTATTTGCCGCGCCGGATCGCGGTCGGTGACTTGTCCGTGAGGCGGCCGATCAGCCAGTCCACCTTGGCGTCGAGTTCGCCGGCCGGCGCGATGTGATTGACGAGGCCGGCGGCCTGCGCGGCATGCACGTCGAACGGCTCGCCGGTCAGCGACCATTCGTTGATCAGCCGGCGCGGCGCGAGAGATTGCAACAGGCTCATCACCTGCATCGGGAACACGCCGACCTTGACCTCTGGCAGACCGAAGATCGCCGTCTCCGTCGCCACCGCCATGTCGGTCATGCAGAGAAGACCCATGCCGCCGGCCATGCAGACGCCGTTGACGCGCGCGATCGACGGCTTGGTGGCGTTCTGCGTCAGCCGCAACAGGTCGGCATAGTCGACGTTGGGCTTGGAAAAATCCATCGCGGCAAACGCACCGCCGGTGTTCGCGAGATCGGCGCCGGCGCAGAACGCCTTGTCGCCCGCCCCGGTCAGCACGATGACGCGGACAGCCGGATCGTCATGCGCCTCGCGATAACCACGCGCGATGCCGGCGATCACCTCGGCGTTGAGCGCGTTGCGCTTCTCCGGCCGGTTGATGGTGATCCAGAGGGCCTGCCCGCGCTTTTCCTGTAGTACGCTCGAATTGTCCGCCATCCTCTACCGTGTCCTGTGGTTATGCCGCTGCGTCTTTCGCCGGATCGATCACCGCGACGATATGGCCGGTGGTGACCTGCTCGCCCTCGGTGACGCCGAGTTCGGCGATGATGCCCGAAACCGGCGCGACATGCACGTGCTCCATCTTCATGGCCTCCAGCGTCGCCACCGGCTGCCCGGCCTTGACGGCATCGCCAGGCCCAACCAGCACTGCCACCACGCGGCCGTTGAGTGCGGCACGCAGCTTGCCGTCGCCGCCGCCGCCCGCCGTTGCGCGTTCCGGCGCGGCACGGGTGAGATCATGGACCGCCAGCACCGCGCCATCGCGCAGGATGTAGAGATCGCTGCCGTCGCGGCGATAGCGCACGCTCTCGGTCAGGCCATCGGCCTTGATCCGGATTGTGCCGTCATCGAGCGCGGCAATGTCGATGCGGCGGCCCTCCCGGTTCGAGCCGATGGCGTAATCGCCCTCGCGGGTCCGCGCGATCTCGATCTCGCAGGTTTCGCCATCGATGGTAAAGCGCATCAGCATCGGGAAAGTCGTTGCCAGCGAACGGCCCGGCCGCCACGGCGCGGCGTGCGGATCGGTGACGTAAAGCAGCAGCGCCGCCAGCACGTCATTGGCGATCCCGGCAACCGGCGGCCGCGCCAGCAACTCGTCGAGGTGTTTTCCAATGAAGGCGGTGGTGGCGCCGCCTTCGGCGAACACATCACTGCGCAGGCAGGAGGTCAAAAACTCCTGATTGGTGGTGACGCCGAACGCCACCGTCTGCTCCAGTCCATGGATCAGCCGGCGCCGGGCCTCGTCGCGGGTCGCGCCGTGGGCGATCACCTTGGCGATCATGGAATCGTAGAACGGCGGAATGTCGATGCCGGAATGCAGCGCGTGCTCGACGCGCAGATGATCCGCCGGCTGCCATTCCAGCATGCGGCCCGACTGCGGCATGAAGCCGTGGCGGGCATCCTCCGAGCACAGCCGCACCTCGATAGCGTGGCCGGAGAAGCGCACGTCCTCCTGCTTGAGCGCCAGCGGCTCGCCGGACGCGATGCGCAGTTGCAGTTCGACCAGATCGAGCCCGGTGATCGCTTCCGTCACTGGGTGTTCGACCTGCAGGCGCGTGTTCATCTCCATGAAGTAGAAGTTGCCCGCGCCATCGAGCAAGAACTCCAGCGTACCCGCGCCCTCGTAGCCGATGGCCTTGACCGCCTTCACCGCGATCTCGCCCATCCGCGTCCGCAATTCCGGCGTCACCGCCGGCGACGGCGCTTCCTCGATCACCTTCTGGTGCCGGCGCTGCACCGAGCAGTCGCGCTCGCCGAGATGAATGCCGTTGCCGTAGCGGTCGCCGAACACCTGAATTTCGATGTGGCGCGGCTCAACGATGGCGCGCTCGAGAATGACGGTGGGATCGCCGAACGCGCCCTGCGCCTCGGAGCGCGCGCTGCGCAGATGATCAGGGAACGCGGCGGCACTCTCCACCAGCCGCATGCCGCGCCCGCCGCCGCCGGCCACCGCCTTGATCATCACCGGGAAGCCGATGCGCGCAGCCTCCGCCGCCATGGTGGCATCGGACTGGTCCTCGCCCTGATAGCCCGGCACGCAAGGCACGCCGGCCTTCTGCATGATCGCCTTGGCGCCAGCCTTGTTGCCCATCGATTCGATGGCTTCCGGCGACGGGCCGATGAATACCAGCCCAGCATCACGACATGCAGCGGCGAAATCCTCGTTCTCGGCAAGGAAGCCATAGCCGGGATGCACGGCATCCGCGCCGATCGCCTTCGCCGCCGCGATGATGGCGTCGATGCGCAGATAGGATTGCGCCGGAAGCGGTTCGCCGATCCGCACCGCCTGATCGGCAGCGCGGACATGCGGCGCCTCGGCGTCGGCATCGGAATAAACCGCGACCGTTGCGAAACCGAGACGGCGCGCGGTGCGCATCACGCGCAATGCGATCTCGCCGCGATTGGCGACCAGGACTTTGCGGAACGGGGTGAGCTTCACGATTGCGTCCCCACTCATGGCCGCGCCACCGAGAACTGCATGCGATGCGGCGTGCGGGCATCGCCCTCGCGGCAAATCGCCATCACTTCGGCGAGCACCGCGCGGGTGTCGCGCGGATCGATCACGCCATCGTCGAGCACACGCGCGCTAGTCGAGAACACATCCATCTGGCCATCGAATACCGCGGTGATCTTCGCCTTCATCGCATCGATTTTGTCGCGCTCCACCGGTGTGCCCTTGCGGGCGGCGGCGGCCTCGGTGACGATGGCCATGGTTTCGGCCGCCTGTTCGCCGCCCATCACCGCCGTCTTGGCGTTGGGCCACGAGAAACAGAAGCGCGGATGGAAGCCGCGCCCGCACATGCCGTAATTGCCGGCGCCGAACGACGCGCCGCAATAGATGGTGATCTGTGGCACGGTGGCGCTGGTCACCGCCTGGATCATCTTCGAGCCATGCTTGATCATGCCAGCTTCTTCATAGGCTTTGCCCACCATGTAACCGGTGGTGTTGTTGAGATAGAGCAGCGGCGTCTGCGACTGGCAGCAGGCCTGAATGAAATGGGTCGCCTTGTTGGCCCCGGCCGGATCGAGCGGCCCGTTATTGGTGATGATGCCGATGGCATGGCCTTCGATCCGCGCCTGCCCGCACACTGTGGCCGGGCCGTAATCCGGGCCGAACTCGACGAAGTCGGAATCGTCGACGAAACGTGCGATGGCCTGCCGCATATCGACGGGGCGCTTGTGGTCCATCGGCATGATGCCGAGCAGTTCCTCGGCGTCGTAGCGCGGCGGCCGGGCCTCGATGCGCTTGTGGTCGACTTGCGGCCGATCCCAATCGAGCCCGGCCATGATGTCGCGCGCGATCCGCAACGCGTCACGGTCATCCTCGGCGAGATAATCGCCGAGGCCGGAGATGCTGGTGTGCATCACCGCACCGCCGAGCTCCTCTTCGGTGGCGATCTCGCCCGTTGCGGCTTTGAGCAGCGGCGGTCCGGCAAGGAACGCGCGGGTGCGGCCGCGCACCATGACGATATAGTCCGACAACCCGGTCTGGTAGGCCCCGCCCGCCGTCGACGAGCCGTGGGTCACGGTGACCACCGGCAATCCCGCCGCCGACAGCCGCGCCAGATTGCGAAAGATGTTGCCGCCGCGCACGAAATCCTCGACGCGGTAGCGCAGGAGGTTTGCGCCGGCGCTCTCCACCAGTTGCACGTAAGGCAGCCGGTTTTCCAGCGCCAGTTCCTGCACCCGCAAGGTCTTGTCGAGACCGTAGGGCTGCAACGCGCCGGCATCAATGCCGGCATCGTTGGCGCTGACCATGCAGCGGATGCCGGAGACGAAGCCGATGCCGGCAACGAGGCCACCGCCGGGCGCGCTCTTGTCCGGATCCGGCACGTCGAACATGTAGCCGGCGAGCGTCGAGAGTTCGAGGAACGGCGCGCCGGGATCAAGCACCAGCGCCACACGCTCGCGCGGCAGCAACTGGTGACGCTTATGGAAACGGTCCTTGGCGGCAGCAGACTTGGCGCGGCTGCGCGCCTCCAGCATTCGCATCCGCTCGATCAGCGCCAGCATGCCGTCGCGGTTGGCCTTGAAGCCGGCGCTGCCGGTGGCGATGGTCGATTCAATGACTGCCATGGTACAAACGTTTCTCCAGAACTACCATGATGCCAACGGCATCACTGCTTTCCGTCGTGGCCGGACATAGCCGTTCAAAGAACGGCGTCGCTTCCCTCGCCTATGCCCGGCCATCCACGATTTTGTTACATCTCAGCAAGACGTGGATGGCCGGAATAAATCCGGCCATGACGCCGCGGGTGATGGCAGCCTCGCGCATCGATTCCATCAGCCCTGCGCGAAATGATCGGTGTATTGCTGGCGCAATTCGACCTTGCGCAGCTTGCCGGTGGCCGTCATCGGCATTTCGTCAAGCAGCTTGACGAACTTCGGCACCTGGAAACCGCCGAGATGCTTGCGACAATGCTCGATGATCGATGCTTCATCCGCCTGCGCGCCGGGCTTCAGCTTGATGAAAGCCGAGACTGCCTCGCCCCACTGCGGGTGCGGCAGGCCGACCACCGCGGCGGCGAGCACCGCCGGATGCGCCATCAACGTTTCCTCGATCTTGACGGACGCGACGTTCTCGCCGCCGGACTTGATCATGTCCTTCTTGCGGTCGAGGAACAGCACCTCGCCGTGATCGTCGATCAGGCCGAGATCGCCGGTATGATGCCAGCCGAACTTGCGGGCCTCCTCCGTCGCCTTCGGGTCCTTGTAGTAACCCAGCATGACGTTGGGGCCGCGATGCACGATCTCGCCGACCTGATTGCGCGGCAGCAGGTTGCCGTCGTCATCCATGATCGCGGTCTCGTTGACGATCATCGACTCGCCCCAATAATTGCCGAAACGCTTGAGCTGCCGGTCCGGCTGCGACATCGTGGTCGCCGGATACATTTCGGTCTGGCCGCTCGGCTGCACGAAGTTGGGGCAGAGTTCGGCGATGCATCGTTCCAGCAGCGGGCGCGGCATCGGCGCCATGGTGTAGATGCAGGTCCGCAGGCTCGATAGATCGAACTCCTTGCGCCGCGGATGATCGAGGATCACCTGATACATCAGCGGCAGGCCGATGAAGATCGACAGTTTGTCACGCTGAATCGCTTCCATGCAGGCGACCGGATCGAACCCGCGCATCAGCGCCATCTTGCCGCCGACCGCGAGATAGGTCAGCAGCAAAACGTGCGCGGCGCAGTGGAACAGAGGAAATTGCCCGGTGATGCCGTCATTGCGGTCGAGATGCATCTCGATCGCGTTGCTCATCGCCGCCATGACCACCGCGAGATGGCAATGCATCGCGCCCTTCGGCCGCGACGTGGTGCCACTGGTATAGATGATCATCGCCAGATCGCGGTCGTCGAAGGCAATCTCCGGCTCGATGTCGGATTGGCCTCCGAGCAGCGCGTTGAACTCCTCGAGTCCCTGCTCTTTCGCCTTACCGGCAAGATTGACGGCAATCAATCCGATGCCGCGCTGCTCCAGCGCTGCGCGGCGATCGGGCTGCGCGTGCAAATTGTCATCGATCAGCGCGAAGCGGACGCCGGCATGATCGAGGATGTAGCTCATATCGTCGGGGCCGAGCATGGTGTTGATCGGCACCCACACCAGTCCGGCACGATGAATACCGAACAGCGCTTTGACGAACTCGACCGAGTTGTTGCAGATGGTCGAAATCTTGTCGCCCGGCTTGAGCCCGCGTGACACGAGATAATTGGCGAAGCGATTGGCGTCGCGCTCCAGCTCGGTATAGGTGACATGGCGCGCGCCTTCGGTCAGCGCGATGCGGTCAGGAAAGCGGCGCGCCGCACGCTTCAAGAGATCGCCGACCGCGACGCGGCCGATACGGCCCGGACCCGGTACCCCGCCGGTGGCTTCCAGATTGCTCATGATATCCTCCTCCCGATGATGCGAGATCGCGACTCTGCGGCCGCTGACCCCTGCTATTTCAAGCCTCGTTCCGAATTCCAAAAATCTGCCGCGCCTCAGCCGGGCTGGCGATGGAGCGACCCGCCTCGCGGGCATATTGCGCCATGGTTTCGATCAATTGACCGTTCGATGTCACCTTGCTGCCATCCGGCCGATAGAAGGTATCCTCGAGACCGGTCCGTAAATGGCCGCCGAGTTCGGCGCAGCGCCGATGCAACGGCCAGATCTCGGCGCGGCCGATCGCGGTGACCTGCCAGTTTGCCTCGGGCAGCTTGAGCCTGAGCAGGATCGGCAGCAGCTCCGGATCGGCCGGCATGCCCGACGCGACACCCATGACGAAATTGTATTCGAGCGGACCTGAATACATGCCGGTCTGGCGATACATGCCGACGCAGCGCACGATGCCGACATCGAAGCATTCGAATTCCGGAAGCGTGTTCGCGTCCTTCATCGCATCGAGGAAGTCCTGCACCTTCTCCACCGCATTGTCGAACATCATCGGCGGCCAGGCCCAGGTGTTGTCGGCCTTCACTTTCAGGTAATTCAGAGAGCCGGCATTGCAGGCCGCCATTTCCGGTTTGGTCTCGCGCACGCAGGCGAGCGGCCCGGAATATTCCGGGCCCGAGGTGCCGGTGGTGTGATTGATGATGACACCGGGACAAGCTTCCCGGATCGCCTGCTGAATCTCGCGCGAAACGCTGACCTCCCACGATGGCAGATGGCCTTTGTTCGGCGCCTGCTGCCGCAGGTGGATATGCATGACGCTGGCGCCGGCGTCATAGGCCGCCTTGGCCTCGCGCGCCATTTCTTCCGGCGTGACCGGCACGTGGTGCTGTTTGGGATCGGTCAGCACGCCATTCAACGCGCAAGTGATGACGACCTTGTCGCTCATGCCGGGAAAGCCCTCATTTGCCTGCCGAATATGGGTCGGCGGATCCGTGAAGGCATGATGCGAAACCGCTTCGGCGGCTTCTTGCGTCAAGCGGCTATTGCGCGCGTGTCAGGACTTGCCGGAACGCAGCCCGAGGCCGATCGAGGCATCGCTGCGATAGATCGCCAGATCGCGCGACCCGATGAAGATCGCGCGCGGCTTCAATCCGTAGAAACGGCGGATCGAATGGCTGAAATGGGTCGAATCCGGATAACCGATATCCTGCGCGAGGTGCGCGAGATTGATATTCTCGTTGACGTAGTGCAGCAGATGGCGCGCCCGCTTCCAGGCCCGGAAAGCGCGGAACGAGACGCCAGTCTGCTCCTTGAACAGATGCAGGAAGCGCGACTGCGAGAGGTTGACCGCAGCGGCGCATTCGGCGGCGTTGACGTTGACATTCGAGAATTCGCAGATGCGGGCGATGGCGTTGCAAATGCGCGGGTCGAGCGGCCGCGCCGCCAGCCGTTCGCCGAAAAAGATGGTATCGAACTCGCAGGTGGTGAAGCCGTCGCGGCGCCCCGTGATGCGCAACGCCTCATAGGCGCCGCGAATGCGCGCCGCCAGCGCCTCGCCGCCCGGACCGGTCAGCCGCCGCGCCAGCGCCGCTAAGACCGGGGACAACACCGTTTCCGGCTCTATCACGATACAGACGGTCGAAGGATAATCGCTTTCGACGCTGTGCACGGTATAGGGCGGAACCACGACCATCTCGCCACGCGTGGTCGTACTGCCCTGAACGACGCTGAGCTCTCCATGCAGGGCGACATAGATATTTAAACCGCCGCTGGTCCGCTGCCGCGGCTTGCCGAGCAGACCGGCATAGAATACCCGCTCCGGACTGATCAACATCAGATGTCCTGAAGCCGGGCGAGCGCCGTCGTCCATCCTGTTCCCTCCGGGGATGCCGTTGCTTGTCGGGCCGCCTCGCGGGGCGGCCTCTTTGGGAGCATGCGAGCATACAGCAACCACATCGGAAGTCACCGCCGAACGATGCCGGTCTGGACGCGCCGGAGCACCTGCGGCGAAGCATCGCGAGGGGGTGGCCCGCGTCAATCAACCGCCGTGATGCGCGGACGCCGCGAAGTATTTTCGCGAAGCGGCTTCAGGTCCGCCGTGGAACCTTCTGTTCTTCACTGGCGCGGGTTTCGGCGGCCACCGCGCGCTGATAGCCCTCGCGCTGTTGCAGGCGTTGCCAATAGGCGGCAACGTTCGGGCCGAAGTCTTTCGCGAGCCCGATATTCTGCGCGAGGCGCAGCGCGTAGCCGTTGACGATGTCAGCGGCGGTAAAGCGTCCGGCGCAGAGCGTTTCGGCCTCCCCGGTCGCCGCCTCAACGGCGCGCAGCCGGCCAAGAAACCACTTGGCATAATCCTGCACGACCTGCGGATTGCGCCGCTCCTCCGGCTCGAGCTCACCGTAACGCAGGACCAGCGTCTGCGGGAATGTGAGCGTGGCGTCGCTGAAATACATCCAATTGAGAAAAGCGCCGTAGGCCGGCTCGTCCATGCCCACGATCAGCGGCGTCGGACCATAACGGGTGCCGAGATAGTGGCAGATGCCGGAGGACTCCGTCATCCTGGTTTCACCATCGATCAAGAACGGAATGGTGCCGAGCGGATTGATGGCGAGATATTCCTTCGCCCGCACGCGCGGCGGGAACGGCAACATCTTTAATTCATAAGAGAGCCCCAGCTCCTCCAGCATCCACAGCGGACGGAACGAGCGCGCGCCGAAACAGTGATAGAGCGTGATCATTTCGCCTCCACCTTCTTGGTCTTCGCACCCGGCAGCGTACCCATCATCTTGCAGAGGATCGACAGCATCACTTCATCCGCGCCGCCGCCGATCGAGGTCAGGCGGCCATCACGATAGGCGCGGCTCACCGGGGTCTCATTCATGAAGCCCATGCCGCCCCAGTATTGCAGACAGGCATCGTTCAGTTCGCGGTTGAGCCGCCCGGCCCGCAGTTTCGCCATAGTGGCGAGCCTGGTGACGTCCTCGCCGGCAACCAGCGCTTCGGCCGCGCGATAGATCAGCGAGCGCAGCAATTCGACTTCGGTCTGCAGCTCCGCCAGGCGGAAGTGCACCACCTGATTGTCGAGGATGCTCTGCCCGAATGCCTTGCGGTTGCGGGTGTATTCGATGGTCGCCTCGATGATGTATTCATGCGCCTTGAGGCCAGCGGCAGCGCCCCACAGCCGCTCCTCCTGGAATTGCACCATCTGGTACGTGAAGCCCTGCCCTTCCTCGCCGATCCGGTTGCGTTTCGGCACCCGCACGTCCTCGAAAAAGATCTGCGCGGTGTCGGAAGAGCGCATGCCCATCTTGTCGAGCTTGCGCGCCACCGTGACGCCCTTGCTCTTCATCGGCACGCAGATCAGCGACTTGTTGCGGTGAACCGGGCCATCCGATGTATTTGCCAGGAGGCAGATCCAATCGGCCTGGGTGCCATTGGTGATCCACAGCTTGCCGCCATTGATGACGTAGTCGTCGCCGTCCGAGCGCGCATTGGTCTTGATCGAGGCAACGTCCGAGCCGGCTCCGGGCTCGGAGACACCGATGCAGGCCACCATGTCGCCGGAAATCGAGGGCGCCAGGAATTCGCGACGCACCTCGTCCGAGCCGTACTTCGCCAGTGCCGGGGTCGCCATGTCGGTCTGCACGCCGATCGCCATCGGAACGCCGCCGCAACGAATGGCGCCAAGTTCTTCGGCCATCATCAGGGCATAGCTGTAATCGAGGCCCTGCCCGCCATACTCCACCGGCTTGTTGAGCCCGAGGAAGCCGAGATTGCCCAGCTTCTTGAACAACTCATGCGCCGGAAAGATGCCGGCATCCTCCCACTCGTCGACATGCGGATTGATCTCATTGGCGATGAACCGCTGCAAGATGCGGCGCGGTTCGTCGTGCTCGGCGGTGAACAGCATCCTCGATCGTTCCTCTCGTTCTGTTATAGCCCCATCTGCCGGCTGGCGAGGTCCTTCATGATTTCCTCGGTACCGCCGCCAATCGCATTGACCTTGACCTCGCGGTAGATGCGCTCGACCTTGACACCGCGCATGTAACCGGCGCCGCCAAAAATCTGCACGGCTTCCGAGGCGCAGAACGCCATGGTCTGGGTCGCCTGGTTCTTCAGCATGCAGATTTCGGCCACCGGGTTTTCGCCTTGATCGAGCCGCCACGCCAGCATTTCCAGCATCGCCTGCGACGCCGCTACACGCTGCGCCATATCGACGAGCTTGTGCCGGATCACCTGATGCTGGGTCAGCGGCTTGCCGAAGGTATGACGCTGTTTGGCGTAATCGATCGCCTCATCAAGACAGACCCGCGCCGCCGCGGTGCAGCCGGCCGCCATCGTGAGGCGCTCGCTGTTGAAATTGTGCATGATGATCTTGAAGCCGGCGCCCTCCTCGCCGAGCAGATTCCCGGCCGGCTCGCGGCAATTGTCGAAATGCAAGGTTGCGGTGTCGGAAGCCCACCAGCCCATCTTCTTCAGCGGCGTCCGCGACAGGCCCGGCGTATCGCCCGGGACCACCAGCAGGCTGACGCCGCTCGGACCCGGCCCGCCGGTTCGCACCGCAGTCGTGATATAATCCGCGCGCATCCCCGAGGTGATGAAGGTCTTCTCGCCATTGACGACATAAACATCACCGTCGCGCCGCGCGCTGGTGCGCAGGTTGGCGACATCGGACCCGCCGCTCGGTTCGGTGATGGCGAGCGCCGAAATTTTTTCGCCTGAAAGAATT
>DATMSE010000163.1:0-6924 GCA_035565575.1 Xanthobacteraceae bacterium
GCCCCCGAACGTCTCGCCTTCGCTCCTATCGATCCCGCTGTCCTCGCTTCGCTGCGGCAGCGCGGGACCTCGCGCGCTGGGGATAAGCTGTGAATTGTCTCGTGCTATCAAGGACCGAATCTATCGTGCCATCGGGGACCCGATCCTCGTGCTATCGGGGACCGGAATCATCGAATCCGCACGCCGATTCAAGGCATTGCGCGCGCCGTAACTCTTCTAACCAGGAGTCGGACTTGGCAACGGTATCGTGCACCGTCAGGCGGTCCGTCGGCGCCCATCTTTGCGGGCCGATAGACGTTGAACGTCAATCGGCGTTTTGCTATCTAGATCAATATGTTAGGTGTAATCGCGGGATACTGCAGGATACCCTGGCGGGCCCTGAATCATTCCCACTCGATCGTGCCGGGCGGCTTGCTGGTCACGTCATAGACGACGCGGTTGACGCCCTTGACCTCGTTGATGATGCGCGTTGCGGTTTCGCCGAGGAATTTCATGTCGAACGGGTAGAAGTCCGCGGTCATGCCGTCGGTCGACGTCACCGCGCGCAGACCGACGACGTATTCGTAGGTGCGGCCGTCGCCCATCACGCCCACCGTCTTCACCGGCAGCAGCACCGCGAAGGCCTGCCAGATGGTGTCGTAAAGTCCCGCCTTGCGGATCTGGTCGATGTAGATCGCATCCGCGTCGCGCAGGATGTCGAGTTTTTCGCGCGTGATTTCGCCGGGACAGCGGATCGCGAGGCCCGGCCCCGGGAACGGATGGCGGCCGACGAAAATGTCCGGCAGCCCGAGTTCGCGGCCGAGCGCGCGCACCTCGTCCTTGAACAATTCGCGCAGCGGCTCGACCAGCTTCATGTTCATGCGCGCCGGGAGGCCGCCGACGTTGTGATGCGACTTGATCGTTACCGACGGGCCGCCGGTGAACGACACGCTCTCAATCACGTCGGGATAGAGCGTGCCTTGCGCCAGGAAATCGGCGCCGCCGATCCGCTTTGCTTCGGTCTCGAACACGTCGATGAACAGCCGGCCGATGGTCTTGCGCTTCACCTCCGGATCGGTGACGCCGTCGAGTTCGCCGAGGAACTGTTGCGAGGCGTCCACGTGCACCAACGGGATATTGTAGTGATGACGGAACAGGTCGACGACGCTCTTCGCCTCGTCCTTGCGCAGCATGCCGTGATCGACGAACACGCAAGTCAACTGATCGCCAATAGCCTCGTGAATCAGGATCGCCGCGACGGATGAATCGACGCCGCCGGACAGGCCGCAGATCACCTTGCCTTTGCCAACCTGAGCGCGGATCTTCTCGATGGCTTCCTCGCGGAAGGCGCGCATGGTCCAGTCGCCCTTGAGGCCGACCACTTTTCGCACGAAGTTGCGCAACAGTTTCGCGCCGTCCGGCGTATGCACCACTTCGGGGTGAAACTGCATCGCGTAGAATTTACGCGTGTCGTCGGCGATCACCGAAATCGGCGAGCCCGGCGCCTTCGCCACCGCGCGAAACCCGTCCGGCAATTTGGTGACGCGGTCACCGTGGCTCATCCAGACGTCGTATTTGCCGCCCTTCTGCCAGACGCCCTCGAACAGCGCGCAATCGTCGGTCACCTCGATGGCGGCGCGGCCGAATTCGCGATGGTGGCCGCCTTCAACGGTGCCGCCGAGTTGCTGGGCCATGGTCTGCTCGCCGTAGCAGATGCCGAGCACCGGCACGCCGGCGGTGAGCATCGAGAGCGGCACTGAGGGCGCATTCTTGTCCAGCACGGAGGCCGGGCCGCCGGAGAGGATCACCCCCTTCGGCTTCATCTCGCGGAAGGCGGCTTCGGCCTTCTGGAACGGCACGATCTCGGAATAGACGCCCTCCTCGCGCACCCGCCGCGCGATCAATTGCGTCACCTGCGATCCGAAATCGATGATGAGAATTTTTTCATGCGCGGCCGCGATGTTCGTGGCCGCCGGGCTCGTCTGGCTGTGTGCTGTCATGGGCAGGAGATACGCGACCGGCGGCGGCCCTGCAATGCCGCCGATGCGATTATCAGCGGCAATTTCAACCAGCGGCGCGCGTCAGCACCGAGACGAAGAAGCCGTCGGTGCCGGTGCGGCGCGGGGTCATCAAAATCCCCTCCGCGCTTGGCAGGGTCGCGGCAAGGAAATCCTCGGCCTTGTCCCAGAGCGGGCCGGCGACCTGCGCCGGCGGCACCACGGCAAATCCGGGCTGGCGGGACAGAAAGGCGCGGATCTGCGCGTTGTTCTCGGCCGGCAGCACCGAGCAGGTGATGTAGACGATCCGCCCCCCGGGCTTCACCAGCGGCGCAGCGCGGTCCAGCACCTCGGCCTGCGCCTTGAGCCGGACGTCCAGCGCGCCGGGGCGGATGCGCCACTTGGCGTCCGGGTTGCGCCGCCAGGTCCCGGTGCCGGTGCAAGGTGCATCGATCAGCACCAGATCGGCGGAGGCGCGGATATCAGCCAGCGGGTCCACGTCGCCTTTGGGCGCGCGCACCTCGGCATTGTGGACGCCGGCGCGCGACAGCCGCTCATAGATCGGCGCGAGCTGGCGCTTGTCGCCGTCGGTGGCGATCAGCCGGCCCTTGCCCTGCATCATCGCCGCCAGCGCCAAGGTCTTGCCGCCCGCCCCGGCGCACAGGTCGATCACCTGCTCGCCCGGCTTCGCGGCCGAGAACAGCGCCGCAAGCTGCGAGCCTTCATCCTGCACCTCGACGCCACCCTTGAGGAAGTCCTCCTCGGCATGAATGCCGGGATTGCGCGCATCGGCGCCGAGCGCGATCCGCAGGCCCCACGGCGACCATGGCGTCGGCTTCGCCCGGAGATGGCCGAGCGAGGCCGCCACCTTCTCAAGCTTGGCCTTCAAAGTATTCACGCGTAGATCGAGCGGCGCGCGGCGCGCCATCGCCGCCGTCTCGGCGACCCGCTCGTCGCCGAACACCGCCGCGAAGTGATCGTCCATCCACTCCGGATAGTCGCCGGCCACCGGTGCCGGCGCGCCGTTCAGCGTGCGCACCGTCAGCGCGTGGCGCTCGGCCGGCGTCAGCGTATCCGGGGCGAAGCGCGACCCGTCGCACAGCGCCGCGAGCGCCTCGGCGGTGAAGCCGCGCTCCAGCCTCATCATGCCCAGCACCCGCGCGCGCGGCGTCTCCTCGTCCATGATCCAGGCACTGGAGGCGCGCCGGCGCAGGACGTCGAATACCAGCCCGGAGATCGCGGCGCGATCGCCGGAGCCGGCGAAGCGATGCGCCGTGCCCCATTCCTTCAGCGCCTTGGCCGCCGGGATCCGCTGTGCGTCGATGGCGGTGATCACTTCGATGGCTGCGGCGAGCCTTGCGCCCGGTGTCATGACAATCCTCGGCAAGCGCCGCTAAATCAGCAGCAGAAGGCGCAGCGCGAAATACAGCCACATCGCCATCAGCACGAGGACGCCGGCGAACCAGGCCAGCGACCGCTGCCGCACATCGTTGCTGGTGACGAAGATGCCGGCATGGGCGAATCGCGTGACGACAAACACCCACGACAGCAACACGAACACCAGATCGGCGCGGCGCAGCGGTAGCGCAATGGCGACGAGAACGTAGAACAACAGCGGCAACTGGAACTGGTTGTTGAAACAATTGCCGATCTGCGTGGCGCGATCCGGCCAGTTGCGGCCGAGCGCGACGTCCTTGAATTTCACCTCGCCCGAGGTCAGCGCCCGCGTCCGCACCGTGGCCATCGTGATCAGAAGGAGGAAGGTCAGGCCCACCAGCACGAACACCGGCAGCAGCACCATCTGGACCGACATCGCAGACCTCCGTTCAAGAACCGGCGCGGCGCGCCCCGCTCACACCTTGTCGGGACCGACGCGGACGAGTTGCTTGCCGAAATTGGCGCCCTTCAGCAACCCCATGAAAGCAGCCGGCGCGTTTTCGAGCCCCTCGGTCACGAATTCCTTGTGCTTGATCTTGCCTTCGCGCAGCCACTGCGACATGTCGCGGATGAAGTCCGGATACATCGCGGCAAAGTCGCGGACGATGAAGCCACGGAAGTTGAGCCGCTTGACCAGGATTTGCCGCATGATCGTATTGGCCCACGGCGGCGTCGGCGTATCCTTGCCGAAGATCGTGTTGTAGTCGGCGATCAGGCCGCAGACCGGGATGCGCGCGAAATCGTTGAAGCGCGGCAGCACCGCATCGAACACCTTGCCGCCGACGTTCTCGAAATAAACGTCGATCCCCTTCGGACAGGCTTCCTTCACCTTGGCCCGCAGATCGGGATCGCGATGGTCGAGGCATTCGTCGAAGCCGAGTTCGTTCTTCACGTAATCGCATTTCTCCTTGCCGCCGGCGATGCCCACGGCCCGCGCGCCCTTGATCTTGGCGATCTGTCCCACCGCCGAGCCGACCGCGCCGGAAGCCGCTGCGACCACCACCGTCTCGCCCGGCTGCGGATTGCCGATCGCCAGAAGCCCGGTATAAGCGGTCATGCCCGGCATCCCGAGAACGCCCACCGCCGTCGAGATCGGCGCGATCGTCGGGTCGATCTTGCGCAGTCCCTTGCCGTTCGACAGCGCGTATTGCTGCCAGCCGCTGTGGGCCAGCACGATGTCACCCTTGGCGAAGCCGGGATTGTTGGAGGCCGCCACCTCGCAGACGGTGCCGCCTTCCATGACGCCGCCGACCGGCACCGGTGCGGAATAGGACGGGCCGTCATCCATGCGACCGCGCATATAAGGATCGAGCGACAGCCAGATCGTCCGCAGCAGCACCTCGCCGTCGCCCGGCGTGGGCACGGCGTAGTCCTCAAGCCGGAAATTGGCCGGTGTCGGCTCGCCGACGGGACGGGACGCAAGAACGATGCGCTTGGCGGATTGGGTCATCTCGGTTTCCTCAGCCTGACGTCTGTATGGTTGGGAATATAGGGCCGCCGATCAACCGTCGCGATCAGCCGATCATTTTCGCCAGCGCCGCGTCGAATGCGGCGGCCGCGGCGGGAAGATCCTTGAACGCGAGGCCGGCGGCGGCCGGCTGTTTCTGCTTCTCGGTGGCTGTCGGCCGAATTTCGGCGATCGGCTTGGCGTCGGGCAACAGCGTGGCCGGTGCGATGACATGGAATTCATGGGCTTCGACCGCGGCGTCCTTCGGCAGAAAGACGCCGAGATAGACGGTGTCGTTGCCGAGGCGATAGGAGATGTAGCGTTCGATCGCCACAGAGCCGTCACGCTGCATGCCGCCGAGTTTGGCGGAGCCCTTGGAGTCGAGCAGCTTATGGGCACGGAATCCCTTGACGTCGGCCGACTTCGCCTTCGCCGTCTCCTCGGAGAGATCGTATTTCGCCGCCAGCTCCTTGCCGACGGCGGCAATCTGGTCGGCGACGGTGTGCTCGAATTCTTTCAGTTCGGTGCGCGGCTTGGCGGTGCGGCTCGGCTTCAGCGCGTTGCGCGTCTCAAGCACCGCCTTGCATTTGGCGGCCAGATCGTCGGCGGATTTGCGCTCCGCATTGCCGAGCAGGTTCTTCAACTCGGGCGTGGAGAGAGCTTCGAGCCGTTCGTCCGTCCATTCGTACATGACAACCGCGATTCCATGTTCTGACACGGAACGACGGTGTCCCGCCCGATGATCCTACCGCGTTTTACCGCCCAGGGGAAACCGGAATATCCATGCGGAAAATTTCACCAAAACAGAGTGTTATGGCATCATTTTCATGTGTAACGGCAACCCGCCATTACACGCCGCCCGGATAATTCGGGCTTTCGCGGGTGATGGTGACGTCGTGGACGTGGCTTTCGCGCAGGCCGGCGCTGGTGATGCGGACGAACTGGGCCTTGTCATGGAATTCGGGAATGGTCTTCGCGCCGACGTACCCCATCGCCGCGCGCAGACCGCCGGCGAGCTGATGCATGACGTTGCCGACCGGCCCTTTGTAGGGCACCTGCCCCTCGATGCCCTCGGGCACGAGCTTCAGCGTATCCTTGATGTCCTGCTGGAAGTAGCGGTCGGCCGAGCCGCGCGCCATCGCGCCGACCGATCCCATGCCGCGATAGGCCTTGTAGGAGCGGCCCTGCCACAGGAACACTTCGCCAGGCGTTTCGTCGGTGCCGGCCAACAGCGAGCCGACCATGACCACGTCGGCGCCGGCCGCGATTGCCTTGGCGAGGTCGCCGGAGAACTTGATGCCGCCGTCGGCGATCACCGGAATGTCGGCCTTCTTCGCCGCCTCTACCGCGTCCATGATCGCGGTGAGTTGCGGCACGCCGACGCCGGCGACAATGCGGGTGGTGCAGATCGATCCGGGACCAATGCCGACCTTGATGCAGTCCGCGCCGGCATCGATCAGCGCCTGCGTGCCTTCGGTGGTGGCGACGTTGCCGGCGATCACCTGCACCTCGTTGGAGCGCTTCTTGATACGGTTGACCGCCTCAAGCACGCGCGAGGAATGGCCGTGCGCGGTATCGACCACCACGAGATCGACACCAGCATCGATCAGCCGTTCGGTGCGCTCATAGCCGCCGTCACCTACGGTGGTCGCGGCCGCCACGCGCAGGCGCCCCTGCGCGTCCTTGCAGGCCAGCGGATGGGTCACCGCCTTTTCCATGTCCTTCACAGTGATCAGGCCGACGCAGCGGTATTGATCGTCGACCACCAGCAGCTTCTCGATGCGATGCTTGTGCAGCATTCGCTTGGCTTCCTCCTGGCTGACGTTCTCGCGGACCGTCACCAGGTTCTCGTGGGTCATCAGCTCCGACACCTTCTGGTGCGGATCGGTGGCGAAACGGACGTCGCGGTTGGTGAGAATGCCGACCAGCTTGCCGGGGATGCCATGGCCGCCGCCGGTGACCACCGGGATACCGGAGAAGCCGTGATCCTTCATCAGCAGCAGTGCGTCGGCGAGTTGAGCATCGGGACCGATGGTGAGCGGATTCACCACCATGCCGGACTCG
>DATMSE010000164.1:0-4841 GCA_035565575.1 Xanthobacteraceae bacterium
ACTCGACAACGTCGAAGGCGCGCCCGGCGATTACAGCATCAACGTCAGCGCCTCCGGCCCCGTGAAGGTGCCGGGCAACGCGACCACGGTGGTTAACCTCAAGGCCAAGCAGCGCTCGTCGATGGCGCTGGCGCTCGATGCCAGCGGCACCGGCACCGCGCAGATCGATGTCGCGATCAAGGGGCCGAACGGCATGACGCTGGCGCGGCACTATGCGCTCGACGTCAAGGCGCCGACGCAGATTCTGGCGCGCCGCTCGGTGCGGACCTTGGCGAAAGGCGAAAGCCTGACGCTGACCAAGGACATGTTCTCCGATCTCGTCGCCGGCACCGGCGGCGTGTCGTTGTCGGTGAGCCAGTCCACCGCGCTCGATGCCGCCACCATCCTCAAGGCGCTGGATCGCTATCCGTTCGGCTGTTCCGAGCAGATCACCAGCCGCGCCATGCCGCTGCTTTACGTCAACGATCTGGCGGCGGGCGCGCATCTGGCGATGGACACCGCCGTCGATCAGCGCATCAAGGATGCCATTGACCGGCTGCTGTCGCGGCAGGGTTCGAACGGCTCGTTCGGCCTGTGGTCGTCGGGTGGTGACGATGCCTGGCTCGATGCTTACGTGACCGACTTCCTCAGCCGTGCGCGTGAGAAGGGCTTCGCCGTGCCGGATATCGCGTTCCGCTCGGCGCTCGATCGCGTGCGCAACTCGGTGGTCAACGCCAATGAGCCGGAGAAGGATGGCGGCCGCGATCTCGCCTACGGCCTCTATGTGCTGGCAAAGAACGGCACCGCGCCGGTCGGTGACCTGCGTTATCTCGCCGACACCAAGCTCAACAATCTTGCAACGCCCATCGCCAAGGCACAGCTCGCTGCGGCCTTGGCGCTGGTAGGGGATCGCGGACGCGCCGAACGCGTCTACGCGTCGGCGGTGGAGAGCCTCAATCCGAAACCGGTGCTGGAGTTCGGCCGTACCGACTATGGTTCGGCCCTGCGTGATGCTGCGGCATTGGTGTCGCTCGCCAGCGAAGGCAACGCGCCGCGCGCGACGCTGACGCAGGCGGTGCAGCGGGTCGAAGCCGCGCGCGGTCTGACGCCCTACACCTCGACGCAGGAGAATGCGTGGCTGGTGCTGGCATCGCGGGCGCTGGCGAAGGATGCGGGCAACATCTCGCTCGACATCGACGGCTCGCCGGTGAAAACCGTGGTCTATCGCAGCTACAAGGGCGCCGAGATCGACAATAAGCCGGTCAAGATCACCAACCTCGGCGACGTGCCGATGCAGGCCGTGGTTTCGGTGACCGGGGCGCCGGTGACGCCGGAGCCGGCGGCGTCCAACGGCTTCAAGATCGAGCGCAACTACTTCGCGCTCGACGGCACGCCGGCGGACCCGACGCAGGCCAAGCAGAACCAGCGTTTCGCGGTGGTGCTGAAGATCACCGAAGCCAAGCCGGAATACGGCCACATCATGGTGGTGGACTATCTCCCGGCCGGCTTCGAGATCGACAATCCGCATCTGGTGTCGTCGGGCGATACCGGGACGCTGGACTGGATCGATGACGGCGAGGAGCCGGAGCACACCGAGTTCCGCGACGACCGCTTCAGCGCGTCGATCAATCGCGCCAGCAACGACAAGTCGGTGTTCACCGTCGCCTATGTCGTGCGCGCGGTGTCGCCAGGCAAATACGTGCTGCCGCAGGCTTACGTCGAGGACATGTACAATCCCTCGCGCTATGGTCGCACCGGCACGGGAGCGATTGAGGTGAAGGCCGCGAAATGACGGTGTCCGAAAGCACCAACTCTCCATCGTCATCCCCGGGCTTGTCCCGGGGATCCACGTCTTCCGTTTCGGATGTGCGGCAAGACGCAGATGACCGGAGCAAGTCCGGCCATGACAGGGTGAGAAGAACACGGCGTCTCCTTCGACGGGTTGCGGTTGCGAGCGTCGCGATGATCGCATTGTGCGGCATCGCTTTCGCCTCGTGGGTGGCATCGCTCGGACCGTTGCCATTCAAGGAAGCGCGGGAAGTCTCCACCACGGTGGTGGATCGCAACGGCAAGCTGCTGCGCGCCTTCGCGATGGCCGACGGCCGCTGGCGGTTGCCGGTCGATGCCAAAACTGACGTCGATCCGGGCTACGTCGCGCTGCTGCTGGCCTATGAGGATCAGCGCTTCTACACGCATGGCGGCGTCGATCCGTGGGCGCTCGGCCGCGCCGCGTTCCAACTCGTGACGCGCGGGCACATCGTCTCCGGCGGCTCCACCATCACCATGCAATTGGCGCGGCTGATGGAGCCGCGGCAGCGTCGCTCGCTTTACGCCAAGCTGCATCAGATCGTGCGCGCCATCGAGATCGAGCGGAAGCTCAGCAAAGACGAGATCCTCAATCTTTATCTGACGCTGGCGCCGTTCGGCGGCAATCTGGAGGGCGTGCGCGCCGCGTCCATCGCTTATTTCGGCAAAGAGCCGAAGCGCCTGTCGCTGGCGGAAGAGGCGCTGCTGGTTGCGCTGCCGCAGTCGCCGGAAACGCGCCGCATCGACCGATATCCGAAGGCGGGGCAGGCTGCGCGCGACCGCGTCCTCGACCGCATGATCGAGGAGGGCAAGGTTTCAGCGGAGGATGCCGCGCAGGCCAAGGCGGTGCCGGTGCCGCGCTTCCGCCACCCGATGCCGCTGCTGGCGCCGCATTCCGCCGAACGCGCGATGGCGACGGTGAAAGATGCGCCGCTGATCCATTTGACGCTCGATGCCGGCCTTCAGCGCAATCTCGAAACCTTGGCGCGGGATCGCGCCGCCGCGCTCGGTCCCGATATCTCGGTCGCCATCGTCGCTGTCGACAATGCGAGCGGCGACATCTTGGCCCGCGTCGGCTCCCCGGATTATTTTGACGCGCGCCGCGCCGGGCAGGTGGATATGACGCGCGCCGTGCGCTCGCCCGGTTCGACCTTGAAGCCGTTCATCTATGGCATGGCATTCGAGGATGGCGTCGTTCACCCGGAAAGCCTGATCGACGACCGGCCGGTGCGTTTCGGCAGCTACGCGCCGGAAAACTTCGACATGACGTTTCAGGGCACCGTGTCGGTGCGCCACGCCTTGCAGATGTCGCTGAACGTGCCGGCGGTGGCGCTGCTCGATCGCGTCGGCGCCAGCCGCATGACCTCGCGGCTGCGGCAGGCCGGCGGTCACCTGACATTGCCCGAAGGCGAGGTGCCGGGGCTGGCGATGGGGCTCGGCGGCGTCGGCGTCACTTTGCAGGACCTCGTGCAACTCTACAGCGGCTTCCCTCGGCTCGGCAGCACCGTGCCGTTGCAGGAAATTCGGCAAAGCGACGCCAAATCCCCGGAGCCGTTGCGGCTGATGGATCGCGTCGCGGCATGGCAGGTCGGCAACGTGCTGATGGGCACGCCGCCGCCGGACAATGCGGTCCGCAACCGGATCGCGTTCAAGACCGGCACCAGCTATGGCTACCGCGATGCCTGGTCGGTCGGCTTCGATGGCCGCATGACGATCGGCGTGTGGATCGGGCGGCCCGACGGTGCGCCGGTTCCCGGTCTGGTCGGGCGCAGCGCCGCGGCGCCGATCCTGTTCGACGCTTTCGCCCGCTCCGGAAAGCTCCCGGCGCCATTGCCGAAAGCTCCATCCGGTACGCTGATCGCCAGCAACCCGAAGCTGCCGTTGCCGCTGCGCCGGTTCCGCGCGACAGGCGACCTGATCGACACCAGCGCGCGACGGCCGCTGCACATCCAATTTCCGCTCGATGGCTCTCGAATTGACGCATTGGCCGGCGGGACAGGTGAGGCGGGCGCGCTCCCTGTCAAGGTCGCGGGCGGCGTTTTGCCGATGACCGTGCTGGTGAACGGCGTCGCGGTCGGCGACGTCGACAGCCGCCGTCAGCGCTTCGTCGAACCACCCGGGCCGGGTTTCGTCCGCCTCACGGTGATGGACGCGACTGGCGCGGCGGACACAGTCGTCATCAGAATTCAATAACGCCCGGCTAACCGGTTGTCGCTCCGTCGGTTTCATCGTATGCGGAACCGATGGCCGAGAATATCTACCAGTCCAGATTTGGCGCGCCGCGCGAGCCCAACAACCGGGTCAATCCCGGTCGTGGCCTGGTGACGGTCGTTAATTTCGTTACCGTCAGCGACCTTCGCGCAGTTCTTTTTCTCGCGGTTTGCGGCTTGCTGATGTTTCTGCCGGGGTTCTTCAACATCCCGCCGATCGATCGCGACGAGGCCCGTTTCGCCCAGGCGACCAAACAGATGGTCGAGACCGGCGATTTCGTCGACATCCGCTTTCAGGACGAGGTCCGCTACAAAAAGCCGGTCGGCATCTATTGGCTGCAGGCGGCGGCGGTGGAGACCGCTTCGTCGCTTGGCTTGCCACGCGCCCAGGTCCGCATCTGGCTCTACCGCGTGCCGTCGCTGATCGGCGCCATCGGTGCGGTGCTGCTGACCTATTGGACGGCACTGGCGTTCGTCACGAGGCGCGGAGCGGTGTTGGCCAGCCTGTTACTCTGCAGTTCGGTGCTGCTCGGTGTCGAGGCACGGCTGGCGAAGACCGACGCGATGCTGTTGCTGACCGTCGTGGCTGCGATGGGGGCGCTGGCGCGGGTTTATCTCTCGTGGCAGCGCGGGGAGGACCCGGTGCATCCGCCATGGACGTGGCCGGCGATTTTCTGGACCGCGATCGCGGGCGGCGTGCTGCTGAAGGGGCCGCTGATCCTGATGTTCGTGGTGCTGACCGTGGGCACGCTCGCCATCATGGATCGTTCAGCCAACTGGCTGTGGCGGCTGCGCCCGCTATGGGGAGTGCTGTGGCTGCTCGTGCTGGTGCTGCCCTGGTTCATC
>DATMSE010000165.1:0-4552 GCA_035565575.1 Xanthobacteraceae bacterium
CTCGCTGATGATCCGCCACATCGCCTATCGCGCGGCGCGCTCGGGCATCATCACCGGCATTCTCCTGGCGGTGGCGCGCATCAGCGGCGAAACCGCGCCGCTGTTGTTCACCGCGCTCAACAACCAGTTCTACAGCCACAATCTCAACGCGCCGATGTCGAGCCTGCCGGTCGTCATCTTCCAGTTCGCGCTCAGCCCTTATGAGGACTGGCAGAAGCTGGCATGGACCGGCGCGCTGATCATCACCATTTCCGTGCTCGCATTGAGCATCGTTGCCCGTGCCCTTACCGGAACAAGGAAAGCATCATGAGTATCGCCACCGCGATCCCGACCGCCGTGACCGGTCATCCGCCGATCGACCCAATGGCGTTGCGCGACAAGGTCGCGATCCGCAATCTCGAATTCTACTACGGCCAGTCGAAGGCGCTGAAAGGCATTACGCTGCCGCTCTACGAGAACAAGGTGACGGCGTTCATCGGCCCGTCCGGCTGCGGCAAGTCCACGCTGCTGCGCGTGTTGAACCGGATGTACGATCTCTATCCGAACCAGCACGCCGAAGGGCAGGTGCAGTTCGACGGCATGAACCTGGTCGATCCCGGTATCGATCTCAACCTCTTGCGTGCGCGCATCGGCATGGTGTTCCAGAAGCCGACGCCGTTCCCGATGTCGATCTACGAAAACATTGCCTTCGGCATCCGTCTCTACGAGAAGCTGTCGAAGCGCGACCTCGACCAGCGCGTCGAGCAGTCGCTGCGCCGTGCCGCGCTGTGGGACGAGGTAAAGGACAAGCTCAACGCCAACGGCCTCAGCCTGTCGGGCGGCCAGCAGCAGCGCCTGTGCATCGCCCGCACCGTAGCGGTTCGGCCCGAGGTGATTTTGTTCGACGAACCGTGCTCGGCGCTCGATCCGATCTCGACCGCGAAGATCGAGGAACTGATCGACGAGTTGAAGGAAGACTACACCATCGTCATCGTCACCCATAACATGCAGCAGGCGGCGCGCGTCTCCGACTACACCGCGTTCATGTATCTCGGCGAGTTGATCGAGTTCGGTCCGACCGACAAGATTTTCACCTCGCCGACCGACCGCCGCACGCAGGACTATATCACCGGACGTTTCGGCTAGGACATGATGCGATTAGTTTTGCCAGACAGCGTCATCCTGAGGTGCGAGCGACAACGTCGCGAGCCTCGAAGGATTGCGGTCGCCCTTCGAGGCTGCCGCTGCGCGACAGCACCTCAGGGTGACGGCTTCATGAATGCGACGTATTTCGCGGAGAACGAACATGGCTTTTGAACATACCGCCAAGGCTTTCGACAGCGACCTGCAGGAACTGACGCGGCTGGTCGCGGAAATGGGCGGCCTGGCCGAGCGGCAGATCGTCGAATCCGCCGACGCGCTGGTGCGCCGGGACGTGTCACTCGCCAGCCGCGTGGTCGCGGCTGACGTCGAGATCGACAAGCTGCAGCGCGATCTCGAATCGCACGCGGTCTTGACCATCGCGCGGCGGCAGCCGATGGCGGTGGACCTGCGCCAGATCGTTGGCGCGATGCGCACCGCGACTGACCTTGAGCGGATCGGTGATCTCGCCAAGAACAATGCCAAGCGGGTGATGCAGCTCGACAGCGATTTCAATCCGCTGCAACTGATCCGCGGCCTTGAGCACATGACTGACCTGGTAGCGACGCAACTCAAGTCGGTGCTCGATGCGTATGCCGCGCATGACGTGCCGGCGGCGATGGCGGTGTGGAAGGGCGATGAGGAGGTCGACGCGATCTGTACCTCGTTGTTCCGCGAACTGCTCACCTATATGCTGGAAGACCCGCGGAACATCAGCTTCTGTATCCACCTGATGTTCTGTGCCAAGAATATCGAACGGATCGGCGATCACGCCACGAATATAGCCGAAACCGTGGTTTACATGGTGGAAGGGCAGCCGATCATGGACAAGCGGCCGAAGGCGGACCAGACGACGTTCGCCGCCGCCGTCAACAAGTAATGGAAGAGAAGTGATGAAGGCTCGCATTCTGGTCGTGGAAGACGAGGAGGCGCTGACGACACTGCTGCGCTACAATCTCGAATCCCAGGACTACGAGGTGGAAACCGTGGCGCGCGGCGACGAGGCCGACACCCGGCTCAAGGAAAGCATTCCCGATCTGGTGGTGCTGGACTGGATGTTGCCCGGCCTCTCCGGTATCGAACTATGCCGGCGGCTGCGGGCGCGGCCGGAAACCAAGCAACTGCCGATCATCATGCTGACGGCGCGCGGCGAGGAAAGCGAGCGCGTGCGCGGGCTCGCCACCGGCGCCGACGATTACATCGTCAAGCCGTTCTCGGTGCCGGAACTCTTGGCGCGCGTCGCCGCGCTGTTGCGCCGCGCGGCACCGGAGCGCGTCGCCACCGTGCTGGCTTACGGCGATATCGAGCTCGACCGCGAGAAGCGCCGCGTCGCGCGCTCGGGCCGGCCGATCGATCTCGGCCCGACCGAATACCGGTTGCTCGAGTTCTTCCTCGAGCATCCCGGCCGCGTGTTCAGCCGCGAGCAACTGCTCAACAGCGTCTGGGGCCGCGACATCTACATCGACGAGCGCACCGTCGACGTGCATATCGGGCGGCTGCGTAAGCTGCTCAATCCCGGCGCGGCGGAAGACCCGATCCGCACCGTCCGCGGCGCGGGCTACGCGCTGGACGACCGGTTTCAGAAAGCGGGGTAGGGTTTAGTTTGTATGCCTATCTGAGTCGTCCCGCGCAGGCGGAGACCCAGACTCCCTGCGATCATGATATGATCAGCGGCCAGATGCGGTCGCGGTCGCCTCATGTGCCATGTCTACATTCTCGCCAGTCGAAATCACGGCACCTTGTATATCGGTGTCACGAATTCCTTGCGCACGAGGCTTGATCAGCATCGACGCGGCGACGGCTCAACGTTCGTCAGGCAGTATGGCGTCGATTGTCTGGTGTATGTCGAGACGTATCAGCGGCCGGATGAAGCCATTGCCCGCAAAAAGCAACTGAAGCGCTGGAATCGCGATTGGAAAATTCGGCTGATTCAGGAAAATAACCCGGATTGGAACGATCTTAGAGTGTTTCCGCTTTCGATGGAATCGGTCCGGGCAGGACTTCACCTCTCCCCGTTGGGGAGAGGTCGGAGCCGAAGGCTCCGGGTGAGGGGGGATCGGGCACTATTGAGGTTGTAACCCCTCACCCCAACCCTCTCCCAACGGGAGAGGGAGCGCGCAGAATTTCGTGGCAGGTGTTTCCAGCAAGACGGGAAATGCTATAGTCACCTTGTTGAGTAAGCATCGATCCAAACTGCGTCAGGGAGTCTGGGTCCCGCCTTCGCGGGGACGACTCTGATGATAGGATATTCTCTCAATACTGCCGCGCTTCGGCCAGTCGCTCGGTATGGAAGTTGGCGTCGCCGAACAATTCCTGGCAAACGCGCGCGCGCTTCATGAACAGGCCGATGTCGAACTGATCGGTCATGCCCATGCCGCCATGCATCTGCACGCCTTCCTGCACCGCGCGGGTGGCGGTGGTGCCGGCGTGGGCCTTGGCCACCGCCACCGCGTGGTCCGCCTCGGCGGCGTTCTGATCGAGCGTCTGCAACGCCTTCAAGGTCGCGGCGCGGCTGATCTCGATGTCGATGTAGAGTTGCGCGGCGCGGTGTTGCAGCGCCTGGAATTCGCCGATCAATTTGCCAAACTGCTTGCGCTCCTTGAGATAGCTCACGGTGCGGTTGAAGACTTCTTCGCTCAGGCCCACCATTTCGGAGGCGACCGCGCCGCGGCCGATGTTCAGCACGGCGTCGAGCAGTTCGCCACCCTGATCGACTTCGCCGAGCACCGCGTCGGCGCTGACGTCGACATTGTCGAAGGCGATGCGCGCGGCGTTGTGCGCGTCGACCATCACGGTGCGCTCGACGCTGACGCCGTTCGCTTTCGGATCGACCAGGAACAAGGTCAGCCCGCCGCGTTCGCCGGCGTTGCCGCTCGTACGCGCCGCGACGATCAGCAGATCGGCGACGTGGCCGTCGACGACGAGGGCTTTCGCGCCGTTGAGCTTGAATCCGTTTCCGGCGCGAACCGCCTGCATCGCGATGTTGTGCGGCTTGTGCTTGGCGCCCTCGTCAACGGCGAGCGTCGCGATCAGCGAGCCGTCGGCGATCTTCGGGAGGTAAGCCGCCTGCTGTTCGGCGTTGCCGCCGCGCGTCAGCGCGGAGGCGGCGAGCACGGCGGTGGTAAGAAACGGCGAGGGCATCAGGTTGCGGCCGATTTCCTCCAGCACGATGCCGGCTTCGACGGCGCCGAGGCCGCTGCCGCCGAAATTTTCCGGCACCAGCAGGCCGGCAAAACCCATCTCAGCAAACCCTTTCCAGAGATCGCGCGAAAAACCGGTGGCGTCGCGATCGTCACGCATCTTGCGCAGGTGGGCGACCGGGGCCTTTTCGTTGATGAAACCGCGCGCGCTGTCGCGCAGCATGGATTGTTCTTCGGTGAGGATGAGGGGCATTTGTGATTCCGAATCTGTTTACTGGATATGGATCGAAGCC
>DATMSE010000166.1:0-9701 GCA_035565575.1 Xanthobacteraceae bacterium
CCGGGCATCCACGTTCTTCGCATCTTTCCGCGAGAAAGACGTGGATGGCCGGAACAAGTCCGGCCATGACGAAAAACGAAAGCGCGAACGAACCTTCCGTTCACGCCGGCTCAACGAATCTCCAGCAGCTTCCAGTTTTCCTTCTGCTCGTTGGTCTGGAAGATCGCGGCTTTCGACAATTCTTCGGATTTCTTGGCTTCGGCGGTCGCCTTGTCGAAGTCACCCTCTTCGGCGGCCTTCTTGGCGGCGGCGAGCGCGGAAACCGCGGTGGTCCACTGGTTGCGCAGCTTGTTGGCCTCGGCGTTGGCGGATTCCGCCGCCGCATAGGCGGCCTTGTAGTCGGCCTCGGTGCTCGCCGCATGCGCGGGGGCGACAAAGCCACCTAGCAACAGCGTGACACCGAGCGTGGCGATCGATCGAGACATCATCACCTCCGCTCGCATCACGGCCGCGCGCCGGGGCCGGAGATCGGCAGCCCGTTGCTGACATAGGACAGATAATATTCGAGGTCGCGATATTCCTCGTCCTGCGGCTTCAGCGGCACGCCGCGCACCTGACTGTTGCAGGTGGTGAAGCGGCGGCTGGTGGTGCCCATGCCGGACCATTCGGACCGATAGATCGGCATCGCGTTGAGAATGCCGAGCGCAGGCGCCAGCACCTCGGCGCGAATCCGCTCGCCCGGGCTTTGCACATGGCAGGTGGCGCAGGAGAAATTGAGCTGGCCGCGGCGCGTATAGAAATAGCGCTTGCCGTTTTCATACGCGGCGAGCGCGCGCGGATCGTCCGGAATCTTCACGTCGAACACTTTACCGCGCGACGTATAGGCCATGTAGGCGGTCACCGCCGCCATCTCGTCTTTGACGTAGGAATATGGCTGTTCGCCGTTACTCTCAAGGCACTGGTTCACCGCCAGCTCGAGCGTGATCACCTTGCCCTGCTTGGTGTCGAAGTAAGGATAATCCTGGCGGACGCCGATGCCCTTGTTGGGGAAGCAATCGGCCAGCGTCTTGCCGTTCTTGAACGGCTTCGCCATCAGTTCCTTGCCGAGATCGAGCGCGAACTCGTAAGGCGGAAACTCCTCCTTCTCCTTCCACTGCTTGTAGAGCCCCTCGTCCATCGAATAGGGGCCGTTGACGAAGTCCTCGAACTTTACCTTCGGGAATTTGTCCTTGAAGTATTTCTGGAAGGCCTTGAGGTCGGCGGGAGGATTCGGCGTGTCGGCGGCGGTCGCGACCGCCGGCACGGCGAGCAGCGTTACCGCCATCGTCATCCCGGCAAGCACCACCCCGGAAAGTTTCCGCATCGTCATTCCCCCTCTCCGCCTTTGCCGCGATCCCTTATTGGATCTTGGCGGTGAGCGTATCGCTGGCGCCCTTGTTGTCGGTCCAGCTCACCTTGAGGTCGTCGCCCTTCTTGCCGCCCTTGAAGGCGAACTTCAGGTACGGATCCTTGGAGACGGCCGGGCCCCAGTCCGCGATGAACACCGGCTTGCCGTCATGTTCAACGACGACCTGCTGAATGAAATGCGGCGGAATCAACTGCCCCTTGGCATCCTTGACGAAGCCGGAATCCATCGGATGCTGAATCAGCGCCTGCACTTCCGTGCTGTCGCCGCTTGCGGTGGCGCGAACGCGAATGGTCGATGCCATGATGCTCTTCCCTGTTCCTGATCTCAGCCGCCGCAGCCGCCGACGGTGACCTTCACTTCCTTGGTGGCGCTGTAGAGCTTGCCGCCGGCCTGCACCACGGCGATGACGTTGCTGGTCTTCGCCATCTTGAGACGATTGGAGACGCTCGGCGCCGTGCCGGGAAGGATGCGATAAGCGGCGGCCAGCGTATTCGGATTTTCCGTCACGAGGATCGCGATCGACGTGACGTCGGGGAGCGACGACGACACCGCGACCGGCACCACCGCGCCGTTCTCGGCGATCTCCGGCGCATCGAGCTTCACCTTGTCGGATTTCTCCGCGGTCTTGCCGTAGAGCGACTTGATGGCGTCCGCCTCGCTCTTCTGCTTGAAGGCGTCTTCCGGATACTTGTCGTTGGCGGCGGCGAAGGCTTCGGTGATGTCGAAGCGAATGCCGGTGAAGCCGATCACCGCGACCGCGCCGAGGCCTTGCAGCACCGCGCGCCGGCTCACGGTGGCGTCGTTCCAGATCGAACTGCTCATCTCAATCTCCATGTTGCGGCCCCACGCATGGCCCGGCCGTCACAGCGTCTGTAGAAAATCCACCACCGCGTTGATTTCCTGTTCGGTCAGGATGTGGTTGCGGCCGAACGGCGGCATCACGGTGGTCGGGTTGCGCCTGGTTTCGTCGCTGACGATCGCCACCAGTTCGTTGCGATCGGGATACTTCGATTTGATGTCGACCAGCGGCGGGCCGATGGTGCCGGCGAGATCGCCGCCCTTGATGTCATGGCAGGTCAGGCAATTGCCCTTGCCGCGATCGAAGGCGATCTTGCGCCCCTCATCAACATTGGACGATTGCGCCTGCGCGATCGCCGGCGCGCCGGCGAGGCCGAGCAGCACCAGAAGCGCCATCGTTCGAACCCGGCCGTGGGTCATCGGGAAAGACATTCTCACGGAGCAAAATCCTGCATCGGTTTCGTGCTGTTGCGCGGTCACGTCAGAGCAAACATTACTTCGGCTGCATATCGTCGAGCGGGCCGGTGGTGCGCGGCGTGAGATCCTTCCCTTCCGCTGTCGACGAGATAGTGACAGCAGCGGGATCGACGCACGCGCTCATGCACGGCTTGGCGGCGGTATCCGGCCTCGGATCGGTCCAGATGAAGTTGTCGCGGTTCGGCATCCTGACCTTCGGCAGGCTGTCGCGGTCGGCGACGAATTCATTCGGCACGATATTATTCAGGTTCAGAATATAGGCCGTCAACGCATAAACGTCATCCGCCGAAAGTGTATGTGGCGTCGGCATCGGCATCGCGCGGTTAATGTAATCCCACAATGTCGGCGCGAACGGCCAGTAGCTGCCGACGGTCAGTTCCGGGCGGTCATCCTTGAGCGTGCCCTGCCCGCCCGCGAGTTTGGGGAAGCGGCCCTCGCCCTCGCCGAACGTGCCGTGGCAACCGGCGCATTGCTCGGCGAACACCTTCTCGCCGGTGGTGACGTCGCCCTTGCCCGGCGGCAGACCAACGCCGTCCTCGCCCCGCGCGTCGATATCCCAGCCGGCGATCTGCTCGGCGGTCGGCACCGTGCCGTAACCGAAATGGCCGGGCTCGGCGGCGGATGCCGTGCCGATGGAGAGTCCGAACAGGGCAACCACAATGAGAGCTAATCGCGACCGTGAGGCAAGGCGCTTGTTTCTCGTCATGGCCGGGCTTGTCCCGGCCATCCACGTCTGTCTCGCACGCGACTTCGAAAAGGCGTGGATGCCCGTCACAAGGCCGGGCATGACGGTGCGGATGTGGATGACGCGTCGCAAACGAAACATCTCACGAAAGCTGGACATCGAACACGCTCCCGTCCGCTTTCACCTGCCAGGTCTGAATCGCGTTATTGTGGTAGACCGAATTGGTGCCGCGCTTTTCACGCAGTTGCACGATGGTCGGCTGCACGTAGCCGGTCTCATCGATGACACGTGATTCCAGCAGCGCCGGTTTGCCGTCCCAGCGCCACGGCAGCGAGAAACGCGTCAGCGCCTTCGACAGGATCGGCTCGTGCAGTTGCGCGGTCTGCCAGTTGACGCCGCCGTCCACCGAGACATCGACGCGCCTGACCTTGCCGTGGCCGGTCCATGCCAGCCCGCGAATTTCATAGAGGCCCGGCCCGTGCAGCGGCTTCTCCGGACAGGGGAAGGTGATGACCGATTTCGCGTCGATCAGCAGGTGAAGCCGCGCGAGGTGCCGTCCGGCATCAGATCGGTGTACTTCGAGGTTTCCTCGCGAGAATGCCAGGGCTTGTCGCCGAGCTTGATGCGGCGCAGCCACTTGATGCTGACATTGCCTTCCCAGCCCGGCACCACGAGCCGCAGCGGATAGCCCTGCTCCGGCCGCAACGCCTCGCCGTTCTGCGCGTAGACCACCAGGCAATCGTCGAGGCATTTCTCCAGCGGAAGGCTGCGGTTCATGTGCGCGCCGTCGGCGCCTTCGACCATGACCCACTTCGCCTCCTTCTTGAGGCCGACTTCCTCGAGCAAGGTCGAGAGCTTCACGCCGGTCCATTCCGCGCAACTGATCATGCCGTGATTGAATTGCAGCGAGTTGAGCTGCGCCGCGCGCCATTCCATGCCGCCATTGGCCGGGCATTCGATGAAATGAATGCGCGACACCGAGGGGAAGCGGACGATGTCCTCCATGGTCAGCAGCAGCGGCCGCTCGACGAGACCATGGATCATCAGCTTGTGCTGCTTCGGATCGACGTCGGGACGCCCGGCGTGATAGCGCTCGAAGAACAGGCCGTTCGGCGTGATGATGCCGTTGAGGTGTTGCAGCGGCGAGAAGCTGATGGAGGATTCGGTGCCCGCAGTGAGCCACGGCACGTTGCGGCGGATGACGCCGGCCTCGAACTCCGCCGGATTGCCGTAAGGCCGATCCACCACGCCGGCGCCGAGCGATTGCGACCACGGCGCATCCGCCGGCGGCGAGGCGCCTTCGCTTTGCGCCAGCGCCGTATTGCGGCCGAGCGCAAGGGCTCCGGTGACGGCCGCGCCGAGACCGAGCATTGCGCGACGGTTGACGCCGTCTTGCGGAGCAAGATCGCTTGAATTGAGATTGCGTGGATTGGGATCGCGCACACCGCTCTCGCGCAATTTGGCGTCGCGCGGATTGGCGGGCTTGAACAGTCCGGGCTTGCCGCGCCAGAAGGTGGGCCGCACGTTTCCTCGCTTTGCGGCGCGCAGCCGCTTCTCTCTCGGCGGTTTGCGACCGCCGTGTTGTTTGCATAAGGCGTATCGTCGCGGCTTAATTTAGTCAATGCTAAACAAGCGCGGACGCGGTAGGATGGAACCCCGTCACGCATCATTGCTGGTTCCCGTCATGGCCCTTGCAAGACGTCCCGCGCGCAGGAAAGCTCGCAGCGAGGCCGCCGCGCTGAAACAACTCGCGCGGCAGGCCGGCGACGCGGCGCAACTGCTGAAACTGTTGGGCAACGAAAAGCGTTTGCTGATTCTATGCTTCCTTGCGGTGCGTCGCGAGATGACGGTGGGTGACATGCTCGAGGTGATCGATCTCAGCCCGTCGGCGCTGTCGCAGCATCTCGCCAAGCTGCGCGGCGATCGCCTGGTTGCCTATCGGCGCACCTCGCAGACGTTGCATTATCGCGTCGCCGATCCGCGCGCGCTGAAGGTGCTCAAGGTGCTGAAGCAGATTTATTGCGGAGACATGACATGATCCGCCTTGTTCTCGCGCTGGCGATGCTGTTTGAATTGACATCGTTCGCGCCAGCCGCTGACGCGCCCTACGCGCCGCTGACGAAACCGCTGCATATCGAGCAGGTGCCCAACGCGCCGATCTGGTACAGCATCGGCAACCCCGGCATTCCCGGCAAGGACAACGAAGGCAACACCTCAAATGCCGGCTTCGTCGTCACCTCGGATGGCGTCGCGGTGTTCGATGCGCTCGGCACGCCGAGCCTCGGCTGGGCCTTGTTGCAGGAGATCAGGAAGGCCACCGACAAGCCGGTGCGCTATGTCATCGCGAGCCATTACCATGCCGATCACATCTACGGCTTGCAGGCATTCAAGGATCACACGCAGGCCCTGATCATCGCGCAGGAGCAGGCCGGCGACTACAAGGTCAACGAGGAGACCGCCGACGAGCGCGCCGAGCAGCGGCTCGACCAGCGGCGTGGCGTCTTGTTTCCGTGGGTCGACGAGAACACCCGCGTGGTACCGCCGGACATCACATTCAAGGAGCGCATGACGATCACGCTCGGCGACCGAATCCTGACGCTGCTGTTCGCCGGACCCGCGCATTCCTCCAGCGACATGATGATGATGGTGGAGCCGGACGGCGTGCTGTTCGCCGGCGACATCGTGCAGAACAGCCGCATCCCCTTCATGAACAGCGACGACGTCTCCACCGCGCACTGGCTCGGCGCGCTGAGCGAGGTCGAGAAGCTGCAACCGAAGTTCATCATCCCCGGCCACGGCAAGGCCTCGACCAAAGCGGCGGAAGCGATCGCCTTCACCCGCGATTACATCCAATACGTCCGCGACGCGATGGCCAAGGCCGTGCAGGACTGGACCGATTTCGATGCGGCCTACGCGCAGACCGACTGGTCGAAATACAAGGACATGCCGGCCTTCGCCAGCAACAATCGCGGCAACGCCTACCGGATCTATCTCGAACTCGAGCAATCGCAGTTCAAGGACGACAAGAAGTGAGACGGAGCTGACCATGGCCGACTACGTCGTCGAATTCGGCAAGGACGGCCGCCGGGTCGAGCCCGACGGGCGGCTGGACGCGGCCGCGTTTCATCGCAATCATCAGGCGATCTGGGCGGTGTTGGAGCCGTTCCTGCGCGACAAAAGCGGCGACGTGCTGGAGGCCGGCAGCGGCACCGGACAACACATCGTCTATTTCGCGCGCCATACGCCGAAGATCGACTGGTGGCCGAGCGACTATAACGACGCGCATCTCAAGAGCATCGCGGCGTGGCGCGCCGACGCGAAGCTCGCCAACGTTCATGCGCCGCAGCGGCTCGACCTGTCCGATCCGACGTGGCGCGCCAAAATGCCGGGCGCCGATCCGCATCGCCTGCTGGCGATCTTCTGCGCCAATGTCATTCACATCGCGCCGTGGACTGTCGCGGAAGGTCTGCTCGCGGGCGCCGGCCGCGCGTTGCGGCCGGACGGACGGCTGTTTCTCTACGGCCCGTTCAAGCGCGGCGGCAAGCACACCGCCGTCAGCAACGCTGTGTTCGACGCCAGCCTGCGCGAAGGCAATCCGGAGTGGGGCGTGCGCGATGTTGACGAGGTCCGCGCCGTCGCCGAGCGTCACGGCCTCGCGCTGCAAGACGTGGTGGAGATGCCCGCCAACAATCTGATCGTGGTGTTTTCACGCTGAGGCCAGCACATCGCTTGCCATCACGCACGGCCGGCTCCCTCTCCCCACCGGGAGAGGGCTGGGGTGAGGGGAATCGATCCTATCGAAACACTGATCTCCCTTCACCCGGATCGCAGCGCGATCCGACCTCTCCCTATGGGAGAGGTGACCCGCCGTGCGGAATGGGTTGTCCGCCGCGACAGATGAGTGCATGAAATACATCTATTCCGTCTCTCCTTGCTGCCGAAAGCCGCCATGCCGATCAAAACCGCGCTCACCTCGCTGCTCGATATCGAACACCCGATCCTGCTGGCGCCGATGGCGGGCGTGGCTGGCGGCGCGCTGGCCTCGGCGGTGACCAATGCCGGCGGGCTCGGCATCGTCGGCGGCGGTTACGGCGACAAGGAGTGGCTCGGCCGCGAACTGCTCAACGCCGGCAACACCCGCGTCGGCGTCGGCTTCATCACCTGGTCGCTGCGCAGGAATCCCGCGCTGCTCGATCTCGCGCTGGCGCATCACCCGAAGGCGATGTTCCTGTCGTTCGGCGACATCGACGAATTCGCCGCGCCGATCAAGCGCGCCAACATTCCATTGATCGCGCAGATCCAGACGCTGGCGCAGGCGCGCAAGGCGGTCGCGGACGGCGCGGACGTCATCGTCGCGCAGGGCGCGGAAGCCGGCGGCCATGGCGGCGGACGTTCGACCCTGCCGCTGGTGCCGGCGGTGGTCGATGCGGTCGGCCACAAGGTGCCGGTGGTCGCCGCCGGCGGCATCGCCGACGGGCGCGGCCTCGCGGCGGCGCTGATGCTGGGCGCGGCCGGCGTGCTGTGCGGCTCGCTGTTCTATGCCAGCCGCGAATCGCTGACTCACCCCAACAACAAGCGCGCGGCGGTCGAGGCCAGCGGCGACGACACCATCCGCAGCTCGGCGATCGATGTCGCGCGCGGCATCGACTGGCCCGGCCAGTGGAACATCCGCACCCTGAAGAACCCCGCCATCGTGCAATGGGACCGCGACCTCGACGGCCTCAAGAACCAGGTCGAGACCGAAAAGCCGCGCTATCTGAAAGCCGCCGCCGAAGGCGACACCAATGTCGCCGCCGTGATCGTCGGCGAGGCGGTGGACCTGATCAAGGCCGAACAAAGTGCGGCGGAGATCGTCGCCGCCATGGTCGCCGACGCCGAGAAGCGCCTTGCCGCCGCGCCGCAAATGCTGGGCTGACCCGCGTTTGCGCGCGTTGATTCCTGCGCCGCAATAAGATTTATCTTCCCCCGCACCGCGCTTTTGCGGACGTTTATGCCATCACGACGCGACGCTGAAGAATAACTTCCCTATCGGAAGCGATTCGGCGTCCGAGCGATCCGGGATAGCGGGGAATGACGGAAGCCACCCTCGACGAATTCGCCGACGACCAGCGGGCGCGCGCCAACGTGGTGCGGCTGTCGATCGCGCAGGCGTTGACCGGCGCCAACTCCGCGGTGATTTTCGCCACCGGCTCCATCATCGGCGCAACGCTCGCGCCCAGCCTCGCGCTGGCGACGGTGCCGCTGTCGGTCTACGTGCTCGGCCTGGCCATGGCGACCTTGCCGACCGGCTATATCTCGCGCCGCTACGGCCGCCGTGCCGCCTTCATCATCGGCACCGCCTTCGGCACGCTGACCGGCTTGCTTGGCTGCATCGCCATCCTGCGGGGCTCGTTCGCGCTGTTCTGCGTCGCCACCATGCTCGGCGGTTTCTACGGCGCGGTGTCGCAATCCTACCGCTTTGCCGCCGCCGATGGTGCCAGCGCCGCGTTCCAGCCCAAGGCGGTGTCATGGGTGATGGCCGGCGGCGTATTCGCCGGCGTGCTCGGTCCGCAGATGGTGCAGTGGACCATGGGCATTTGGCCGCCCTACCTGTTCGCCTTCAGCTTCGCGGTGCAGGCGGTGATCGCGCTGATCGCGATGGCGGTGGTCGCCGGTGTCGATTCGCCGCCGGCGCCCCCGTCCGATCTTGGCGCGGGCCGCCCGCTGATGCAGATCGCGCGGCAGCCGCGCTTTATTGCTGCGGCGATCTCGGGCGTGGTTTCCTATTCGATGATGAATCTGGTCATGACTTCGGCGCCTCTGGCGATGCAGATGTGCGGTCTGCCGGTGAGCGCTTCCAACACCGGTATCCAGTGGCACATCGTGGCGATGTTCGGCCCGAGCTTCTTCACCGGCGCACTGATCACGCGCTTCGGCGCGCCGACCATCGCCGCCGCCGGGTTGCTGCTGGAAGCGACCGCCGCGGGGATAGGGCTCGCCGGTATCACCGCGCAGCATTTCTGGGCCGGGCTGTTCGTGCTCGGGCTCGGCTGGAACCTGAGCTTCATCGGCGCCTCCGCGCTGGTGCTGGAAACCCACCGGCCGCAGGAACGCAACAAGGTGCAGGCGTTCAACGATTTCCTGGTGTTTGGCACCATGGCGATCGGCTCGTTCATTTCCGGGCAGTTGCTGGCGGATTTCGGCTGGTCGATGGTCAACCTCGTGGTCTATCCGCCGGTCGTCATCGGCCTCATCGCGCTGGCCTTCGCCGCGGCGGGACGGCGACGGATGCTGGCGTCTTAATTCGCTTTGAGGCTCGATTCTCAACACGAAAGTCGTCGTCCCCGCGAAGGCGGGGACCCATAACCCCTGACTGCGTAATCAACGGGGCTGCCTGTTAAAGATTGCGATTAA
>DATMSE010000167.1:0-59556 GCA_035565575.1 Xanthobacteraceae bacterium
ACGTTCGTCCGCAGGTGTCGGGCATCATCGTCGAGCGTCTGTTCCATCAGGGCAGCGATGTGAAGGCCGGCGATCCGCTCTATCGCATCGATCCGAAGCCGTTCGAGGTCGATCTGATGGCGCAGGAGGCCGCGCTCGCCAAGGCCGAAGCGGTGCTCGATCAGGCGACGCGCCATGCCAATCGTATTTCGACGCTGACGCATCAGCACGTCGCCTCCGAGGCGCAGCACGAAACCGCGATTGCCGCGAAGCGTCAGGCCGAGGCCGACGTCGCCGCGCGCAAGGCGGACGTGGCGCGCGCCAGGCTCAACCTCGGCTATGCCACCATTCGCGCGCCGATCAACGGCCGCATCGGCGCGGCGCTGGTCAGCGAGGGCGCGCTGGTGGTGCCGAACGACACCACCAATCTCGCCTCGATCCAGCAGCTCGATCCGATCTATGCCGACTTCACCCAGTCGGTCAGCGATCTCAACAAGCTGCGGCGCGCCTTCGCGCGCGGCGACCTCGAGCAGATCGCGCCGGGCGCGGCGAAGGTCCGCCTGATCGTCGATGACGGCGTCTATTCGCACACCGGCAAGCTGCTGTTCTCCGAAGCCAAGGTGAACGCCGAGACCGGTCAGGTGACGCTACGCGGCGAGTTTCCGAATCCGAACGGCGAACTGCTCCCCGGCATGTATGTCCGCGTGCTGATCGAGCAGGGCATCGACACCGATGCGATCGCGGTGCCGCAGCAGGCGGTGCAGCGCAGCCGCGACGGCGGCAGCGAGGTGTTCGTGGTGAAGCCGGACAACCGCATCGCGGTGCAGGCGGTGCGCACCGGCGGGGTTCACGGCGGCAAGTGGCTGATCACCGAGGGCCTCAAGCCCGGCGACCGCGTCGTGGTCGAAGGTTTTCAGAAATTCGCCGCCGGCGACCGCGTCAAGCCGCAGCCGCTCAGCGAAGTCGCCACCGGCACCGTCGTCGACGAGAGCCTGAAGGCGACGCCGACGTCGATCAGCGACTGAGTCGCTGATGCCGTCATTTTTCATCGATAGGCCGATCTTCGCCTGGGTCGTCGCGCTGTTCATCTGTCTGATCGGCGCGATCTCGATCCCGTTCCTCGCGGTGGCGCAGTATCCGATCATCGCGCCGCCGTCGATCTCGGTGTCGACCAGCTATCCGGGCGCCTCGCCGGAAAACCTCTACAACAGCGTCACGCGGCTGATCGAGGAGGAACTGAACGGCGCGAACGGCATCCTCAGCTTCGAATCCACCAGCGACTCGCTCGGGCAGGTGGAAATCACCGCCTTCTTCCAGCCCGGCACTGATGTCGAGATGGCGTCGGTGGACGTGCAGAACCGCATCAAGCGCATCGAGTCGCGGCTGCCGCGCGCGGTGCTGCAGCAGGGCATCCTGATCGAGGAAGCCTCCAGCGCGGTGCTGCAGATCATCACGCTCACCTCAACCGACGGCAGCATGGATGAAGTCGCGCTCGGCGACTTCATGGTCCGCAACGTGCTCGGCGAAATCCGCCGCATTCCCGGCGTCGGCCGCGCCACGCTGTATTCCACCGAGCAGTCGCTGCGCATCTGGATCGATCCGGAGAAACTGGTCGGCTTCAACCTCACCGCCGATGACGTCACCAAGGCGATCAACGCCCAGAACGCGCAGGTGGCCTCCGGCAGCGTCGGCGCGGAGCCGAGCAACAAGGACCAGAAAGTCTCGGCGCTGGTGCTGGTGAAGGGCCAGCTCGGCTCGCCGGACGAGTTCGGCGGCATCGTGCTGCGCGCCAATCCCGACGGCTCGACGGTGCGGCTGCGCGACGTCGCCCGCATCGAGATCGGCGGCATGGGCTATCAGTTCACCACGCGGCTGAACGGCAAGCCGGCCGCCGGCCTCTCGGTGCTGATGTCTCCGACCGGCAACGCGCTGGCGACCGCGAGTGCGGTCGAAGCCAAGATGAAGGAACTCTCGAAGTTCTTCCCGGCCAACATCCAGTACGAGATTCCCTACAACATCACGCCCGTGGTCAAAGCCTCGATCGAGAAGGTGGTGCACACGCTGATCGAGGCGGTGGTGCTGGTGTTCCTGGTGATGTTCTTGTTTCTCCAGAACTTCCGCTACACCATCATTCCGACCATCGTGGTGCCGGTGGCGCTGCTCGGCACCTGCGCGACGCTATTGGCGTTTGGTTACTCCATCAACATGCTGACGATGTTCGGCATGGTGCTGGCGATCGGCATATTGGTCGACGACGCCATCGTCGTGGTCGAGAACGTCGAGCGCATCATGGCGGAGGAGGGCCTGCCGCCGAAGGAAGCGACCCGCAAGGCGATGTCGCAGATCACCGGCGCCATCGTCGGCATCACCACGGTGCTGGCGGCGGTGTTCGTGCCGATGGCGTTCTTCCCCGGCTCGGTCGGCATCATCTACCGCCAGTTCTCGGTGACGATGGTGGCGGCGATCGGCTTCTCGGCGCTGATGGCGCTGTCGCTGACGCCGGCTCTGTGCGCCACCCTGCTCAAGCCGGTGAAGGCCGGGCACGGTCACGCGCGGCGCGGCTTCTTCGGCCTCTTCAACAGCATGCTGGACCGCACGCGCGTGCGCTACACCCGCACCGTCGGCTGGTCGCTGAAGCGCACCGGACGCCTGATGATCGTCTACGCCATTCTGCTGATCGGGCTCGGCTGGGCCTTCGTGCGGATGCCCGCCGGCTTCCTGCCGGTGGACGATCAGGGCTTCATCACCACCGACGTGCAGACGCCGGCGGATTCGTCGTTCGCCCGCACCGAGGCGGCGGTGAAGGCGGTCGAGGATTATCTCGCCAAGCGCGACGGTATCAAGGACGTCACCTTCCTCACCGGCTTCAGCTTCCTCGGCCAGGGCATGAACACCGCCCAAGCCTTCATCACGCTGAAGGACTGGTCGGAGCGCGGCAAGACCGATTCCGCCGCGGCCATCGTCAACGACATCAACAAGCAGATGGAAGGCTTGCGCGACGCCAGGATCTCGGCGTTGCAGCCGCCGCCGATCGACAACCTCGGCAATTCGTCGGGCTTCAGCTTCCGCCTGCAGGATCGCGGCCAGAAAGGTTACGTCGCGCTGCGCGACGCCGCGACCAAGCTGGTCAACGACGCCAATGCCAGCCCCGTCTTGCAGAAGGTCTATGTCGAGGGCCTGCCGGAAGCGCCGGTGGTCAACCTGATGATCGACCGCGAGAAGGCGAGCGCCTTCGGCATCACCTTCGAGGACATCAACAACACCATCTCGACCAATCTCGGCTCGGCCTACATCAACGACTTCCCCAATCGCGGGCGCATGCAGCGCGTCATCGTGCAGGCGGATTCGCCGGATCGCATGAATGCCGACGACATCCTGAACTACAGCGTCAAGAACAGCCGCGGGCAGGTGGTACCGCTGTCGTCCTTCGCCACCATCGAATGGGCCAGAGGCCCGACCCAGATCGTCGGCTTCAACTATTATCCGGCGGTGCGCATCAGCGGCGAGGCGCGGCCGGGCTTCACCTCGGGCGATGCCATCAAGGAGATGGAGCGGCTAGCCGATCTGCTGCCGCGCGGCTTCGGCTACGAATGGACCGGCCAGTCGTTGCAGGAAAAATTGTCCGGCTCGCAGGCGCCGTTCCTGCTGGCGCTGTCGGTGCTGGTGGTGTTCCTCTGTCTCGCCGCATTGTACGAGAGCTGGACCATTCCGCTGGCGGTGCTGTTGACGATTCCGCTCGGCATGGTCGGCGCGGTGATCGCCTCGACGCTGCGCGATCTGCCCAACGGCGTTTATTTCACCGTGGGCCTGGTGACGATCATCGGCCTCGCGGCGAAGGACGCCATTCTCATCATCGAGTTCGCCAAGGATTTGCGCGCGGAAGGCAAGTCGTTGATCGCGGCGACCTTGGAAGCCTGTCAATTGCGCTTCCGGCCGATCGTGATGACCGGTCTCGCCTTCGTCTGCGGCGTGCTGCCGATGGTGGTCGCCAGCGGTGCCGGCGCGCAAAGCCAGCAGGCGCTCGGCACCGGCGTGATGGGCGGCATGATCGCGGTGGTCATCCTCGCGCTGTTGATGGTGCCGGTATTCTTCGTCTTCGTGCAGCGCCTGTTCTCGCGGGCGGCGCGCGAAGAAGAGCGCGCGCTGGCTCCAGCGAACGGGGGCGAGATGCACGGTCCGCCCGCGCCGGCGCAGGGGTCGGCGGCGGGCTGACCGGCGTCAGCGGCGCCGCGCCGGCCTGCTCACGCAGGCATCGATCAGGGCGGTGGCGGCGGCGAGCGCCGATTGCGCGGGGCCGCCGGCCGATTGCTGGCCGGTGACATAAATTCCCTCGATCAGCAGCATCAGGCCGTCGCCCAGCGCGCGGGGATCGCGCGCGCCCATCTCGGCGGCGAGCTCACGCAGGCGCTGGCGCAGCGCCTTCTTGTGCGTCTCGGCGACAAGGCGCGCCGGATGGGTGTGGCCGGGATATTCGACGGCGGCGTTGGACAGCCCGCAGCCGCGATAGCCGTCCTGCACCGCGCGGTTCGCCAACTCGCGGATATAGGCCAGCACGTGCGCGCGCGGATCGCTGTAGTGCTTGCCGCCGGGCTTTTCGAAACGCGGCCAGAACTCGCGGTCGTAGTCGGAGAGATATGCGGCGGCGAGATCGTCCTTGGACGGGAAGGCGCGGTAGAGGCTCGGCTTGGTGACGCCGGCGCGGCTGACGATCTCGTCGACGCCGACCGCGCGGATGCCCTCGCGGTAGAACAATTCGCGGGCCGAGGCGCGAATCCGCTCCGCCGCGCGCGGCGGCTGGCCCGCTGCGGGGGAGGTCTGCTTTCCGGGCGGGACGGCGCGGCTTGACAATGTTACTGACCGGTACGTATGTTGGCGACCCTTGATACGTACCGGTTAGTAACATGCAGCAGGCCTCCCTTTCAAGCCGCCCGTTCGGCCCGAACTACGCCTTCGTCGTTGTCGCGGTGATCTTCCTCGCGCTGCTCACCGCCGCCGGCCTGCGCGCCACCCCGGGCGTGCTGATCCTGCCACTGCAGCAGGCCTTTGGCTGGAGCGTCGACGTCATCTCCGTCTCCGCCGCCGTCGGCATCTTCCTCTATGGCCTCGCCGGTCCGTTCGCCGCCGCGGTGATGAACCAGTTCGGCATCCGCCGCACCGTGATCGGCGCCTTGATCTTGATGTCGGGCGCCACCGCCGCGAGCTATTTCATGACGGAGCCGTGGCACCTGTTCCTGACTTGGGGCCTGCTCACCGGCATCGGCTCCGGCGCGGTCGCCAACGTGCTCGGCGCGGTGATCGTCAACCGCTGGTTCGTCAAGAATCGCGGCCTGGTGATGGGTCTGCTCACCGCGTCCACCGCCAGCGGCACGCTGGTGTTCATGCCGGGCCTCGCCGCCGTGGTGGAGCGCGGCGGCTGGCAGCCGGTGGTGCTGATCATCGCCGCCTGCTGCGCGGCGCTGGTGCCGCTGGTCTATGTTCTGGTGCCGGAGCGCCCGTCCGCGATCGGGCTGCGCGCCTATGGCAGCGATGTCGATGACGTGCCCGCGCCCGCGACCGGACAGAACCCGTTCGCGGCGGCGATCGCGCATCTGGTCGAGGCGGCGAAGACGCGCACCTTCTGGTATCTGTTTGCGACGTTCTTCGTCTGCGGCTTCACCACCAACGGGCTGGTCGGCACGCATCTGATCGCGTTCTGCGGCGATTACGGCATCGCGCAGGTGCAGGCCGCGAGCCTGCTGGCCTTGATGGGCGTCTTCGACCTGATCGGCACCACGCTGTCGGGCTGGCTCACCGACCGCTTCGATCCGCGCAAGCTGCTGTTCGTCTATTACGGACTGCGCGGCCTGTCGCTGATCTATCTGCCCTATTCCGGCTTCTCGCTGTGGAGCCTCACCGTCTTCGCGGTGTTCTACGGCCTCGACTGGATCGCCACGGTGCCGCCGACCATGCGGCTCGCCAACGAGGCGTTCGGCGACCGCAAGGCGCCGGTGGTGTTCGGCTGGATCGTCGCCGGCCATCAGCTCGGTGCCGCGTCGGCAGCGTTCTTCGCCGGCGCGATGCGCACCGCGCAGGGCGATTACCTCGGCGCCTTCGTCATCGCCGGCTGCACCGGCCTCGTCGCCGCCGTGCTGGCGCTGATGATCGGCCGTGGCCGCGACGCGACGGCAAGGGTGGCGCCGGCGTAGCGCGGCCGGGTGACGGCGGGGCCGGATCGCCCCGCGATGAACCTGCGCCGGTGTCGCGCCGTCCAAGCTAACGGCGCGCGAGCGCAGCGATGGTCGATGCGAACGCGCGTCTTCGGTGGCTCGACGATGATGCAGGGAGGCAGGGTGGGCAAGCTGCGCAGGTCAGGTCTGATCGCGGCCGCGCTGGCGGCCTATGCGTCCGTCGCCGCGGCGTCGGACTGGGGGCACTACGGCAATGCGCGATTCCGGTATGGCATCGATCTGCCGCCGGGTTTCTCCAGCATTGCGGAATCCGACAACGGCGATGGCGGTGTCGCCACCTCCGCCAGCGGCACGGCGGAGCTGAAGGTCTGGGGCAATTTTCTTGTCGATCAAAGTTTCGCGGCCGAGGCGCGCTGGCGCGCTGCGCGGGATCGCCGCGACGGCTGGACCCTCACCTATCAAAAGCAGCAGCCGAGATGGGCGGCGTGGTCCGGCGTCAAGGACGAACGCATTTTCTATCAGCGCGCCATCGCATGTCACGATACCGCCGTGTACGTCCGCATCGAATACGACAGGGATCAAGTGAAGGCATTCGATCCGATCGTCGCGAGACTTGGCAAGTCGTTGCGCAGCGATGGCTGCCGCTGACGCGCGAGATCAGGCGTATCCGATCCAGCCGCGGAAGCTCAGCCCGGCATAGAACAGGCTGACATCGGAAAATCCGGCCTCGCGCAGCATCGCCTCGTCCTCGTCCGGTGACAGCACGGACAGCCTGGTTGCGATCGCCTGCCTTGCGGCCTCGGCACGCGCCGGATCGGTACCGGCAAAGCTGACGTGGCGCGCGATCCATTGCGTGCGCGCTGGCTCCTGCTGGTCGAACGAGACATGCGCGATCGCGAACGGGGCGCCCGGCCTGAGGCGGCGATGAATCTCCCGCAGCGTGCCGCCGCGCGCCTCGCGCGCAATGAAATGAAACGTCAAAAGGCTGCAGGCGCCGTCGAACGGGCCTTCCGGCGCCGCATCGATGAAGCCGTGATGCAGCCGGATGCGTGTCGGCGAATGCTTTCAGTTCGAGGCCGCCGCCTGCGCCGTGCACCAGCACGCGCCCTTGTGGCGGGACGCGCTCCGCCAGCAGCATGATCGTCATGCGATGCAGGCTATCGAAGCCCGGCACCTGACGCGGCGGTCCCTCGGCATAGATGCGCGCATGATTGGCACCGAACGCGGCGTCGGCATTGTCTGGCATGATGACCTGACGGAAGTCGCTCCTGATAGGTTGGCGAGGTCGTGAACCGATGGCCCATGCCCCGGTTCAATTGAGCATATCCTCTATGGCGGTTTGAAGTGGTTTTTCATTGCCGTCAAAACTGACGGTCATCGCGTCCAGAAAAGCCTCGGGCTCCAATCTTTCCAGTGCGGCTGGGTGTTCAGCCTGATCTGCCAGCAGCGCAAGACACGTCAGTCGAGGTCGTCCTGCGGGAGCGTCACGCCTTCGACGGCGCTGATGCGCTCGAACTTGGCGCGCCCGAGATCGAAACCGGCGCGAAGCTGCTTCGCCGTTTTGAGCCTGCGAACTGTCCTATGCGCAATCTGGCAGGTCCGCTTTTTCCAGGCACCTGATCGTTCAACTCCAACAAAAACAGCCGGGTCTTGCGACCCGGCCGTTTCTGTCTTGCAGCGATCAAGCGTAAATAATGAGAGGGCGATCAGGCCGCCGCGTTCGCGGTCTCGGCCTTCTTCTTCTCGATCTGGCGCTTCAGCTCGGCAGCCTTCAGCGACAGGCTGTCGATGTTGGCCTTGAGCAGGTAGGCGTCGAGGCCGCCATTGTGGTCGACGCTCTTCAGCGCATTGGTCGAGACGCGCAGGCGCACCGAGCGGCCCAGCACGTCCGACAGGAAGGTGACATTGACCAGGTTCGGCAGGAAGCGCCGCTTGGTCTTGATGTTGGAGTGGCTCACCCGGTGACCGACCTGGGGACCCTTGGCGGTCAGTTCGCAGCGGCGGGACATTGGAAAATTCCTCTCTCGTCCCCAAGGCACACGGCAAGCACGCTGCGCGGCTGCGGGGAGTACAAAATAGCGTCCATGTTCTGGATGGGCGCAGGTATAGAGGCGGCGGCGCGCAAGGTCAAGCGGGCTGCGCGCCACCCGGAAGGTCGCGCAGGCGGTTCGGCCGCCCGCGGGGCTGGTCGATTTCGCGTTCGTTCTCAATCATATAAACGACGTATTCGGTTCCGACAGATAGCGCGGCGGGAATCCGCACGCGGTCCTGCCGGCAACGGGCGGCGTTCGGCAGCAGGGGATCGGCGAGACATATGCGTAGCGCGGCGCTCCAAAATCCCTGCATCGGGCCGGTTTTTCCGGTATGTCCGGCCAAGCCTCTGTGAAGGTGCCCCGATTCTGGTGTCAAAATACCTATTGGTGAACAGATTGGCGAAACGTCAGCCCGGGCGCATTGCCGTCGTGCCGGCCGGCCTCGCGGCGGGACTGGCCGTGGCCTTGAGCATGCTGGCGCCGAAACCGGCCGCGGCGCAGGGTCGGCTGGACGCCCATTATGAAGTGACGCTGGCCGGCATTCCGGTCGGCCGCGGAACCTGGACCATCGAGATCGCCGAGGATCGCTATCAGGCGGCGGTGGCCGGCGCCACGGTCGGGCTGATCAAGGCGCTCGCCGGCGGCAGGGGTGAGGGCGCAGCGCAGGGGCGCATCGTCAACGGCCAGTTCGCGCCGATGTCCTATACCGCCACCACCGAGACCGCGAAGAAGGAAGAAACCATCCGCATCGCGCTCAGCGGCGGCAATATCACCCAATCCAGCATCACGCCGGAGCCGCCGGAGGACCCGGCGCGGATTCCGGTGACCGAGGCGCAGCGGCACGGCGTCTCCGATCCGATGACCGCCAGCATGGTCCGGGTGCCGGGCACCGGCAATCCGCTCGGACCGGACGCCTGCAAGTCCGCCGCCGCGGTTTTCGACGGCCGCATGCGCTATGACCTGAAGCTCGCCTTCAAGCGCATGGACACCGTCAAGGCCGAGAAGGGCTATCACGGCCCCGCCGTGGTCTGCGCCATCACCTTTACCCCGGTCTCCGGCTATGTGCCCGATCGCGCCGCCATCAAATACCTCGCCGCGCAGAAGGCCATGGAGGTGTGGCTGGTGCCGATCGCGGGAACCCGAGTGCTGGTTCCGTTCAAGGTCGCGATCCCGACGCCGCTCGGCCTCGGCCTGCTATTCGCCACCGATTTCACCGCCACCGCCGTGCCGCCGCAGGCGGCCTCGCGCTGAGCGGGCGGAATTCTTGCGGCAGCGCCGACGCAATTTCGCCGTCAGATTGCCGCAAGAATCCCTGCCGAAGAATCTATTTGACTCTTGCGCCAAACCCGTCCCGCATGGGTGTTAATGATTGCGCCCCCATCTTATCTCTTATCCCACAGGATCAGGCTTGATGTAGTTGTCCTTGGCGCCGGCTGCCGCGACATGTTGCGGTTCGGCGTCTGTACTCCAAGTGAGTCAGCGATTCGGGCGCGATTCGTTCCGGACTCGTTCCAAAGCTTAAGTCGCGGCGTGGCCTGCGTCGCATTGTGAAACAGGATCAGTGCCTTCGCATCATCCTGTGGTTTCGGAAGCCCTGAAAAACATGGTTGTTTCGTCTGCTTCGCCGTTCTCCTCGCCCGATCACGCGCGCGCGCCCGGGAGTGGCGTCACCGCGGTGCTCGGCCCCACCAACACCGGCAAGACGCATCTGGCGATCGAGCGCATGCTCGCGCATTCGTCGGGCATCATCGGTCTGCCGCTGCGCCTGCTCGCGCGCGAGGTCTACAACAAGATCGCCGCGCGCGCGGGCGCCGATGCGGTGGCACTGATCACCGGCGAAGAGAAAATCAAACCGCCGAAGCCGCGCTTCTGGGTGTCGACGGTGGAAGCGATGCCACGCGACATCGACGTGTCGTTTCTCGCCGTCGATGAAATTCAGATCGCGGCCGATCTCGAGCGCGGCCATGTCTTCACCGACCGCGTGCTGAATCGTCGCGGCCGCGACGAGACGCTGCTGCTGGGCGCGGCAACGATGCGGCCGGTGATCGAGAAACTGTTGCCCGGCGCCAATCTCCTGACGCGGCCGCGCCTGTCGCAACTCGAATTCGCCGGCGATCGCAAGATCACGCGGCAGCCGCGCCGCACCGCGATCGTCGCGTTTTCTGCCGACGAAGTTTATGCCATCGCCGAATTGATCCGCCGTCAGCATGGCGGCGCGGCGGTGGTGCTCGGTTCGCTGTCGCCGCGCACGCGCAACGCGCAGGTGGCGATGTTCGAATCCGGCGATGTCGATTATCTCGTCGCCACCGATGCCATCGGCATGGGCCTCAATCTCGATGTCGATCACGTCGCCTTCGCGTCGGATCGCAAGTTCGACGGCTACCAGTTTCGCCGGCTGAATCCCGCTGAATTCGCGCAGATCGCCGGCCGCGCCGGGCGCGCCACCCGCAACGGCACATTCGGCACCACCGGACGTTGCGCGCCGTTCGAACCCGAACTCGTCAACGCGCTGCAGAACCACACCTTCGATAGCGTCAAGACGCTGCAATGGCGCAATGCGCAACTGGATTTCAGCTCGCTCGACGCGCTGCAGGTCTCGCTGGCGCTGACGCCGGCGCATGAGGCATTGACTCGCGCGCCGGTGGCCGAGGATCTGCGCGTGCTCGATCATGCCGCGCGCGATGGCGAGGTGCGCGATCTGGCGCAGGGCCGCGGTGCGGTGGAGCGGCTGTGGGAAGCGTGCCAGGTTCCGGACTATCGCAAGCTGTCGCCGGCCGCGCATGCCGAACTGGTGACGACGCTCTACGGCTTCCTGATGCGACGCGGGCGGATTCCCGATGCGTGGTTCGCGGCGCAAATTCAGCAGGCCGACAGGATCGATGGTGACATCGACACGTTATCCGGCCGGATCGCCCATATCCGGACCTGGACATTTGTGGCAAATCGCCCCGATTGGCTGGCTGATCCGCTGCACTGGCAGGGAATTTCCCATGAACTTGAGAATAAATTGTCCGATGCCCTGCATGAACGGCTAACTCAGCGTTTCGTTGATCGCCGGACCAGTGTATTGATGCGCCGCTTGCGGGAAAACACCATGCTGAATACGGAAATCGGAAAGACCGGCGAAGTGATCGTGGAAGGCCATGTGATTGGCCGCCTCGACGGCTTCATGTTCGCGCCCGATACGGCGGATGCCGGCTCGGAAGCCAAGGCGCTTCAGGCGACGGCGCAGAAGGCGCTGGCCGGCGAAATCGACGCGCGCGCTGAAAAATTGTCGCAGGCGCCGGACGATCAATTTGTGCTGGCGTCTGACGGTACCATTCGCTGGACCGGCGATGCCGTCGCCAAGGTGATTGCGGGCGACGATGCGCTGCATCCGCGCATCCGCATCGTTGCCGACGATCGGCTCAGCGGTGCGCCGCGTGAGTCCGTGCAGGCGCGGCTCGATCTGTGGCTCAAGACCCATATCGAAAAGCTGCTGGGGCCGCTGTTCGAATTGGTGAAAGCGGAAGACATCACCGGCATCGCGCGCGGCATCGCGTTTCAACTGACCGAGGCGCTCGGCGTGCTGGAGCGCTCCAAGGTCGCCAACGAGGTGAAGGATCTCGATCAGGCGGCGCGTGCGACCTTGCGCAAATATGGCGTGCGGTTTGGCGCCTATCATCTGTACGTCCCGGCGCTGCTGAAGCCGGCGGCGCGCGCGCTGGCGTCGCAACTCTGGGCACACAAGCAGGATAACGTCGATCTCGGCGCGCTGCTCGGCGCGCAACATCTCGCCGGCAGCGGCCGCACCTCGTTCCCCGTCGACAAGGCGCTGGATCGTGATGCTTATCGCGTGCTGGGTTATCGGCAGTGCGGCGAGCGTGCGGTGCGCGTCGACATTCTCGAGCGGCTGGCGGATCTGATCCGTCCGGCGCTGGCCTGGCGCGAGGGTTCGACCCTGCCCAAGCCCGCCGGAGCATTCGATGGACGCGGCTTTGTGGTGACGCAGGCGATGACGTCACTGACCGGTTCGGCCGGCGAGGACTTCGCATCGATCCTGCGCGCGCTCGGCTATCGCATGGAGTTGCGGCCCGCGCCCGCGTCCGATGCCGCGCCGGAAGCGGCGGTGCCTGAAACCGCGGATGTTGTCGCTGCGGATGCTGAAGCCGCTGCCGATGCGACGTCGGCATCGGAGCCGGCCGAAGCTGATGAGCCGACGACAGGGGCCACGCTCGTTGCGGACGACACCGCGCCGGCTTCGAATGGGCAGGCGCCGAGTCCTCGTGAGGATGCTGCGGTTGCCGCGGCCGAATCCGAATCCCCCCCGATCGATCAGGACATCGCGCCGCCGACGAATGAGGCCGGTACAGCGGAGGATGCGGGGATCGCAGTCGATGCAGTGGACGCTGCGGCGACCGACGCGACGAGAGCTGATCCCGATTCATCATCCGCCTCCGCTGAGGTATCCGACCAAGCCGCGGAGACTGCTGCCGGCAGGCCCGTCGGCGACAGCGCGGCGACGGCGGAGCCGGCTGGGCCTGTGATGGTTGAAGTGTGGCGGCCCGGCGGACGCTCCGATGACCGCCGTCCGCGTCACGAGCGTCATCGTCATCGTCAATCGCAGCGCCCGCAGCAGGGCGCCCAGGCCGCAGGCGCGGAAGGCGAGGCATCGGATGCCGGCAAGCGGCAGCGCCACGGCCGCCGCGATCGCAACGTCGATTTCAAGCGGCCGAATCGCCCGGCTGGCGAATCCGGTGCCGAGAGCAGCGCGCCGACTCGCGAAAGCGACAGCAAGGGACGTCAGGAGCGCGGGAAAGGCAGGGACAAGGGCAAGTTTCAGGGGAAGGGGCGAGAGCGACGTCCGGATGGTGGCGGGCCGTCGCATCGGCCGTTCGCCAGCAGCGCGCCGCGCGAGCGGGATCGCGACCGGCCGGCCGATCCGAACTCGCCTTTCGCCAAGCTCGCGGCATTGAAAGAACAACTCGCCAACCGCAAGGACGCAAACTAGGCCGACCGGCTATGTCCGGACGAACATTCGTCGGCGCATGTGACTGGCCGGACTGATGTCAGGAGGATGCTTGGAGCGTCAGCGCCTGGACAAGTGGCTGTGGCACGCGCGGGTCGTCAAGGCCCGCACCAGCGCGGCGGCGTTGATCGAGGGGGGCCGGGTTCGCATCAACGGCAGCCGGCAGAATGCTCCCGGCCATGGCGTCAAACTAGGCGACGTGCTCACGATCACGCTCGACCATAGCGTCCGCGTGTTGAAAGTGACCAGCTTTTGTGAGCGGCGTGGCAATGCCGAGGCTGGCCGGCAACTTTATGAGGATCTGCAAAGACCGGCCAAGCCACCCTCATGACGGTGATGCGGGCGCCGTATCAGAAAGCCAAAGCGTCCCTTGCGGCTTGGGGCCGTCTGCGCTACGCCAGCACTCAAATTCGACCGTTCCGGAGTCCTGGATGACCTACGTCGTCACTGAAAATTGTATCAAGTGCAAATACACCGACTGCGTTGAGGTTTGCCCCGTTGACTGCTTCTACGAGGGCGAGAACATGCTGGTCATCCATCCGGACGAATGCATTGATTGCGGCGTGTGCGAACCGGAATGCCCCGCCGATGCGATCAAGCCGGACAGCGAACCGGATCTGGAGAAGTGGCTGGAAATCAACGCTACCCACGCCAAATCCTGGCCCAATATCACGCAGAAGAAGGAATCGCCGCCCGACGCCAAGGATTTCGACGGGATGGCGGGGAAATTTGAAAAGTACTTTTCCCCGGAGCCGGGAACAGGTGACTAGGTCCGGAGTTTCTGTTCGGCCTATCCTTCTAGGGGTTTAAACTTAACCTTGTTGGAAATGTTGACCTGCGGAACCTGCCAACCTTGTCGTTGGCGGGGCATAAATCATTGATTTTTGCAGGAAATGTGCTATTTATAAGGATATTCAGCAAGCCGGACCCTGTTCGCGCCGCCCTTTAGGCCCTGATGGGTTCTCCGTGGAAAATTCTTTCGACAGGGGCGCGGTGTTTTTCGCGCACAGGCTGTGTCACAGAAAACGCGTAAAAAGAGTATCTCTAAAAGCACCGGCAAGTCGTCGACGACGAGCCGCAGCGCATCCAAGAGCCGCACTCGTGTGTCCGTCAAGACGACACGGGCAACTTCGAAGCCGTCGACCGTCAAGCCATCGGCGGCGAAATCCTCCAAGAACAAAAGAAGTGAAATGCTAAAAAAGACTGCGAAGGCCGCCGAGAAGGTGGCTGCCTCCAAGCCCACGACTGCGAAGGCGGCTGCGCCGAAGACCTCGCCCAAGGCGGCCGCGAAGCCGGCGCCGAAGGCGGCTCCCGTTGCGAAACCGACGGCGCCCAGCAAGCCCGCTCCGGCTGCGAAGGTGGCCAAGACTCCGGTTGCTCCGGTGCGTGCCGAGGAGCCGAAGAAGGCGCTGACCCAGCGCCAGGGCTTCAAGACCAACGAATTTGTCGTCTATCCGGCTCACGGCGTCGGCCAGATTCTGGCCATCGAGGAGCAGGAGATTGCTGGCGCCAAGCTCGAGCTGTTCGTCATCAACTTCATCAAGGACAAGATGACGCTGCGCGTGCCGACGGCGAAGGTGGCCAATGTCGGAATGCGCAAGCTGTCGGAGCCCGCGCTGGTGAAGCGCGCACTGGAGACGCTCAAGGGCCGTGCCCGCGTCAAGCGCACGATGTGGTCGCGCCGGGCGCAGGAGTACGAAGCCAAGATCAATTCAGGCGATATTGTCGCGATCGCCGAGGTGGTGCGTGATCTGTACCGTTCGGAGTCGCAGCCCGAGCAGTCCTATAGCGAACGGCAGCTCTATGAAGCCGCGCTCGACCGGCTCGCCCGCGAAATCGCGGTGGTGCAGCATGTCACGGAGACCGAAGCGGTCAAGGAAATCGAAGGCCAGCTTGCCAAGAGCCCGCGGCGCGGAAGTGCCAAGGCCGAGGCGGAAACCGAGGCCGACGGCGACATTGATGAAGCGGAAGACGACGATAGCGCCGTGACCGACGCCGCTGCCTGATCGTGGACCATGCTTGCGCCGATGGCGCGAAGACAAAAAGCCCGGCCGAGAGGCCGGGTTTTTTTTGTCGCTTTGCTGCAGCAAACGGCGCGCTGCTTGTAAACGCCAAGTCTGTCCCGCCGGATGCATCAGCGAAGATGCGGAGCGAAGCTGCCTGGCCGGACCGTCGCCGTTGGCACCATCTCGGAGACGTTCCCCTAATGTGAAGTGCGGCGGCGTGGCCGAACGGCCCGTCAATCGACGACGATCTTGACGCGCTCGCCCGGCTTCACCTTGGCGTTGTTATCGAGACCATTGAGCATTCGGAAGCGGGCTTCGGGATGGTCGACCCCGCCCATGCGGCGCGACAGCGACTCGACCGTATCGCCCGGTTGCACCGAGACGATCTTGATGCGCAGCGGCCGCGCCGCCTGGATTTCTTCCAGCGTCAGGCGCCGGAACGAGCGGATGGTTTCGCGGGCGTTCTGTTCGCTCTCTGCGTTCTTCTGCTTGGCGGCGAAGATGAAGCGATAGACATCGCTGCCAAATCGCAGCGCATAGACGCGGAATTGCCATTGGTCGCCGCGGGCTGTGACTGAAGCGGCCGGAAAGCCATTGATGGTGAGCTGCTCGGTGGAGTTCTTGTCGACATTCTCCATCCAGCCCGAATTGAGATATTCGCCGAGCGATTGCTCTGCGGGAACGCGCACCACGTCGAAACGCATCGCCTGATCGCCGCCTTCGCGGACACCGATCACCGCCTGCGCGGTATTATCGAGCGTAAAGCCGCTCGGCGCCTGGAAGGTGAAGCCGAGTTTCGGATGCAGGAAGCGGCGCCCGCGCACGAAGCCTTCGCTCGGGTCTTCACCGTAGACGATGTTGTCGATCGCGGCGAGATAGGCGTCGTGGTCGCGTTCGCCATTCTGCGGCGAGCTGAATTGCCGCGCGATCGCCTGCGCATTCTGCACGCGCTCCGGTGTGGCGGGATGCGAGGAGAGAAAGTCCTGTGAACGCGGATCGATTGAGCTGCGGCCAGCCTTGAGCGCCGCATTTCGCTCCATTGCGGTCAGAAAGCGGGCCGCACCGAAAGGATCGAAATTGGCGCGCGCCGAGATGCCGACGCCGATGCCATCGGCCTCGAACTCCTGCGCGCGCGAAAAGCTCGCCATCGTCAGCTTAGTCTTCGCCAGCGCCAGCGCCGTGATGTCGGGATCGTTGCCCATTTCCTTGACCACGCGGGTCACCAGCGCGGCTCGCTTGGCCTGATCCTCGCGGATCGCCGCGTGCTTCGCCAGCACATGCGCCATTTCGTGCGACAGCACCGATGACAGCTCAGAGGTGTCGCTGGCGAGCGCGATCAGGCCGCGCGTCACATAGAGTTGGCCAGTGGGCAGCGCGAAGGCATTAACCGCACCCGAGTTGAGGATCGTCACCTTATAGCTGAGATCAGGACGGTCCGATGCGGCGACCAGGCGATCGACCGTCTTGGTGATCAGCGCCGCCAGCTTCGGATCGTCATAGGCCCCGCCATAGGAGGCGAGGATGCGCTCGTGCTCGCGCTCTGTCGCGGATGGCTGGGCGGCAACGCGGGCCGGTTTTGCCGCCGTGTCATGATGAGGAGCCGCAGCCTGGAAGCGACTCATATCGCCGCAACCGGACAGCAGGACCGCCAGGCACACGCCCGCAATCGCGGCCCACGGGCGGCGGTATGGCGTCATGACTTGGCGTCGCTCCATTCGCATCGTCACAGTCGTCACTTGTGGCATCCGCAGATGCGGTGGCTCCAAGGTTTATTGCTTTGTTGGGCCTGCATTCTGCAGGTCACCATCTGTCCCGTTCTGAGACGGTGACTGCGCGGGAGGGGCGAGAAGGCGAGGAGAGTCCAGCAGGTCAAGCTGTCCCGTGCTCGCCACCTCGATACGCGGCCCATTGCGTCGCTCGATCCACCCGCGAACGCGAATCCGGCGCCCCTTCAGTCCCGTCAGGTCGATGCCGTCCGTTGCGAATGACTTTACCATTTGCCTTGGAATAATCACAGCAAAGTCTCGAATCCAGTGACGGCCGAAATTGAGGTAGAATGTTGCGCCCGCCTGCCGCGCGGAAACGACTCTCCCCTCGACAACGGCGAACTGCCCCAACTTCGCCAGAATGTCTTCCGGCTTTTGCCCGCTTATGACAGCCTCGGACTTGTTCCAGCGGCCCTGGCGCGCCCGGCGCGCCGACATCTCGGCGGCCGCAAGTTCCGCCGCGCAGGGTTTCATCGGAACCATGCCGCTCGTGAGCCCCTGCCCACCGCGCAGCAATGTGACCTGCACCGACGTCTCGTCGCTCATTGGGAAAACGAAGGCGCGCTGTCGGCCATAGCGGTCCGGTGCGTCGCCATCGGCGCGCAACGTGACGTCGCGATCCTTGGTCAGGGCGGCGAGTGCGTCCATCGCGGCGGCGGCATCCACCGACGGGATTTCAATGCCGTCGAGCCGGATCTCGCGGCCGTCGGCGAGCCGCAGAGTGCGGGCGTCGATCACCTGCACGACGCGGCCTTGCTCCAGCGTCACTGCCCCACAGTCCGATGCCTGCGCACAAGAGAGCGCCGCGGCGGTCAATGTCAGTGCGGTTGATGCAAGCAACAGCGTCACCGATCGGTTCAGTCGGTTCATGCCCTGGCGCTCTTTCTTTCCGCTCGATGGAAATAACATTCGTTCGTCCGCCCGATCAACACCGCGTATCGCGCACCGACGCAGATGAGAGGCCACTATTTGACGGATCGGGTTGCCGCGTTCGAAACGTTGCGTCATGATCTTTGCCAAGCGGCAAGCAGTCGCATCAATCGTCAAGACGTCGGGAGGATCAAGTGAAAGCGATTTTGTCGGGGCTGGCTGTATCGATTCTGGCGCTCTCGGCGACAGCCGCCGTGGCGCAGAGTAAGCCGCCATTGAAACTCGGTGCCATTCTCGACATGTCGGGCCTCTATGCCGATATCACCGGCGTCGGCAGCGAGACCGCCGCAAAAATGGCCGCGGAAGATTTCGGCGGCGAGGTCCTGGGCCGCAAGATCGAGATCATCGCCGCGGATCATCTCAACAAAGCCGATCTCGCCGGCAACATCGCCCGCGACATGTTCGACAATCAGGGCGTCGAGGCCATCGTCGATGTTGCGGCATCGGCTCCTGCCCTGTCCGCGCTCGAAGTCGCCAAGGCGCGCAACAAGATCATCATGTTCAGCGGCCCGGGTTCGATCCGCCTGACCAACGAGGCTTGCACACCCTACAGCGTTCATTACGTCTACGATACCTACGCGCTGGCGAATGTCGCCGGCCTCGCGACCGTCAAGCAGGGCCTGGACAGTTGGTTCTTCCTCACTGCGGACTATTCGTTCGGGCACGATCTCGAGAAGGATACAACCAACGTCATCGTCAAATCCGGCGGCAAGGTGCTGGGCAGCGTGCGTCATCCGACCAACACGCCGGATTTCTCGTCCTATCTGCTGCAAGCGCAAGCCTCGAAAGCCAAGGTGATCGGCCTTGCCAATGCCGGTGGCGATACCATCAACGCCATCAAGCAGGCGGCCGAATTCGGTTTGATGAAGGGCGGACAGAAGCTCGCGCCGCTGTTGGCCTACATCACCGATATCGACAGCGTCGGATTGCAAACCGCACAGGGATTGTTGCTCGCCGAAGCGTTCTACTGGGATATGAACGACGAGACGCGTGCCTTTTCCAAGCGCTTCATGGATCGGATCAAACGCGTTCCGACGTCGTCGCAGGCGGGCGTCTATTCCTCCGTGCTCCACTATCTGAAAGCGGTCAAGCAGGCCGGGACCACCGACTCGGCCGCGGTGATGAAGATCATGAAGGAGACTCCGATCAACGACATGTTCGCCAAGAATGGCAAGATCCGCGAGGACGGCCGCATGGTCCATGACATGTATCTGTTCGAGGTGAAGTCGCCATCCGAGTCCAAGGGGCGCTGGGATGACTACAAGCTGCTGGCGACGGTGCCCGGCGATCGGGCTTTCCAATCGTTGTCGGACTCCCGATGCCCGCTTGTGAAGAAATAACCGGCGCGCGCGGTTCACCGCGCCGCAGCGAAGATGGCTCCTGGCCCAAGGACTTCCCTGATGAGTGATATCGTATTGCAACAACTCGATCGCGGTCTTCTGACGATCACCATGAACCGGCCGGACCGCCGTAACGCGCTTAATCCCGAAATGGTCAAGGGATTGATCGAAGCGGCGCATCGTGCAGCGGACGATCCCGAAGTGCGCGCCGTCTTGCTGAAAGGGGCGGGCGGCACGTTTTGCGTCGGCGGCGATGTCAAGGCGATGGCCGCGGTCAAGGAACCGCCGCCGCTCGAAGAAAAAGTGAAGACGCTGCGCCGCGGCATGGAGGTCTCGCGCATCCTGCATCAGATGCCGAAGCCGGTGGTGGCGCAACTCGATGGTGCTGCCGCCGGGGCGGGACTGTCGATGGCGCTGGCCTGTGACCTGCGCGTTGCCAGCGCGTCGGTCAAGATCACCACGGCTTTCGCCAAGGTCGGCTATTCCGGCGACTATGGCGGCACCTTCTTCCTGACGCAGATGCTCGGCAGCGCCAAGGCGCGCGAATTGTATCTGCTGTCGCCGGTTCTATCGGCGCAGGAGGCGCTGGCGCTCGGCATGGTCAGCCGCGTGGTGGCGGATGCCGAGATCGACGCGGCAGCGCAGGAGATGGCGATGTCGCTGGCGCAGGGCCCGACGGTCACGCTGGGCTATATCAAGAGGAACGTCAACAACGCGGAGACGCTGTCGCTCGAAGCCTGTTTCGATGCGGAGGCGATCCATCACTCGCGCTGCAGCGACACCGCGGACCATAAGGAGGCCGCGGCGGCATTCGTGGCCAAGCGCGCTCCCGTCTTTAGGGGGCACTGATCATGGCAAATCGCTTGCGGCTGCGGCAAGTCTGCCTGGTCGCACCGCATCTCGAGCCGGTCGTCGGCGATCTCGCGGCGATTCTCGGGCTGGAGGTTTGTTATCGCGATCCGAACGTGGGTAAATATGGTCTAGAGAACGCACTGCTGCCGGTCGACACCACATTGCTGGAAGTCGTTGCGCCGATTGAGGATGGGACCGCGGCTGGCCGCTTTCTGACGCGTACCGGAAATCGCGGCGGCTACATGGCGATCTTTGCCTGTGATGATCCTGACGAACGCGGGCGTCACGCTGCGACGCTCGGCGTCCGGACGGTCAATGTCATCGATCATGCGCCCTATCACGGCGTTCAATTGCATCCGCGCGACTGCCGTGCCGCGTTTATCGAATTCAATCACACCGAAGGCAGCGACGACATTCGTGGGCCGTATCCACCGGCAGGGCCGCATTGGCAGCGTGCGATCCGCACGGACACGACGCGATCGGTGCTGGGCATCGAACTGCAAAGTCCCGATCCGGCGGGACTGGCGCAGCATTGGAGCCGCATCATCGGCAGTCCGCTCACACATGCGGATGACGGCATCGCCGAAATCGTGCTGCTGAACGCTCGCCTGCGGTTTGTCCCCGGCACGAGCGAGATGATGAGCGGGGTCGTGCTGCAGGTTCGCGATATCGCCGCAGTCCTCGCTGCCGCTCAGGCGCGCCATTATTCGGTCAGCGACTCAGCTTTTACGCTGGGTGGTGTGACGTTCCGGCTGGCCCGGTAACCGGGCGGCCAGTGTGCAAGTGTAGCGGAACAAGCCAACATGAACGCTCCGACGGCCACTAGTCCGGCTCATGCGCTGGACACGTTCTTTGCACCGTCCAGTATCGCCATCATCGGCGCCTCGCGCGATGCACTGAAGATTCCCGGGCTGTTGCTGACTTTTCTGCGCAGGAATGGATTTCCCGGCTGGATCTATCCCGTCAATCCGAACTATCCCAACATCGACGGGCTTGCTTGCTATGCATCGGTGGCGGATATCAAGCAGCCGATCGATCTCGCCATCATCATCATTCCCGCCCGCGCGGTGCTCGATGCGCTGAAAGACTGCGCAGCGGCCGGTGTGAAGCACGCCATCATCATTTCATCCGGTTTCGCCGAAGAGGGCGGCGACAGCGCCGCGATGCAGGACGCGATTGCCGATCTTGCGCGAAAGAGCGGGATGCGCGTCTCCGGGCCGAACGCTGAAGGCTTCTACAATGAACTCGGCCAAGTGGCGGCGACATTCAGCCCGACTGTCGATGTCAAGCCGGACGCGCCGCGCTTGCTGGCGACTCGGCGGCGGATCGGAATTGTCGCCCAGAGCGGCGGTATCGGCTTTGCGATCTACAATCGCGCGCGAACTCTGGGCCTTGCGCTGAGCTATGTCGTCAGCGCCGGCAATGAAGCCGATCTCGGCGCCGGCGAATTCTTTGACTACATGGTTCAGGATGCGGCGACGGATGTCATCCTGCTGTTTCTTGAAGGCATTCGCGATCCCGAGACGTTTGTCGCCGCGGCCCGGCGCGCCGCGGAGGTCGGCAAGCCGGTGATTGTTGTCAAAGTGGGACGCTCCAGCGTCGGTGGGCGCGCCGCCGCGTCGCACACCGCAAGCATGGCGGGGTGGTCGGCGGCCTATGACGCGGTGTTCGCGAAATATGGCTTCATCGTTTCCGACGATCTCGATGAAGCCGTTGCCATCGCGGCAGTGCTCACGACCTCGCCGCTGCCAAAGGGTGACCGGGTCGCCGTGGTGACGGTTTCGGGCGGCGGCGGCATCTGGGGCGCCGATGTGGCTGTCGCGCAAGGGCTCGACGTGCCGGAGCTTTCGGCGCCGCTGCAAGGGGCCATTCGCGCTCTCATTCCGTCCTACGGATCGCCGCGCAATCCGATCGATATCACCGCGCAGGCGGTGCACAGCGGGGGCCTGCAGAAAACCGTCGATCTGCTGTCGCAGTCCGAGGAGGTTGACAGCATCCTGCTGGTGCTGTCGCTATCGAATGAGACGCGCATTCCTTTCAAGATCGAAGAGCTGAAGCCGCTGCTGGATGCCCAGCGCAAGCCGGTGGTGTTTTATACCTATACAGTGCCGTCGCAGTTTGCGCGGACCGAACTCGCCAAAGCGGGAGCGGTTGTCCTCTCCAGTCTATTGCATACAGGCGTCGCGCTGCGCCGCGCGATCGACCGCGCGCGGTTCAGGATCGCCGCACCGCTGGATTGCGATGCCAAACCGTTGCCGAGCGATCTTCTGGCGCCGCTTAAAAAGGGCAGGCTATCGGAATATGACAGCAAGCGCTTGCTGGCTGCTGCGGGCGTGCCGATGCCGCAAGAGTATCTCGTAAGAAGCCGCGACGAACTGCGCGACGCGGTGATACGGAGCAGTTTTCCGCTGGCGATGAAGATCCAGTCCGCGGACATTCCGCACAAGAGCGATATCGGCGGCGTCCGTCTCGGCATTGCGAGCGGACAAGAGGCAGACCGGGCCTATGACGATCTGATCGCGCGCGCAAAACAGCAGCGGCCCGATGCGACTCTTCAAGGCGTCCTTGTCGGGACGATGGCGAAGCCCGGCGTCGAAATCATCATCGGCACCCTGCAGGATGCGACGTTCGGGCCCATGGTGATGGTTGGCCTCGGCGGCATCACCACCGAGCTGTTCCGCGACGTCGTCTATCGTCTGGCGCCGGTCGGCGTGGGCGAGGCGGCGGCGATGCTCGACGGCTTGAAGGCCGCGCCGCTCTTGCATGGCTTTCGCGGCAGCGCCGAGGCCGACGTGGAGGCCTTGGCCGTTCTCGTCGCCCGGGTTTCGCAATTGGCAGCCCGACACCGCGATCTCATCGCCGAGATCGAGCTCAATCCCGTTCTGGTGCATCCAAAAGGCGAAGGCACCACCGTCGTTGATGCTTTGGTGGTGCCGTTCGCCAACGGCTCGTCTAACGTCCCTTGAAATTGGGAACGCGGCGCTCTTCGGTGGCCTTCACGCCTTCCTTGAAGTCCTCGGTCGCCCGCAGCCGGGTCTGTTCCGCGAGTTCGTGCGTGGTGGCGGCCATCACCCGATCCGCCAACCCCGCACGCATCGTCGCGCGCGTCGACAGCAGCCCAAGCGGCGAGCATTCGGCGATCTCGTTGGCGAGCTTCATCGCCGCCGCGCGGACTTCGCTTTGTGGGACGCAAACATTGGCGAGGCCCATCGCCAGCGCTTCCTCGCCGGTGACACGGCGGCTGGTGTAGAACATCAGCTCGGCGTTGTTCTTGCCGATCAATTCCGGCAGCGTCACGGTCAAGCCGAAGCCTGGATGGAAGCCCAGCTTGGTGAAGTTCGCGGCAAAGCGCGCTTCCGGGCACGTGACGCGGAAATCGGCCGACACCGCAAGGCCGAGGCCGCCGCCGATTGCCGCGCCTTGCACGGCCGCGACGATCGGCTTCTTGGCGCGAAACACCCGCACTGCCTGGGTATAGAGGTGGCTGATGGGGCCGAGGCTATCGGCCGGATCGCCGCTGCTCGGGCCGGTTTCCTGCCGATTTGGGTCGTTGAAATTGGCGCCGGCGCAGAACGCCTTGCCTTGCGCTGCCAAGACCGTCGCGCGCATCTCTGGATCGTTGTCGATATCGGTCAGCGCATCGGCAATCTGGTTGATCAGCGAGATATCGAAGAAATTGAAAGGGGGGCGTTGAATCTCGATCGTGGCCACGTGACCGCTTTTCTCGAAGCCGATATCGGTGAATTTCGTCATGATCTGTCCTATGTCGTGAATGTCTGTCGCAAACGGGATTGCTGATGACGCAATGTTTAGCGCAATCCCAAGCCACGGGCGATGATGCCGCGCAATACTTCGGTGGTGCCGCCCTGAATCGTGAGCTTCGGGGCGAGCTTGGTGGCGAAGGCCAGTTGTTCGTCGAGGGTCGCGTGATTTGACGGATCAGCATCGATGAACGCGGCAAGATCGCGCACCCTGTGCGGCAGTTGCTGTTCCCAGACCGTGCCGATGTCCTTGACGATGGATGCTTCCACCACCGGCTCTTTGCCGGCCTGCAACATGCCCGCCACCGACACGGACATCCGCCGCAGGGTGTGCAGCTGTGCCACGAGCCGGCCGATCCCTTCGGCAGCGCGAAGGTCGGGATCGCGGCCGACCGCGCGGACCAACTCGGTCAGCACGTAATAAGTCTCAAGGAAGCGCTCCGGGCCGCTGCGCTCGTAGGCGAGCTCACTCGTCGCCTGTTTCCAGGCCCCGTCGATTTCGCCCAGCACGTGGTCGTCGGACACGAAAGTATCGGTGAACACCACCTCGTTGAACTCATATTGCCCGGTGATCTGTTTGATCGGATTGACGGTGATGCCGGGCGTTTTCATGTCGACCAGAAACTGGGTCAAGCCATGACGGCGGTTGTCTTTGGTCGGCGGCGCGGTGCGGAAGATCGCGATCATGTAATCGGCGATATGCGCCGAGGTGGTCCAGATTTTGCTCCCGTTGATCAGCCAGCCGCCGTCGGTCTGGGTGGCCTTGGTCTTGGCCGCGAACAGGTCGGAGCCGGAGTTCGGCTCACTCATCCCGATCGCGAAGCAGACCTCGCCGCGACAGATGCGCGGCAGGATATCCATCTTGATGTGCTCCGGCGCATACTTCAGCAGTATGGGGCCGCTCTGCCGGTCGGCCACGAAGAAACGGCGCGTCGGCGCATTGGCAACGCGCATTTCCTCGGTGACAACGTAGCGTTCAAGGAAGCTGCGCTCGTGCCCACCGTATTTCTTCGGCCAGGTCATGCCGAGCCAGCCGCGCGCGCCGACGCGGCGGCTGAAGGCGGGCGCATCGTTATCCTCGCGCTGCGGCTTGTGCGGATCGAACGTGCCGGCGGCGATCTCCGCAGCGAGAAAGGCGCGAACCTCCTTGCGAAGGTCTTCGCACTCCGGCGGCAGGCGGATCGGATCGAAACGGAGGGCTGCGGTCATGACGTTCGTTCCCAATCGGGCTTGCGCTATCGTGAGGCTACCAGCGGCCACAATTCGTCAGCACCGCGCAGCGCGATGCGCTTGCCGAGTTCGGCCGCCCAATGACTTTCGTTGCCGAAATCGTCCCGCCATGCCAATGCACGCAGGGAATAGCGATGCAGAATATGTTCGCTGGTAAAGCCAATCGCTCCATGCACCTGATGGGCGATTGCGGCGCCTTTCTCCGCGGCTTCGGCGCAGCGGATTTTTGCCGCAGCCGCTTCGAGAAAAAGCGCGTCATCGAAGGGAGCGCCGCTCCCGAGCGCATCGGCGGCGGAGTTGGCGGCGGCGAGCGCAGCCGCTGCTTCGCCGGCCAGCTTCGCGAGATTGTGCTGCACCGCCTGGAATTTCGCGATTTTCTTCTCAAAGGCAACGCGCTCGTTGGCGTAGCCGACGCTGATCTCCAGCATGGTCTCAAGGGCGCCGGCGATTTGCAGGCTGCGCGCGGCAGCCGCCATCAACTGCAATGATGTCGCATCGAAGCCTGCGGGAGCAGGCTTGATCGTGATCGGCTCCGCCCTGTCAAGAACGACAGTGTCACTGGCATCGTCGGCGATGTTCAGTCCGCGGGTAATCCGGCAGGCCGAGGACTCGATGAGCGCAACGATCGCGCCATCGCGGTCCCCCGTTGCGAGAACAACGATGTACTTGGCCTCGCTGGCGAACGGCACGCTCCGCGCCGTGCCGGACAGCGTACTGTTGTCGTTGAGGCGGATGCGGTCCTTCGGTAAAGCCGGCGCGACGGTCATCCGGTCCGGCGGCGAAGCAATGCCGGCTTGCGCCAGCAGCCAGCCCGCCAACATCGTTTCGGCAAGCGGTACGGCAAGGCCGGCACGGCCGGCGGCATTGAGAACGGCAAAGCCGTCGGCCAGGCTCGCGCCAGAGCCGTTGCAGGCTTCGGGCACCCATGACAGCGGCAAGCCCGCTTCGACGAGGGCATGCCACAGCGGCTCTTTCCAGGTCGCATCCTTGCTGTGGATGATGGCTTGCGCGTCCGCCAGATCGGCAAAGATGCGCTCTGCAGTCGCCACTACGATATTGTCGTCCGTCACGGCGCTCCTCGTCAACGCAAGCACTCACATGACGCGGCAGGAAAGGCCGGCTCGGGCGCTTTTAGTTGCATTCATGATGCGAAAAAGCATCCGTCCTGACAAGCCGCGATGTTGCAGGGCGATCTGCGACGATGTCATGCATCTGTTGCCATGTCCGGTATGACTAATTCCGCTTGATGGATTTCCGATGGCTTGCCTCCAGCGCTTCACGCGATAAGGTGAGCGCCAATCCAACAATGCAAAAGGAAAGTGGGACGAATGGCAAAGGACGGCATGTGCGTCATCATCACAGGATCGGCATCGGGACTCGGCGCCGCGACGGCTGCCATTCTTGCCCGCGACGGTGCCCGCATCGTCATCAACTATGCGTCGAGCAAGAAAGAGGCCGAGGAAACCGCGGACCTTTGCCGCGCCGCCGGCGGCGAAGTGGTGGTGGTGCAAGGCGACGTGTCCCGTGACGAGGATTGCAAGCGCATTGTCGCCGCCGCCGCGCCATGGGGGCGGCTCGATGCGCTTATCAATAACGCCGGGACCACCAAGCATATGGTTCACGACAGGCTCGACGGTCTTTCTGCCGAAGACTTTCAGCGGCTTTACGGCGTGAACACCATCGGCCCGTTTCAGATGGTGCGCGCGGCGCGTTCTTTTCTGGAGGCGGGGGCGAAGGCCGCCGGGCGCGCCGCGTCGGTGGTCAACGTATCCTCGATTGCCGGTCTGAGCGGAATCGGATCATCCGTCGCGTATGTCGCCAGCAAGGGCGCGCTCAATGCGATGACGCTATCACTGGCGCGTGCATTGGCGCCCCTGATCCGCGTCAATGCGGTTTGCCCGGGCTATATCGATACGCCGTGGTTCGAGAAGGGCCGCGGCGCCGAGGGCGCCAAGCAGGTGCGCGAGATGGTCAAGGCGAAAGTGCCGTTGAAGATTGCCTCAAGCCCGGATGATATCGCCGGCGTGGTCTGCTTCCTGGCCGGCCCGCAATCATCCAACATGACAGGCGAGTTGGTTCGGGTCGACGCTGGCTTTCATCTTTAGACAAACTTGGAATTGCGAGGCACCGGCTGGCCCGCCGAGCCGGTGCCTTCCTGTCGAAGCGCCGGGTCAGCGACCGTCCAGTCGATTGCCGGGATCCGAGATTACGCGACGGGCCACAAGCCGATTCCAGATGAACAGCACCACCAGCGCGCCGATGGTCGCCGTGATGAATCCCGCGCCCTGGTTGGGTCCATAGTGGCCGATCGCCTGACCGATAAAGGTGGCGAGGAAGGCGCCCGCGATGCCCAGCACCGTGGTCAGAACAAAGCCGCTCGGATTGTTCGGGCCCGGCGACAGCAATCGCGCAATGATGCCGGCAACGAAGCCGACGACGATGATCCAGATAAGCCCGCCCATGAGTGCTGTCCTTTCAGCAAGCTGCAATCGCAGCCGATGTGGGAGTGTTGTGCATCAGATAGAGATCTGCGTCACCGACGATCGAACCGGCGGATCCCGGTTCGATCGCAAACTGCCGATCAGATTTTGCCGGCCAACTCGTTCTCGTTCGGAAGCCGACCGTTCGGGGTAAATTCGTCAACCGCTTCGGGAAGATATCGCGACAACTCTCCCAATAGCTCATCGCGGCTCATGCCGGTTTTTGAAGTCAGTGCGTTGATCTGATCGGCACCCAGGGCGTTGGCGAGATCGCCCGGCGAGATCTGTTTATTCGGCCCGTTCGAAACCCACGAATTGGCGGTTTCGCCGTGGCCGTTCTGCTGGAATTGTTTCAAGAGGTCGCCGAGGCCACCGCTAAGTATGCTGCCCGCCGCGCCACCCGCCAGCAGGCCGCCGAGGCCGCCCTTCAGCAGGTCACCGAGCCCGCCGCCGCCCAGTCCACCCGGCAGGCTGGCATTAGTGGTGCCGCCGGGAGCGGGCGTTGATGGCGCGTTGTTCGCGGGCGCGGGCTGGGATTGTCCGCCGGTCAGATGCTTCACGGCCTTGTAGGCGAGCAGTGCCAGAATCGCCATTGTCATCGGCGACATGCCCTCTCCCTTGGCATTTGGATCGCTCGGGCCGCGCGGCCCATTCTGCATTCCGTTGAGGATATCGAGCAAACCCATTGATCCATCTCCTGTGATGTCAGCCCAATGCCCGCGCGCTGGAAAAGATAGCGGCCCGTCATGACCGATACAAGGCAATGCCGAACGATACGGACCGGCAACAGGATGGGAAGCTTAGGAATAAGTCCGGTATGCTGATATCGAAACAGCTTGCTCAGGGGCCGTTTAACGGCAGGAGGGGGATGGTGGCGAGCGGACGGATCGTCGTTGCTGGAGCCGGCACTGTCGGCTGCTTTGTTGGCGGGATGCTGGCGAATGCTGGCCGCCCTGTCGCGCTGCTGGCCCGCGCCCGCACTATCGAGGAAATCGAGCGGCACGGGTTGGGTATCACGAGCATCGATGGACTTGTCTGCCGGATCAGTGCAGACCGGCTGCGGATGTCGACTGATCCGCGTATTCTCGCCGATGCGGACGTGGTGCTGGTGACGGTGAAGAGCGCCGATACTCCCGCGATCGCCGAGGAGATCGCACGTTATGCGCCGTCTGACGCGATTATCGTCAGCTTACAGAATGGCATTGGCAACGCGCCGGTTCTGCGCGAGCGGCTTGTGGGCCGTCGTGTGCTCGCCGGCATGGTGCCGTTCAATGTCATCGCGCTCGGCGAGGGGCGATATCACCGCGCCACATCGGGCGACATCGTGATCGAGGCGGATCAGGCTGAGACTGCGGCGCGGCTGTCGGTGGACGGCCTTTCGATCCGCGCGGCAGACAACATGCCGGGTATCCAATGGGGCAAGCTGCTGCTGAATCTGAATAACGCGCTGAATGCACTGTCGGGATTGCCGCTGCGCGAACAATTGTCACAGCGCTCCTGGCGGCGTCTACTTGCGGATCACATGCGTGAAGCGCTGCGCGTTCTGAAAGCGGAGGGGATCCGGCCTATCGGATCTACCGCGCTTCCGCCCGGATTGACGCCACACATCTTGCGGCTGCCCGATGCGCTGTTTCAAATTCTTGCCAGGCAGACGATGAAAATCGACGCGATGGCGCGCTCATCGATGTGGGAGGATCTGCAGAATCGTCGCCGCACCGAGATCGATTTCTTGCAAGGGGTGATTGTCGCTCTGGCAGAGCGGCATGGCATTGATGTGCCACTGACGCGGCGCATCGTCGATCTGATCAGAGCCGCTGAACAGAGCGGCAACGGTTCACCGGGACTGTCTCCCGACCAGGTTCGCGGCGACGCGCACTGACATTCTTGTGCGGCTCTCGCAGCCGGATCTATTTCCAGAGTCCATAGCTGGCCCACTTCGATTCCGGGATTTCCTTGCCGAGCTTATAGCTGAAAGAGACCACCTGCATCCTGTCTGGCGAGCCGGTACAGGAGAAGGAAAATTGATACCAGCGTCCGCCGCTGCGAAAGGCGCCGCCTTTGCCGGTCACCGTGGTACCGGAGTGCCGGGGATGAGCCGTTACGTCCGTTTTGGCGCGGTCGGGGCGGTAGGAGTTGCTGGGATCGTGAGCGATCTGCTTCATCGCGTAAAGATCGCAGATCTGCTCGAGCCGCGTCTGCGGATCGAGACGCCTGAGGCTGGCAAGAAATCGGGCATCCGACGCGAAGACGGAGGTGGTGGCCGCGAGTTGCGCCGCAACGAGAAAAATGAGGAACTTCATTACGAGACCGTGGCGCTTGCAGGGCTTCGAGTGAGGGGATCGCGGAATGAATCGCGCATTGCCCGATTAGCCGATTGGCCGCGCGCGCTCAACCCGCCGACCTGCCCTGCGCAGTTGTGCCGCGCAGACTGGCGGAACGGTTGCCGCTCTGCTATGGAAGCGCGATCCCGACGTCGATCGTGGATGCGTGGTCCCGTAGCTCAGCCGGATAGAGCGGCGGTTTCCTAAACCGTAGGTCGGAAGTTCGAGTCTTCCCGGGATCGCCACACGCTCCAATGCAAGAAGCCCAAGTGGGCCGCTGCGACACGCGCGCCGGCCATTCGCAGCCTCAGGACGCGCGAGGCCATCTGTCATATGCAACAGACTCGCGCGCGTGTTGCTCGGGACCTGCGCACCGAAACTCAGCCTATTCGCTGACACGTTCGTAAATCTTTGCGCCGGTATGCCCATCCACGCCGACCAAGCTGACCTGATAGCCCCACAATTTTCGGATGTGTCGCAAGGTTGCTTCGCAGCTACTGTGCTCCAGCAGAATGCCGTCGGTGACCTTGTGCTCCAGCCGTAAGTGCCGGTCGCCGAGCAGGTCAACATCGACGACCTGAATATCGGATCGGTTTGCTCCGATATCGTAGCTGTGGGCGAGCGCGGCGCGGATCTGCTGGTATCCGCGTTCGTTGTGGATCGAGGCGACTTCGTAATGCGGTTCGCTGGCTGTGTCCGACAGCTGGAAAAGCCGCCATTTGCGGATCAGCGCCGGGCTCAGATACTGCCGGATGAAGGATTCGTCCCGGTGATTGGCCCAGGCGTCGAGCAGCGTCCCCCGCCAGTCGCCGTTGCCGGCAATTTGCGGAAACCAGTCGCGATCTTCGTCGGTGGGAGCGGTCGAAATGCGCTTGATATCCTGCATGATATCAAGCCCGAGCGCATAAGGATTAATGCCCGAGAAGCGCGGATCGTCAAAGGCCGGCTGGAAGATCACATTGGAATGGTTGCTGAGGATTTCCAGCATCGCACCTTCGCTGATGAAGCCACGATCAAACAGCGCGTTCATGACCGTGTAATGGACGAAAGTAGCGCACCCTTCGTTCATCACCTGGGTCTGCCGTTGCGGATAGAAGTACTGAGCAATTACGCGCACAATCCGGAGGATTTCGCGCTGCCACGGCTCCAGGATGAGGCTGTTCTTCTCGAGGAAGTAGAGAAGGTTCTCTTCCGGAAGCTGCAGTGACTTGCGCCGTTCCGCAATCTTGCTTTCATTCTCATCAGCCGGGCTCTCGCCTTTCGCTGGTGGCAAGGTGCGCCAGAGATCGTTGTAGGATCGTTCTTCATAGTCGAGGCGTCCGCGCAAATTCTGCCGTTGTTTTTCCAAGGAGCGCTTCGGCGGCCGCCGATAGCGGAATACGCCCTGTTCCATCAGCGCGTGGGCCGTATCCAGAATGTCCTCGACGGCGCTCAAGCCGTGACGTTCCTCGCAGCGCGCGATATAGGTCTTTGCGAAGTCGAGATAGCTGAGGATCGAGCTGGCGTCAGTCCACTCCTTGAACAGATAGTTGTTCTTGAAAAAGTGATTGTGACCCAGTGCGGCATGGGCGATCACCAGCGCCTGGAGCGCCATGGTGTTCTCTTCCATCAGATAGACGATGCACGGGTTTGAGTTAATGACGATCTCGTAAGCGAGTCCGCGCCCGCCCTTGCGATAAAGCAGTTCGTGATGGAGGAAGTGCTTGCCGAATGACCAGTGCCGGTACATCAACGGCATGCCGATGGAGGAATAGGCATCCAGCATCTGCTCGGAGGAGATGATTTCCATCTGAACCGGGTGGATATCGAGGTTGAGTTCTTCGAGCGCGACTCGTTCGATCGTATCGAAGGCCCGCGACAGCGTGCCGAAATCCCAGTCGGAGCGCGAGAACAGGAGGTTCGATCCGCACGAGGTGGTGTTCATCGGCGCATCCTCAGTTCGTCCGCGCTTTCACCTGCTTGGTGAAGAGCTGCCGGAATACCGGATAGATGTCGGTCGCCTCGGCAATGCGCGTCATCTGGAAGTTCGGCCATTTCTCGTTGACCAGGCTGTAGGCCTGCCAGAGCGAGGTGCCGTTCTCGGTGGTGCCGAAGATGTGCCGTTCGCGCTCGTCGATGATCTCGACATAGGCGTAGTACTGGCAGAGCCGCATGATCTCCTGATCGAGAAGGGCAATGCAGCGCTGCGAATCGGCGACGACGTTATCGCCATCGGAGGCCTGAGCGGCATAGATATTCCACTCGCTGCTGGGATAGCGCTCGCTGACGATCTGGTGCATCTTCTCCAGTGCGGTAGAAACCACCGTTCCGCCGCTCTGCGTACTATAGAAGAATGTTTCCTCATCCACCTCCTGCGCCTCATGCGTGTGACGGATGAAGACGATTTCGGTGCGGTCGTAGCGGCGCTTCAGGAACAGGTGCAGCAGCACAAAAAAGCGCTTGGCGAGGTCCTTTTCACGCTCCCCCATCGAACCCGACACATCCATCAGGCAGAACATCACCGCGTTGGCGTTCGGTACCGGCCGCGCCTCGAACCGATTGAAGCGGATGTCGACCGGATCGACATAGGCAATCAGGCGCTGCCGTCGCTTCATTCGCTCGATTTCGGTCTTCAGCGCGGCGATGCGCTCGCGGATGATGAGAGTCTGCGGCCCCGCTTCCAACTCTGCGACTTCCCGGCAGATCGCATCGATATCCTGTCGCTTGGGGCGCTTCAGTGCAATGCGGCGACCGAGGCTGTTGCGCATGGTGCGGCCGACATTGATGTTGGTCGGTGATCCGGTCGCGGCAAAGCCGGCCCGACGTGGTCTGAAGGCCAGGATTTCCTTCAGGTTCAGCTTCACCATATCGGGCAATTCGAGATCTTCGAAAAAAAGATCGAGAACTTCCTCGCGCGAGAGCACGAAGCGAAAATCGTCTTCGGACTCGTCCGTTGACGGGCTCGACGTCATGCCCGCGCCACCGCCTGGCTTGGGTAGCCGGTCGCCGGGCGAAAAATGCTTGTTGCCCGGCAGGATATGCTCGCGCCGGCCCGTATTCTTGGCCTCCTTGAAGCGCGGCTCGTCCGTCCCCTTTTTTGGAAGGACGACAGCCTGCGCGCTGTCGGCATCCGAAATCTTGCCGCTGCGGATGCCGTCGCGAATGCTGCGCTTGAGGTCCTCGCGCGCACGCCGCAAGAAACGCTGCCGGTTGCCAAGGCTTTTGTCTTTCGGGTTGAGGCGGCGATCGATAAAGATCGGCATAGCCTGCTCCCTTCCTCAGCCGGCCTTGTTCACGCGCATATACCAATCGACCAGCCGCCGAACCTGGCGTTCGGTATAGCCGCGCTGGATCATACGTTGCACGAATTCGTGGTGCCGTTTTTCCGTGACGCTGTCCTGCTTTGAGCCGAAGCTGATGACAGGCAGCAGGTCCTCCACCTGGCCGAACATGCGCTTCTCAATCACCTCCCGCAGCTTTTCATAGCTTGTCCAGGACGGATTGCGGTCGTTGTTGCGAGCCCGGGCTCGGAGTGTGAACTTCACCACCTCATTGCGGAAGTCCTTCGGATTGGCGATTCCGGCCGGTTTCTCGATCTGCGACAACTCGCTATCCAGCACCTCGCGGTTGAGAATCTGGCCGGTGTCCGGATCCTTGTAGTCCTGGTCCTCGATCCAGGCGTCGGCGTAGGCAATGTAACGATCGAACAGGTTCTGGCCGTATTCGCTGTAGGACTCCAGATAAGCCTTCTGAATCTCATGCCCGATAAATTCGGCATACCGCGAGGCAAGCTCCGACTTGATGAAATCAAGATAGGCGGCTTCGGTCTTCTTCGGGAACTGCTCGCGCTTGATGGCGTCTTCCAAAATGTACATCAGATGAACGGGATCGGCGGCCACTTCCTCCGTGTCGTAGTTGAAGGTCTGCGACAGGATCTTGAAAGCAAAACGGGTGCTGACCCCGGTCATGCCCTCGTCAATACCGGCGACATCCCTGTATTCCTGGATCGACTTTGCCTTCGGATCGACGTCCTTGAGATTCTCGCCGTCATAGATCCGCATCTTGGTGTAAAGGGGCGAGTTGTCGTGCTGGGTCAGCCGGGTCGACACGGTGAAGCGGCTGAGAATGTCAAGAACCTCCGGCGCGCAGGCGCTATCGACGAGCTCGCTTTCGCGCAGCAGTTTGTCGTAAATTTGCCTTTCCTCCGTCACCCGCAGGCAATATGGCACCTTGACTACCAGGATGCGGTCGAGAAACGCCTCATTGTTCTTATTGTTCTTGAATTGCAGCCATTCCGACTCGTTCGAATGAGCGACGATGATTCCCTGATAGGGGAACGATCCGAAATTTTCGGTGCCGTTGTAGCTGCCTTCCTGCGTCGCCGTGAGCAGGGGATGCAGCACCTTGATCGGCGCTTTGAACATCTCGACGAATTCGAGAAGGCCTTGCGTGGTGCGGTTCAGGCCGCCGCTATAGGAATAGGCATCCGGATCGGATTGGCTGTAGTTCTCCAGCTGCCGGATATCCACCTTGCCGACCAGCGTGGAGACGTCCTGGTTGTTTTCGTCGCCAGGTTCGGTCTTGGCGATTCCGATCTGGCGAAGCCGGGAGGGCATGAGCTTCACAACCGAGAATTTGGAAATGTCACCGGCGAGCTCATCGAGCCGTTTCGCGGCCCACGGCGAGATAAAGCCGGTGAGACGTCGCCGCGCGATCCCATATTTCTCCTCCAGCAGATCGGCCATGCGCTCGGGGTTGAAAAGACCGAGCGGGGATTCAAAAACCGGACTGATCTGGTCGCCGACCTTGAGGGTATAGAAGGGGCGCTGCTCCATCAGGCTCTTCAGCCGTTCCGCCAGCGAGGATTTGCCGCCACCGACCGGGCCGAGCAGATAGAGAATCTGCTTGCGCTCCTCCAGCCCCTGCGACGCATACCGGAAATAGCCCGCAATCCGCTCGATCGTATCCTCCATGCCGTAGAAGTCGGAGAAGGAGGGGTAAATCTTGATCGTCTTGTTCGCGAAGATGCGGCCCAGTCTTTCATCCTTGCTGGTGTCGATCAACGTAGGTTCGCCGATCGCGTCGACCATGCGCTCGGGAGCCGAACTGTACATGGATTTATCTTCTCGACACGCCAGCAGGTACTGCTGCAGGCTCATCTCCTCCTGAGCTGCGGAATTGTAGATCGTCGAGAACAGTTCGAAGATATCAGCTTGCTTGCTCTGCATAATTCGCCTCCCGGCGGCGGCAGTGGTGCCTTGCAGTTCAACTTTCCCAAAGCCGCGGAAGTTCCCATTCATGTCTGAAAGGATTACGTTTTGAGGGCAGCGGGATGAATTTTGCGGATGTAGTTTGTGGATGGCGGATCGCCACTTCGTCGGCGTCGATCGGCGCCCGGTCTACGCTTCGTTTCATGCTTCTGAAAGCAAGGTCCGAGGCCGGATATCGTTATTTCATGACCTGGGACGAGCAACGATCTGGATCGAGCGGCGTTCTTTGATGTCAAGCTGTATACGGTGGAAGAGAGATCCGGCACCCCGGAGGAGAAAAGGGTGTCTTCGCGCTTCGTGGAGCGGGTATTTCACGATCTCGGCATGGCAGCCGGCGCCGCTCAACTGAAAAGCATTACTGAAGAATAGTGGCTATCCCCTCGCGGAAACTGCGGAATGGATGACGCTTGGACGGCGGATCATTCAGCCCCACAGCGGCGCTCGGATACACAGCTACCGGCGACCGCAGCAACGGCGGCCTGCCGGGGCACCGGTTCCAAGCTGTTTGCGGCGGTCAGTAGCTGGAGAATGATGATGACGACAGCGATCGCTGCGCCGATCAGGTCGGTTTTCAGCGCTGCGCCGATCAGGTCGGTTTTCAGGCCGGGTTCGATCAAAAGCACGCCGGCCACGGCCAGCCCAATGCTGTGCCAATAGCGCGAGGCCGTCAGCAGGTAACCGTGCAGGCCGGCGACGAACAGGATGACGCCGATTGAGGCGGTGATGCTGCTCCAGATGATCGTGGCGAGGTTGCAGACGTTCGTCAGTGCTTTCGGAAACGGCGCGCGGCCGGCCAGTCCCTCGACTGTCGAGATCGAATTGCCGAATCCGATGTCCGCTTTCCCGGCATCCACACCGCGTGCATTGGCAATCCCTACACCAGGCAGCGTTTGCACGCTCAGCCCTGGAATGGCTTTTCCCACATGTCCTTGAGCTGGCCGCCGAGCGGAATCCACGCGCCGCCTTGCGGGTCAGTCATCATTTTCATTTCAGTAGAGTTGCCGTTGTGCTGAAAGCGCAACCGACGCTCACGACGATGAGTGTTGTCACGATCGTTTTCACAAGAGTCCTTCCCGGGGACGATGCCGTTCGCCGGCATTCATGATTATCGTCGGCAGTTGCGCGCATTTGTCACGCCCGCGCGCACGGAAGCATGCCGCGATAGCCATCCGGCCATGAAGACGACGTTCGGTGGATTGGCATTGACGGATCGGTTGGCGGAACGGCGTCGTTACTCGGCGTCGGGCTGGCGTTCCGGCGCGGCGTCGGCGAAGGCCGGAAGAGCCTGTGCGGCGCCTTCCGCCCGCAGCAATCGGGGATAAGGGGAAAGATCGACCCCAAACCGGCGTGCGTTGAACAGTTGCGGCACGAGGCAAATATCCGCCATCGTAGGCGCATCGCCGAAGCAGAACGGTCCCGCTTCATCGGCAAGCAGCGCTTCGCACGCGGCCAGTCCCTCGTTGATGGTCCAGCCGGCCCATCCGGTGACCGTGTCTTCGGACAGTTGAAGTTCGCGCAGCCGCGCGAGGACCTTGAGATTCTGTACGGGGTGGATGTCGCAGGCGATGACCTGCGCGAAGGCGCGAACGCGAGCGCGGCGCAATGGGTCAGCGGGCAGCAGCGGCGGCTGCGGATTGGTCTCGTCGAGCCATTCGATGATCGCCATCGATTGCGTCAGGGTTACGCCGTTCTCGAGGGTTACGGCGGGGACAAAACCTTGCGGATTGAGCCTGAGATAGTTCGGGTCGCGCTGCTCGCCTTTACGCAAATGGTGCGGGACGTGAACGGCTTGCAGCCCCTTGAGGTTGAGGGCGATCCGCACCCGCCATGACGCCGTGCTGCGATAATATCCGTGAAGCTGCAATGAAATGCTCCCTTGATGCTGGGCGGGGTATGCGCCGCGCAGATTTCGATGTGGGCTTGTGCTGCCGTGTTCAGACCCGGATCATGCGCTTGCCGCGGTTTTCTCCGGCGAGCAGGCCGATCAAGGCTTGCGGCGTGTTTTCAAGGCCGGCGATGACATCCTCCTGCACCTTGAGCTTTCCGGTGCTGACCCATGACTGTAACTCGGCCAGCGCCTGATCGCGCTGATCCATGTAGTCCATCACGATGAAGCCCTGCATGGTGAGGCGCTTCACCACGATCAGGCCGGGCACGCCGCGCGGTCCGGTGGCCGAGGGCACGCCGTCATATTGCGAGATGGCCCCGCAGCAGGCGATCCGGCCATGGAGGTTCATTTGCGAGATGCAGGCTTCGAGAATATCGCCGCCGACATTATCGAAGTAGACGTCGATGCCTTTCGGAGCCGCGGTCTTCAGTGCCTTGTAGACAGCGCGGTCCTTATAATCGACGGCCGTGTCGAAACCGAGTTGCGAGGTCAGCCACTGGCATTTCTCCGCGCCGCCCGCGATGCCAATCACGCGGCAACCTTTGATCCTGGCGATCTGCCCGACAATCGATCCGACCGAGCCCGCCGCGGCGGACACCACGACGGTCTCGCCCGCTTTGGGCTTGCCGACATGCAGGAGACCGAAATAGGCGGTAAGGCCGGCAATGCCGTAGATGCTGAGGAGATGTGTCATTGGTTCGATGCGCGGCATCTTGGCGAGATGCGTGGCCGGAACGGCAGCGAAATCCTGCCAGCCGGTATCGCCGAAAACGATATCGCCCGGCGCGAAGCCTGGGGCGTTCGAGGTGATCACCTCCGCGATCGCGCCGCCGGCCATGACCGTGTTGGCCTCCACAGCCGAACGATAGGTCGCGCCATGCATCCAGGCCCGGTTGGCGGCGTCCAGCGAGATATAGCGCACGCGCAGCAGCACTTCACCGTCCTTCGGCGTCGGGATCGCACTTTCGACCATCTTGAAATGAGCCGGGGCCAGCTTGCCGCTTGGCTTTTCGACCAGAAGGATCTGGCGGTTGGGACCGTTCGTCATCGCGTTTCCTCCGGCTTGGCGATTTCGGATCAAGGCTAATCGGCGCGAACGCATGCGACAATACAATTGTGATGTGTGGTCGTCGTCGCAGACGTTCAGAAGAAGGTCAGGTCCTGCGGGCGGCCACCATGCATGGCCGTGGCGTATTCGATCGCCAGGAACAAGCCCCCGGCGACAAAGATCTTGCGATCGAGGTCGGCGGCAAGTTGGGCACTGAGCGCAACGGCGCCCTCGACGGTCGGCGCCACATGTATGTTCGCTTGCGGGTTGGCATGGCGGGCGGCGATGGCGATCCGTTCTGCCGGCGTGCCCTTGTGATAGGCTGACGTACAAACGATGGTGTCGAACGATCTTGCCAGCAGCGCGGCGATTTCATCGGCGCTCTTGTCATGCGAGACGCCAACCACCAGCAGCCAGCCGGTGTCACCGTAGGTCGCGTGCAGACCCGCAAGCGCCCGCGCGATGCCGTCGGGCGTATGCCCGACGTCGATCACGGTGAGAGGGTTGCTGCGGATCAGTTCGAGGCGTCCCGGCCAGCGCGTCTGCGCAAGGCCGCGGCGGACCGCATTGCCCAGGGCCTCCGGCGCGATCTCGGTCGCATGCTGCTTCGCCCAGCGCAGGAACAGGCTTGCGGCGATCGCGGCGTTGTTGATCTGGAAGTCGCCGGCCATGCCGATGGCGAGGCCGCGCAGCTGTTCTCCATCGAACCGCAGATCGAATTGCTGACCGGCGCCGGCCACGCGCGCGTTGTCGATGCCGATTTCATCGCGCACGAACAGGCTCTGAATGTTGCGGCTCCGGTTATAGGCGAGGAGATGATCCCGCAGCGGTCGGCAGTTCTCGCCATAGACGATGGCGCCACCTGTCGCACAGGCATCGCTTTTGTCGGACGCGATGAGCGCCAACGAATTGCCGAGCAGGTTGACATGCTCGAGATCCACGGACGCCACACAGGTGATCGTTGCGCCGACGAGTCGCACGGGATCATAGCGGCCGCCGATACCGGCCTCAAACACCGCGAGATCGCAGCCCTCGGTCTGGAAGTATAGGCAGGCCAGCGCGAATTGCGCCTCGAATGCCCCGAAGCGCTCGCCGCGTTGGCGCGATACCTCTTCGATCGTCCGCGACACCTGCGCCGTCAGATCGAGCAGCCGCGCGTCGTCGATCGCTATGCCGTCGATCTGAAAGCGCTCGTTGAATCGGTAGAGATGCGGCGATGTGAACAGGCCGGTGCGCAGCCCGCACGCATGGCCGATACTTGCGCAGAATGCGGCGGTGCTGCCCTTGCCGTTGGAGCCGGTCACGACGACGGCCCGTCGGCTGAGGTGGTCACGATCGATGTCCAGATGATTCAGCAGGACGGTGAGTCGCGCGAGACAGACGCCATCGCCATATTTCGGCAGATCAAACATGCAGAAGGCCGATCGAGGTGAAGGTATGGCGCCAGATGTCCAGGATCAGGTCGTCACGGCCGCTATCCTCAAGGAAGCGGATTGAGGGATTGGCGTTGATCTCGATGACCTTCATCTCGGACGGATCGCCGCCGATGTCGGTGAACAGGTCGACCGCCGCCGCGCGCAGGCCAAGGGCTTTCACGGCCCGTTGCGCCAGGTTCAATGCCTCAGCGTGACGGGGCGGGCGCGCGAAGGCCATGGCGCCGCCGGCGCTGCGGTTCATCCGCCCGGTCAAATCATAGCGTTGCCCGGCAGGCAGAATGCTGTCGGCGCGCGTCAAGTCGATCGCAGTAGGATCGGTCGGCGACAGACCGTGGGCTTGCAGGGCGCTGTCGCGCGCGGCAACCAGTTGACGCAGTGTCTGCACACCATCACCGGTGACGTGCGGCAGGTGCTTGCGCACGGTGTAGACCTCGTCCTGATCCAGCAGAAAGATTCGATATTCGTGGCCCCTCACAATGGGCTGGATCACGATGGCGTCGTAGTATCGCCCCACCTCGTCCATGTATTGCGCCAGCCCTTCCGGGCTGTTCAACGGCTGCGCGAAATCACCGCGTGAGCCGTTCAGAGGCTTGGCGAAAGCCTGGTAGTTCAACTGCGCGAAATAGGCCATCGCGTCGCGCCGCTCGTGACCCGGCGGCCGGTGGGCCCGATATCGCTCGTGCAGGAAAAAATACCGGCCGGAGAGGCTCGGGATGCCTGCCTCCTCGAGAATGCGCTGGGTGAAATATTTGTCGTTGGACAGCGTTGCGGCCGTGGCGTTGTTCTGCGGGAATGCCGAACAGCGTCCCCCGCCGAAGCAGTGGCTCTTCTGTGCGGAACGCACCCGAAATAGCAGCCCGGTCGCTCCGTCCAGCGGTTCGAAGCCGAGGCCCAGCCGAGTGCAGGCAAATTCGGCATGGATGGCGTGGTCGGGATAGAAAGCCGGCTTGGACTGCCGAAGATCCTGGAGAGTGGGCATGAACGGCGTCAGCTGGAAAAGCGTCGCAATCGGCGAACCGTCGCACTTTACCGGATGCTGCAGCGGCAATCCACCGCCCCACGGCCTCACAGCGGCTTGCCTGCCGCAGGTCGGCGCGCCTCAGTGGCTTCCCTTTATAGTTGTCCCGGAAGAAGTATGCACGGAAGGTGACCGAATTCCGGATTTCGTGATAGCGTCGCGCGACATTCCGAATCAGATTTGCCGCGTTTCCGGACACCTACGCTGTTGTTTCATCTTTCCTCTGTCGATTTTCGTATGCCGAAGGATAGACCGGCCAGATGCCTTTTCAGAAAGCTCATGCCAGTATTGTAAGATCGATCCGGCAGGTCAGCCTTCTCCGCGAATGGCATCGCGCGCGGCGTGACCGCGATCTTCCGGACATCAGCGATTTCGTTCCCGACGAGCGAGCCGGCGACGCAGCAGATATTCTGATTGCGCAAGTGCAGCGGGCGGATGGCGCTGTTCGCTATCACTGTCACATAGCGGGCGAGCGGGTCCAGCAGTTGTACGGCCGAGCGATGCCCGGCCTTGGATTGCATGACTGTCTCGACCAGCCGATGGCGGACGCGGCGCGTCCGATCTGGGACGCCTGCATCAACCACCGCCTGCCGGTCTACACCATCATCGCATTGGCCGACGCGAACGGCTGCCCGGTGACCGTCGAGCAGATTTTTCTGCCCTACCGCGGGAACACCGGTGTCGCGGCGGATTTCATGCTGGCCGGGGTTCACGCCTGGAGCACCGAAGGCCGTTTCGTCAGCCAGGGCCTTTTGCGCGGCGTGACAAAAATTCCGTTGCACTGGGCGGTTATCATCGATCCGGCCATGAAACGCGAGAGCGGCCCGGCCCGGGCGGCCGATGCGGACGATGTTGTGTTCGACGATACGCTGGCGCCGTCGCCAGCACGGTAGTGAACCCACTGTCTTAAGCCTTTCCCGCGACACATTGGGGCGGGTCTGCGGGTATCCGCCTGGGATGCTGCGGAAACCGGATCAGTGCCTTCGCATCAGAACAGAAACAAGCTTGCTTCTGAATGAGCCGGAAGCGGATATGCTTGGCGCTCAAGCCGGCGCAGTTCGGCCTCATTGCCGTTGAGGACATGATGGACACTCTGATGCTTCCATTCAGCCCGCGCTTTATCGTCCTGACGATCTGCAGCGTGATCACTCTGTTGCTGGTTGGAATTGCCATATCCGATCCCGCCATCCTCGGTCTGGTGCTGATTCCGATCCTGATCTTCGGTGCGCTGACGTTGCTTGGTATCCACGACCTCGTGCAGAAAGACCATGCCGTGCTGCGCAACTATCCGATCTCGGCGCATTTGCGCTTTCTGCTCGAGGAGCTTCGGCCCGAGATGCGGCAGTATTTCTTCGAGAGCGAGAAGGACGGTATGCCGTTCAGCCGTGACACCCGTGCGGTGGTGTATCAGCGTGCGAAGATGGTGCTCGATAAGCGGCCGTTCGGGACTCAGAAGAATGTCTACGCCGACGGTTACGAGTGGATGCATCATTCCATCATGCCGAAGCCGCGCGCGAGCGAGACATTCCGCATCATCATCGGCGGACCGGAGTGCACACGGCCTTATTCCGCCTCGGTTTTCAACATCTCGGCAATGAGCTTCGGTGCGCTCAGCCCCAACGCGATCCGCGCACTGAATGCCGGGGCCAAGAAAGGCGGCTTTGCCCATGACACTGGTGAGGGAGGCGTCAGTCCCTATCATCTGGAGAACGGCGGCGATCTGATCTGGGAGATCGGGTCGGGCTATTTCGGCTGCCGCAACCGCGACGGCTCATTCGATCCTGAGTCCTTTGCGCAGGTTGCGGCCAATGACCAGATCAAGATGGTGGAGCTGAAGATCAGCCAGGGCGCGAAGCCGGGCCATGGCGGCGTCCTGCCGGCGGCCAAGGTCTCCGAAGAGATTTCGCGCATCCGCGGCGTTTCGATGGGAGAGGACTGCATCTCGCCGGCGAGCCACTCGGCGTTTTCGACGCCGCTTGAGATGATGGCGTTCATTGGCGAAATGCGCCGGCTGTCGGGCGGAAAACCCGCCGGCTTCAAACTCTGCATCGGTCATCGTTGGGAGTTTCTCGCGATCTGCAAGGCGATGCTGGAGACCGGCATCTATCCGGACTTCATCGTGATCGACGGCAAGGAGGGCGGAACCGGCGCCGCGCCGCTGGAATTCATGGATCATCTCGGCATGCCGATGCGGGAGGGCGTCAACTTCGCGCACAATGCGTTGGTCGGTCTTGGAATTCGCGACCGCATCAAGATCGGCGCCTCCGGGAAAATCGCAACGGCCTTCGACATCGCGCGCGCCATGGCGCTGGGCGCCGACTGGTGCAATTCGGCGCGCGGCTTCATGTTCGCGCTCGGCTGCATTCAGTCATTGAGCTGCCATACCGATCGCTGCCCCACCGGCGTCGCCACGCAGGATCCGACGCGTAGCCGCGCATTGGTGGTGCCGCACAAACTGGAGCGGGTCTGCAACTATCATCGCGCCACGCTGCATGCGCTGTCCGAACTGATCGCCGCCGCGGGCCTCAGCCATCCCAAGGAAATCCGCCCGGTGCACTTCTCCCATCGCCTGACCAGCACGGAAGTGACGTCGTTTGCACGCCTCTATCCGCAATTGCAGCCGGGCGAATTGCTCAAAGGCACCGACAACCCACGGTATCGCGACGCATGGGCGCTGGCGCGCGCGGACTCGTTTCTGCCGCGAACCTAGAACTCGCCGTGCAGACGGCCGGAGAAAATTGAGACCGGACCGCGGTCGGCGTTATAGGCTGGATTGACGATCAACTGGTAATCGGCGGTGAAGGTGAGGTGCTTGTTGAGCGCCACGGCGTAATAGGCTTCCAGAATGCGCTCCTTGCGATAGTTAAGTCGGCCGTCGCCGATCAGCACGCCTAATCCACCAGCGGCGATGAAGTCGCGATGGTCGTTCGATAGCGCATTCACGGCGCCACCGATGCCCACCACATCGTCCGGGCGACCCCAACGCGTGCCTTTGATCGAAGCCCCGAGCGAGAGACTGGCGTCGATGTCGGTAAACGCCATGATCTCGGCCTTGCCGTCGTTCCAGCTCCAGCGTCCGAACACACCGATATCATCGCTCACCGATTGCTCGAGATTGATGACGTAGCCGTATTTGAGGCGACCGGTGCGAGTCCTGGCGATGTCGAGGTTGAGAGCCGGATTGGCCAGCGTTTCACGATAGCTGCCGGAATAGGCGCTGTTCAGCCAGCCGATAGTGCGCAGTTTGCCGGGCCGGCCTAACAGCGAATAGCGGGTTTCCAACTCGACGACATATTCGCCGCGCTGGAACAGGCGCATGTCGAAATTATTGGAATTGGACTCCGCGTCCATGAGGAAATAGCCGGCCCGCAGGGCCCACTGTTTCTGATTGAGTTCGGCGGTCGCGCCATATGTCAGGCCGACCTTGTCGGCGCTGTAGTCGAAGGCGCCGGGGGCCCACATCGCCCAGTTCATGAAATCGCGACGAGGGTCTTTGGCATAGGCGTTGCCGTCGAACACGTCGGTGACGGCGAATTTTCCGGCTTGAATCGTGAGGCGTGAAATGTCGGCCTTGCCTGAAAGTTGAGTCGGCCCGCTTTCAAGCGTCTCCTGCTCGCCGCCGAAACCGAAGGTCTGCCGCACGAACAGGCGTGCCGTATTATAGTGCGGATAGGCGAAGTCGGATTTCTGCGCCTCGCCGTTAGGAAAACCGCCTGCGCCAACGGTGTTGTTGAGCCCGAAGCCCTGAGCCAACTCGGGATTGTAGTAGATCTCGCCGCCGTCCCAGAGGCGTGCGTTCAGGAACAGGCTGTTGCTCCACGTCGCCTTCATCTGCGGCGCCGGCGTAAAACTGTTCGGGCCGGTGTAGAGCGCCGGGAAGGCGGGATAACCCTGTGGGAGATAGGTGGTCTGCCCGTGAATTTCCCAGCGGTCCGATTGCGTGTCGATCCACTGCGCCGGCGAAGAAAGCCCGCTTTCGGTGCTGCCGATCCTGCGGTTGAGGCCGATGCGCAGTGCGTGAACATCCCACGCCGATGCATAATGTGCGCCGGAGGCGAAGCTCGTCTGCCCGCCCGCCGGCTGGCTGTAAAGATATTCCAGCCGCGCCGACCAGTTCGGTGCAAACGCGTATTCGATGCCTGCGCCCGCCGCCCATCCCGGACGTAGCTGCAGATGCTTTTCCTCGCCGGATGGCAACGTATTGAGGACGCGCGAACCGCCCCACGCGAAGCCGCCGGTCACATAGGCGAGCCACGCGCCGTTGATCACGCCGAGGCGGCCCCGCAGGCTACCGACCAGATCAAGCTTCTCGTTGATGTCGGAGCGGGACGCATTCAGGGTTGAGATGAGGGAGTTGGAGTCGAGATAATTCGGAAACGAGACATCCGCCTCGATGCCCAACAGCACTCCGGACGGCAGGACCCAGTTGGTGCCGGCCTGCAGGCCACCGATCATGCCGTTAAAGGAATGGGATGCGCTCGCTGCCGCCGGATCGATCAGCGTCGCGGAGGAGCGGCCCCAGCCGAATCCGGTATGTGCGCCGAAATAGATGCCGTTCCAGTCCGTGGAAATTGCTGCCGCCGCCTTGACCGGCCGCATCGTTGGCTGGTCGGCCGCCGTCGCCGCACCTGCCGGTGCGCATAGACCCAGGGTGATGATGATCCATCCTGGCTTCATGGTGCTGACATTGCCCCGTCGCGAACCCGCCATCGCCAAAAAAGCGAGCGGCTGGCCCAGTCCCCGTTGTCGTCCGCGCACCATCATTCGGCGGTCGGACGTAGCTTTCTGTTTCGGCTTGCCTTTTCGTCACTCGCGCCTTCGGCAGCGTTGCTGCAATGGCGGATTTGGCCGGCCATGTCATCCGCTAATATTGCAACTAATTCGCAATAGCAAATTGATTTGGTCGTCCGCGTGTCTTTGCCATCGCTGTGTGACAGCCGTGCAACGGCAGATGGATCAGACGCGGTCGGTGAGTGTGTTGAGGTCGAAGCGGTCGATATCGGCCAGCAGTTCGCAGAAGGCGCGGGCGCCGTGGTCGAGCAACCGCCGTCCCTTATCGGCACTTGCCGCGGTCGCATTGCCGATGGCGCCGCTCGGATGCAGGTCCTGCGCCTGCCAGGCAAATGGTGCCGGCCGTTGTGCACTGAGCCAGCGGTTTTCTTCTTCAAGGGCAATGGTGCGCGGCTGGAAACCCGAGATGTGCTCGCTTCGCACCAATTCCGGTCGCGCCGCCAGCATGATCGAAGTTTCAATAGCGCCGCCATGGATGCCGTGCCGAATTTCTTCGGCGCTAAACAGTCCCTCGGGAGCGCTGAGGCGGCTCCACGCTGTGGTCACGGCGAACAGCCCATGATGCGCGCGCAGTTCCTGCGCCACCAGGCTCATGGCGGCGCTGTTACCGCCATGGCTGGTCACCAGCACCAGCTTGCGCAAGCCCGCGCGCGCGACGCTTTCGCCGAGCGCGATCCAGTTTCGGATGGCCAAGTCCGGCGGCAGCGTCAGCGTGCCGGGAAATGCCAGATGCTCCGTGGAGATGCCGATCGCCTGGACCGGCAGGAACACCGCCGGCAATTCCGGCGGCAGCATCTCGCGCACGCTTGCGAGGTAGGCTTCGGCGATCATCAGATCGGTGCCGAGGGGAAGATGAGGGCCGTGTTGCTCGACGGCGGCCAGCGGCAGCACCGCGATCCAGCTTGCGGTGGCTTCACGCGGCATATCCGGCCAATAAATGTCGTGCCAGTCGCGTGGTGGGCAGGACGCTGTCATCGGCGGGCACTCTCTATCCGGCTCTTGAATCGATTCACGAAAAAACTAACGTCGTTCCTGACGCGCGACGACCGAGCGGTTACAACAGCCGCCTCGCCTGTTGCATCCTGCCATCATCGGCCAGAAGAATCGACGGAGTTCAATCATGAAGCTGGCCCGGCTGGTGACATCGTTAAACGCGTGTCTCGTAGGCATTTTTCTCGCACTGACGGGGACGGCCGCAGCCGAAACACTGGACAAGGTCTCGTTTGGCACCAACTGGGTGGCCGAGCCCGAACATGGCGGTTTCTTTCAGGCCCTCGCGGACGGCACCTATCGGCGTTACGGCCTCGACGTGACCATCGTGCCGGGCGGGCCCAACGTCAACAACCGTATCCTGCTGATCGCCGGCAAGCTCGACTTCTTCATGACGGCCAATACGCTGCAGTCGTTCGACGCGGTGACCAATAAGGTGCCGGTCGTGGCGGTGGCGGCGATGTTCCAGAAGGATCCGCAGGTGTTTCTGGCGCATCCGCAGGCCAAGGTCGCAAAGCTCGAGGATCTGAAATCGTTGACCCTCTTTGTCTCCAAGGAGGGAATCGCAAGCTACTTCCAGTGGCTGAAGTCCGACTACGGCTTCAGCGAGGACAAGGTGAAGCCCTATACCTCCAACGCGCAGCCGTTCCTCGCCGACCCGAAGAGTGCGATGCAGGGCTATGTCTCGTCCGAGCCCTTTGCGGTGGAAAAGCAGGCCGGTTTCAAACCGACCATGCTCCTGCTCGCCGATTACGGTTTCGATGCTTATTCGACGCTGATCGAAACCCGGCGCGATCTCGTCGAGAACAAGCCCGACCTGGTGCAGCGGTTCGTCGATGCATCGATCGTCGGCTGGTACAATTATCTCTACGGCGACAACAAGCTTGGCAATGCGTTGATCAAGCAGCTCAACCCGGAAATGACCGACGAGCTGCTGGCTTATTCGGTCCAGGCGATGAAGGATCACGGTATCGTCGATTCCGGCGATGCGGTGAAGGATGGCATCGGTGCGATGACGGATGCCCGCATGGCAAGTTTCTTCGACAAGATGGTGCGCGCCGGTGTCGTCCGCCGCGACATCGATTATCGTCAGGCTTACACGCTGCGCTTCGTTAACAAGGGCGTCGGCCTCGATCTGCGGCCGAAGCCGTGACGGCCGCGCGATGACATCTGTCTCCGAGACATCTGCGAGGACGCCGAAGGATGTCGCCATCCGATTGCGCGGCATCACCAAGGCATACGACGATCGCGGCACGGTGCTCGGGCCTATCGACCTTGAGGTGCAACGGGGCGAATTCATCTCGATGCTGGGTCCGTCCGGCTGCGGCAAGTCGACGGCATTGCGCATTATTGCTGGTCTTACGGCGCCGACGTCGGGAATGGTTGACCTCAAGCGGCGTACGAGCGCTGAATCTGCCGCCCGTTCCATCGGCTTTGTGTTTCAGGAGCCGACGCTGATGCCGTGGGCGACCGTGCGCGACAATGTACGATTGCCATTGACGCTGGCCGGGCTGCCGCAAGGCGATGCGAACCGGCATGCCCAGGTGGCGTTGACCCGTGTGGGGCTTGCTGAGTTCGGTGCAGCGTTCCCGCGCGAACTGTCCGGCGGCATGAAGATGCGGGTCTCGCTGGCTCGTGCACTCGTGACCGATCCGGACGTGCTGCTGCTCGATGAGCCGTTCGCCGCGCTCGACGAGATCACGCGCTTTCGCCTCAACAACGATCTGGTGGCGCTGTGGCGCAACCTCGGCAAAACCGTGGTGTTCGTGACGCATTCGGTGTTCGAGTCGGTCTATCTGTCGGAGCGCGTGGTGGTGATGACTGGACGTCCAGGCCGCGTGCACACCGAGATCCGAATCGACGCTGCCCAGCGTGACGAAGCATTCCGGACCTCAGCCGAATATGTCGCTTACTGCCGGCGGGCGTCCCTGGCGCTGGCGGAGGCCAGCGGAGCGCAGGCGGACGCATGAGTGGACATCACACGACGCAAACGGCTTTGCGTGATGATGATGGCGCGAGGCGAGAGCGTACCGGCGCGTGGCGGATGGCTTTGCCGGTAGCGATATTGGCAGCGGGAATCATCGCCTGGGCCCTTATTGTGCGGATCAACGCCATTCCGCCTTACGTGCTGCCCGGACCTGCGCTGGTTGCCCAAACTTTGATTCAAGACTGGCCGATTCTGTGGTCGTCATTGCTGACGACTTTGCTGACCACCCTTGAGGGCTTCGCCGCGGCGGCAATCGGCGGCATCGCATTGGCGTTGCTGTTCAGTCAATCGAGATGGCTGGAAGTGGCGCTGCTGCCTTATGCGATCGTCCTGCAGGTCACACCGGTGATCGCCATTGCGCCGCTGCTGCTGATCTATCTGCCGCAACAAACCGCCGTGGTGGTATGCGCCTGGATCGTCGCTTTCTTCCCGGTGCTGTCGAATACGACGCTGGGGCTGAATTCGGCGGATCGCAATCTCGTTGGACTGTTCAAGCTCTATGGCGCATCACGCTGGCAGATGCTCCGTTACCTGAAGCTACCGGCGGCACTCCCGTATACGCTAGGCGGTCTGCGCATTGCCGGCGGCCTGTCGCTGATCGGTGCGGTTGTGGCGGAAATCGCGGCGGGTTCGGCCGGTACCGGCTCCGGTCTCGCCTACCGGATTGCCGAATCTGGATACCGGCTCAACATTCCGCGCATGTTTGCTGCATTGTTGTTGCTCTCCTTCGCCGGGGTCGTCATTTATACAGTGTTGGCGCTGGTGTCGCATCGGCTGTTGCGGCGCTGGCATGAGAGTGCGCTGCGAAAGGAAAGCTGATGTCGACGGGTGCTGCGGAAAAAATCGATCTGTTGATCTATGGCCCTACCAAGCCAGTGGTCGAGAATGGTTTTTCCGAGCGCTTCGAGCGACATAAATGTGCCGCGCTGGAGGATCTGGACCGCCTCAGTCCCGAAGTGGTGCAGCGGATCCGCGGCATTGCCGTCACTGCGCTGCGGCCGGCGGGCGAGGCGGTATTGTCGCGCTTTCCCAGGCTGGAAATCGTGTCGAGCTTCGGCGTCGGCTACGATCATGTCGATTCCGCCTATGCACGCGATCACGGCATTATCGTCACCAACACGCCGGACGTGCTGACCGAGGAGGTCGCCGATACCGCCATGGGCCTGCTGATCGCGACCTTGCGCGAGTTCGTCAAGGCAGACCGCTACGTCCGCTCCGGACTATGGACGACGCAGGATTATCCGCTGACGGTCGGCTCGTTGCGGGACCGCAAGGTCGGCATGGTCGGCATGGGCCGCATCGGGCAGGCGATCGCGCGGCGGCTGGATGCCGCCAAGGTGCCGGTTGTCTACCATTCACGTAATCCTGCGGCCGGCGTTGCCTATCAGCATTATCCCAAGCTGCTGGAGATGGCGAAAGCGGTGGATACGCTGGTCGTCATCACGCCGGGCGGCGCCGCCACCGCCAATCTCATCAATGCCGAAGTGATGAAAGAACTGGGGCCGCGGGGAGTGATCATCAATCTCGCGCGCGGCACGGTGATCGACGAGCCGGCACTGATCGCCGCGCTGAAGTCCGGCACCATTCTGGCGGCCGGCCTCGACGTGTTCGCCAAGGAGCCGCAGGTGCCCGATGAACTCAAGGCGATGCAGAACGTGGTGCTGCTGCCTCATATCGGCTCCGCCTCGTTGGTGACGCGCAATGCCATGGATCAGCTCGTCGTCGATAATCTGAAGGCGTGGTTCTCCGGAAAACCGCCGCTGACGCCGATCGCCGAGACTCCGGTGAAAGACAGGTAGATCCATGGGCATGGCGGTGTTCCGCGCGGCGATGCTGGCGCTCCTGGCGGTGTCCTCCGCCGGCGTGTCGCCATCACCCGCGCAGACCGCCACGAGCCTCAAGCAGGCCATGATCGGGCAATGGGAGCTGTCCACCGCCGAGCGCAGCAAGACGTGCGTGGTCACACTGAAGGCGGACGTCATCGGTCAAGGCGGCATGAAACTCGAACTGGAGCCGGGCTGCGCCGGCGCGCTGCCATTCGCCAAGGATATCGCCGCCTGGAGCATCAAAGGGCTGGATATCGTCCGTCTGCAGGATGGCAGCGGGCAGCCGGTCATCGACTTCACCGAAGTCGAAAGCGGGATTCTCGAGGGGCGCCGTCCCGGCGAGGGAATCTATCTGTTGCAGAATCTGGCGGCGGCGCGGGCGCAGGCTCGCTCGATGGATCAGATGATCGGCAACTGGACGATGGTGCGGGGCAGCGGCGCAGTCATTTGCAGTCTCACGCTCACCAATACCGAAGCCGGAAGCGATAACTTCGCGGTCTTTCTCAAGCCGGGCTGCGATGCAACGGTGGCTGCGTTCGGTCCGACATTATGGCGTCTGGAGCGCGGTGAGATGCTGCTGATGTCCCCGCGCGGCGAGACCTGGCATTTCGAGGCCGACGACAATGCGCAGTGGCGGCGCGTTCCCGACAGCGCCGACCCACTATTCATGATCCGGCAATAGCTTACCCTGCCGGGACCGGCGGCACCGGCAGCGCGGTGACCGACTTGATCTTTTCCATGGCAAATCGCGACGTCACATTCTTCAGCGCGACCGCGCTGATGAGCTTCTTGTAGAAGACGTCGTAGCTTTGCATGTCTGCGGTAACCACGCGGAGCATGTAGTCGACGTCGCCGGCCATCCGGTAGAACTCGACCACCTCCGGCATGGCGCTGACCGCTTCGGCGAACTTCTTCAGCCAGCCGTCAGAATGATCGCCGCTCTCGACGGAGACGAACACGGTAATGCCAAGGCCGATCTTGGTCTGGTCGACCAAAGCGACCCGGCGGGTGATCACGCCATCGGCCTCGAGACGCTGAATGCGTTTCCAGCATGGCGTGGACGACAGACCGACACGGTCGCCGATTTCGGCAACCGAGAGCGAGGCGTCGTCCTGCAGCACGGTCAGAATCTTGCGGTCGATGGCATCGAGCCGGCGACCGGTTTCAAGTGCGGGGGCGGCGAGGTCTGTCATGAGAAGATAATTTTTCCATATGTGAGCCGGATCGCCCTCATATAGAGGAAATTCTTCTATAGCAAGCCAAATCTAACCGAGTCTTGCGGCCGCGGCCGGGCGCTCGGCCAAAAACGCTTCAACTTCAGCGCGTTGCGGACAGGCAAAAGCTCCGCCGAAGCGGGTGCATTTCAGGGCTGCCGCGGCGGAGGCGAAACGCAGCGCCGCCGGAATGTCCTGGTTCTCGATCATCGCCAGCGCGAAAGCGCCGTGAAAAATGTCGCCGGCCCCGAGGGTATCGACGGTATGGACCGGAAACGCGGGCGTTTCGTGCAGATCGCCGCTTTCGTCGAGCCAGATGGTGCCTTGGGGGCCGCGCGTCGCGGCCAGGAACGAGGAGGTCAGCGTCGCGACCTTGCGCAGCGCCGTGGCATCGTCATCGCTGCCGGCGGTGGCACGCAGCGCTTCGCTGGAGAAGATCAGGTGAGATGAAGCAGTGAGCAGTCCCTCGCGCAGCGACATCGTGCCGTCGACATCGACCACCACCGGAATGCCGCGATGGCGGGCGGCGGCGCACAGGTCGGTGGCGAAGGCCGCACAGCGACTTTCGATCAGTACCGCACCGCAATTCCGCAGCAGGATCTCGCTGTCCGGCAACCGCACATTCCACAGCTTGGGATCGCGGAAGGTGATGATGGTGCGCTCGCCGCTCGGATCGATCATGATGGCGGAAATCGGCGTCACCAGCCCTGGCATATGGACGAGGTGGCGGGTGACGATGCCTTCCTCGGCCAGCTTGTCGAAGATGTAACGTGAGGAGGTTTCCTCGGCGTCGCCCATCGGTCCACATAGGGCAGCGCGGCCGTCGAGCCGCATGATGCCGATCGCGGCATTGAGCGCGTTGCCACCGGCGATTTCTTCGAATTGGCTTGCGGGTACTTTGGATCCACGGGCTGGAATGGCGTCGATGCGGAAAGCCAAATCACGCACCGGCATGCCGATGCAGAGGATATGAGGCTGATCGATTCTGGCTACATCGGTCATGGACATCTTCGGATTAATCGCCGGAGCGTGATCCGGTTCCGGCTATCCACTTGCCTGCAGCCATCGCCCGACCAGATGGTGGGCGATGGCGAAGGGATGCGGACCGGTCAACCCGCCGGGATGCTGCCGCGCCAGCATCTGTGTCACCTCGGCGCGCGAAAACCACCGCACGTCCTCGAGTTCGGTCCGATCAATCACGATGTCCCGTGTAGATGCCTCGGCCGTGCAGCCGATCATCAGTGACGACGGGTAAGGCCAAGGCTGTGTCATATAGTACTGCACGTTGTCACAGCGGATGCCCGATTCCTCCATGACCTCGCGGCGGACCGCGTCTTCGATGGTTTCGGCGGCTTCGACGAAACCGGCAAGGCAGGACCACATTCCGGCGGGAAACTGTTTCTGGCGGCCGAGCAGGCAGTCGTCGCCCGACGTCACCAGCATGATGACGACGGGATCGGTCCGCGGAAAGTGCTCGGCCTTGCAACTCGGACAATCGCGCCGCCAGCCGCCTTGCGCGGCGCGCGTGCGTGCGCCGCAATTTGCACAATAGCCATGGCGGCGATGCCAGTTCACCATCGATTTGGCCATTGCCACCGCTGAAAGCTCATCCGGCGATATCGCGCCCTGCATCGCCATGCCGCGCAGCTCCGCCACCGCCACGTCGCTCCGATTGAGCAGCTTCTCCGCTGCATCGTCAGCGATTCCCATGCCGAAGAGGGGAGCTTCGTCGCGCAGGCCCAGGAAAATTGTCCCGGGATTGGCGCCGAACTTCTGCGCTTCGTCGATCGAGAGCAGCGCGCGGATCCCGCCGTTCTCCTGGGCCACTATCAGCGAGTCGCGGAAGACGACGTAAGCCCGCGCATCGCGACGCGCCTCAAGGGCCATCAGCTTGGCGTCGTCGGTCCGCAGATGGGCGGCGCGCTCCAGCGCATTGGAGACGAAAGCCGGCTGGCCGAGCGGAAACGGACGACTCATTGTTGTTCTCATGGGTTCATCACACCAGAATTTTTCGCCGAAGCGTGTCGACCAATGTCTTCATCTGCTGAGGCTCGTAAGGGATTGGCGGCACCGCTCCCCATACCGGGCGCGGCCAGGCAGGATCGCTCCGGCGGCGCGCGATAATATGGACATGCAATTGCGGGACAACATTGCCGAGCGCGGCGACGTTCAGCTTGTCGCAGCGGGTTTCCGCCCGGAGGACGCGCGATACCTTGGCGATCTCGGCCATGAGCTGCGTCTGCGCGGCCTCGTCCAGATCGATGATTTCCATAATCTGCGGCCGGCGCGGAACCAGCACCAGCCACGGAAACTGAGCGTCGCGGCTCAGCAGGACCCGGCACAGCGGCAGGTCGCCGATCGGAGCGGTGTCGATAGCAAGTTGTGGATGAAGCGACCAGTCGGCGGGCATGCAAATTCTCGAAGGTTCCGTAGTGTCGCAGAGTGCGGCTCGGCAAACAACCGTTTCGGTGCCTGAGCCGGCGCTGCGGCGGCTTGCTTTCCGTTGCTTTTGGCCCCAAATAGACGCCGGGAGATTGGCGGTGGACGAGCCTCTCGCCAACCGGGTCAGGTCCGGAAGGAAGCAGCCCTAACGAGGTCCGGTTCGGGTCGCTCGTCAGTCTCCTACCTTGCTTTCTGGGGCGCATCGGCGCCCTGCCGATGGACAACGGGCAATGCCGTCGGTCCCGGCGGTGCCTGAGCAATTCCGCAAGCCGGCTCCGCTTGGACGAGAGCAGGATGAAAATCAGGTCGCGGCGTCGTTGCGCGTGATGCAATCTGTCCGACTCGAGAACACGCAATTGCGGATCGCTTGATGACTGATGCTGGCACCCCTGCAACGCCTTCCGACGATCAGGGCGGCTTCGACCTGGGGAGCGGTGCGGCATCTCCGAGCGCCGGAGCCTATCGTGTTCTGGCGCGCAAATACCGCCCCACCAGTTTCGATAATCTGATCGGCCAGGAAGCCCTGGTTCGCACCGTTTCCAATGCCTTCGAGACCGGGCGGATTCCGCAGGCCTGGATTCTCACCGGTGTGCGCGGGGTCGGCAAGACCACCACGGCGCGCATTCTGGCCCGGGCGCTCAATTACGAATTGCCGGACGGTTCGATCAAAGGGCCGACGGTGCAGATGTCCGCGCTCGGCCTACATTGTCAGGCCATCATGGAAAGCCGGCACATCGACGTGCTGGAAATGGACGCGGCCTCCCACACCGGCGTCGACGACGTGCGGCAGATCAATGACAGCGTGCGCTACGCGCCGTCCACCGCGCGCTACAAGGTCTACATCATCGACGAAGTGCATATGCTGTCGACCGCGGCCTTCAACGCGTTCCTGAAAACGCTGGAAGAGCCGCCGGCGCATGCCAAGTTCGTCTTCGCCACCACCGAAATCCGCAAGGTGCCGGTCACGGTCCTATCGCGCTGCCAGCGTTTCGATCTCAAGCGCGTCGAGGCCGACGTGCTGATGGGGCATCTCGCTAACATCGTGGCGATGGAAAAGCTCGAACCCGAACCCGAAGCCCTCGGCATTATCGCGCGGGCTGCGGAGGGTTCGGTGCGCGATTCGCTCTCATTGCTTGATCAGGCGATCGCGCATGCGGCGGGAATCGTACGCGCCGATGACGTCCGACAGATGCTGGGGCTTGCCGACCGCACCCGCGTCATCGATCTTTTCGATGCGCTGGCGCGTGGCGATATCGTCTCGGCTTTCAAGGAATTCCGCGAACAATACGACACCGGTGCCGATCCGATCGTGGTGCTGAGCGATCTCGCCGAGTTCGTCAATTTCGTCACGCGCGTGAAGATCGTGCCTGCCACGGCCGACAACGTGGTGTTTGGCGAGACCGAGCGGCTGCGTGCCCGCGATTTCGCCACCAAGCTGTCGATGCGGGTGCTGTCTCGGATGTGGCAGATGCTGCTCAGAGGGATCAGCGAGGTGCAGTCCGCCACGCGGCCGGCAGCAGCCGCGGAGATGGTGCTGGTGCGCATCGCCTATGTCGCCGATCTGCCGACGCCGGACGAAGCGATCCGCATGATCGAGCAAGGCAATGGCGGGGCGGCTGTGCCGGGCGTTGACGCACCACGCAACACGCCCTCCTCATCAGGAACGTCGGCGTCAGGTGTCGGCGCAGGTACGCCGTCTGCGGCGGCCATGACGATGTCATCGATGCCGTCGCGTCCGAATCCGCCGCGTTCAGGCGGCGAAGCGCATGCGCGGGCACCAATGCCGTCGCCGACCGCCGCCGCTGCGCCGACAATGAAAGTCGCCAGCTTTCCCGACTTGGTCGCGCTGGCGGCCGCGCAGCGCGACCTGCAGACCAAGTCGGCGCTGGAGGCCGACGTTCGGCTGGTGCGCTTCGAGGACGGCCGTCTCGAAGTCGCGATGGAACGTAGCGCGTCGCGCACGCTGATCAATGATCTTGCCCGCAAGCTGGAACAATGGACCGGTCGCCGCTGGGCGGTCATCGTATCGAACGAACCAGGCCAGCCGACGCTGCGCGAACAGGCTTTGCAGCAGCGCTCGGCGCGCGAACGCAGCGCCGAGGCGGATCCCCGCGTGCATGAGGTGCTGGCGCGTTTTCCGGGCGCCAAGATCATCGAGGTGCGTCACATTGCTCCCGACATTCCGGATACCGATATACCCGAGGGCGACGCTGCGGATGACTCCGACAGCGATGACCTCTGATCACCGATGAAGAGGATGAATCATGGCTGATTTTCTCGGCATGATGAAGCAGGCCGCGCAACTGCAATCGAAGATGAAGGCGATGCAGGACGAACTCGATCACGTCGAGGTCGAGGGCATCTCCGGGGGCGGCATGGTCGCAGTCCGGATGACTGCGAAAATGGAAGTGAAGAGCGTTCGCATCGATCCCTCCTTGATGAAGGCGGACGAGCGCGAGATCCTCGAAGACCTGATCGTCACAGCCTGCAACGACGCGCGCCGTAAGGCGGAAGCCGCGATGCAGGAGAAGATGCAGGCACTCACGGGCGGCCTGGGCCTGCCGCCGGGGCTGGGCTTCTCTTGAGATGGCTGCCAACGTCACCGGGCCTGAGATCGAGCGCCTGATTCAGTTGCTGGCACGGCTGCCGGGGCTCGGCCCGCGTTCGGCGCGGCGTGCGTCGCTGCATCTTATCAAGAAGCGCGAGGCGCTGATGGCGCCGCTTACCGCCGCTTTGCAGATCGCGATGGAGAAAATCCAGGTCTGCAAGACCTGCGGCAACATCGATACGGCCAATCCCTGCACCATCTGCACCGACGTCCGACGCGATCCCTCGATCATCGTGGTGGTGGAGGATGTCGCCGATCTGTGGGCGCTGGAGCGCGCCGATGCGATCAATGGACGCTATCACGTGCTTGGAGGGACGCTGTCGCCGCTCGACGGAGTCGGGCCGGACGATCTTGCCATCGATGCCTTGGTATCGCGCGCACATGCGTCCGAGGTGAAGGAGGTCGTCTTGGCGCTCAACGCCACTGTCGATGGTCAGACCACCGCGCATTACATCACGGACCTGCTGCAAGACGCTGATGTCAAGGTGACGCGGATGGCGCATGGCGTTCCCGTCGGCGGCGAACTCGATTATCTCGATGAGGGCACGCTCTCAGCCGCGATGCGGCAGCGAACACTGTTCTGACGTTGGGTTCGCCCGAAACGCATTGCTTGCGCGAACCGGATACGGTGCGCTCGAGAATGCGTCAGGTCTTCGCCGGGCCGAGCGTCCTGAAGTGACCGCGCTGTTGCAGCCAGATCATCAACAGCAGGCTCGGAATAGCCACAAGCACGCTGACGACGAAGAACAGCGGCCAGCCGGTGGCCGCGGCCACATAGCCCGCGCCTGACGACAGATAAATACGCCCGACCGCCGCGAGCGCGGTGAGCAGCGCGTATTGTGTTGCGGTATGCAGGGGATTGTTGCAGAGCGCCGACAGATAAGCGACGAAGATCACCGTGCCGATGGCGCCGGTGAACTGCTCGATGCTGACTGCGACCGCCAGAGCCCATTGCTGCGGCCCGATCAGTGCCAGCCATGAGAATGTCAGGTTCGAAACCGCTTGCAGGATCCCGCCGATCCACAGGCAAGCGACGAGCGGACAGGCGCGCGCCAGAAAGCCGCCGGCGAAGCCGCCGATCAGGGTCGCGGCGAGACCGAGGCCCTTGACGATGATCGCATAGTCGTTGCGCGTGAAGCCGACATCGATGATGAACGGCACTGTCATGGCCCCGGCGAACGCGTCGGTGAACTTGAACAGCATCACGAAGATCAGCACGAGGATGGCATCGCGCCGGCTGAGGAATTCGACAAAGGCGCCGACCGCGGCATCGATCACCCGCTGCAGCGATGGCTTGTCACTGGTCACGGCCTCGGTGCGGATCGATCCGTCCGGCTCGCGGGCCAGCAGCACCGTGACAATGCCGATCAGAACCAGACCGGCCATCACCGCGAAACTGGCCGTCCAGGCCTGCAGGCGGGGCAATCCCATATGTTCGAAGCCGGTGACGAGAAACAGCGCGCCTGCGGTGGAGGCCACCATGCCGATGCGATAGGCCGCGACGTAGGATGCCATGCCGGCGGCCTGCTCGCTCTCGTCGAGACTTTCGACGCGAAAGGCGTCGACGACAATGTCCTGGCTCGCGGAGGCGGTCGCGACCATCAGCGCGCCGAGGGCCACAACAAACGGCGAGCGCGCCGGATCCGTCAATCCCAGCGCCAGGATCGCTGCAATCAGCAGAAGCTGGGTGAAGATCAGCCAGCCGCGGCGCCGGCCGAGCAAGCGCGTGAGGAGCGGCAGCCTCAGGCCGTCCACGAGTGGCGCCCATAGGAACTTGAGCGTGTAAGGGGTGCCCACCAGCGTGAATAGGCCGATGGTGCCGAGACTGACGCCGCTTTCGCTGACCCAGACCAGCAGCGTCGAGCCGGACAGCGCCAGCGGCAGCCCCGATGAGAAGCCGAGGAACATCACCACCAGAACGCGCGGTTGCAGATAGACCAGCCAAGCTTTCCAAAACCCCTCGCGCTCGCCGGTGTGTGCCGGCGCAGATGAGGAGGGCGGCGAGGAGGATGCAGCGTCCGGTGCGGTCATGCCGAAGTGCTACCAGATTCGCGGTGCTCCCGGGCGGCCGCGCCGACGGACGAAATAGGCGAAGGCAATTGCTGTGGCACCACGGCCCCTTGCTGACGCGACTGTGGAACTATTCTCCAGCCTGCAGCTTGCGGGGCGGTGCCGTGAACAGTTCTGGTGCGCCGTCGGTCGCTGCCGGCTGTGGCGTTTCGATGGCGGCCTCGCCAGCGTTGAAATCGAGCGCCTCGATTTTCGTCGCGCGCTTCTCGATTTTGCCCACCGAGATCAGCACCTGACGCACGTCTTCGCCAACCTGATCGAAATGGCTGCCGAGCTTGGTGACGCGCTCCCGCAACCGTTCGACATCATCCATCATGTGCATCACTTCGGTGCGCACCTGGTCGGCAGCGTCACGCATCCGGGCATCTTTCAGGACCTGCTGCATCACCTGGATCGCCAGCATCAGGAGCGATGGCGATACCATCACCACCCGAGCGCGATAGGCCTTCTGCACGATATCGTCAAAACCCTCATGGATGTCGGCATAGACCGATTCCGAGGGGACGAACATCAGCGCGGTATCCTGGGTCTCCCCGGGGATCAGGTATTTTTCCGCGATGTCGGTGATGTGCTTTGCCACGTCCTGACGCAGCCGCTGGGACGCGAACCGGCGTTCTTCATCGGAACGAGCATCCTTCAAGGCCGTGATCGCTTCCAGCGGAAACTTGGCATCGATGCAAAGCGGCCGTCCGTCCGGCAGCATCACCACGCAGTCGGGCCGTTTGCCGGTGGAGAGCGTATGCTGGAATGCATACGCGCCGGAGGGCAACCCGTCGCGAACGATGGCTTCCATGCGCGCCTGTCCGAAGGCGCCGCGCGACTGCTTGTTGGCGAGTACATCGCGCAGCGTGGTCACCTGCGAGGTCAATTCGGTGAGATTCTTATGGGCGCTGTCGATGATGCCGAGCCGTTCGTGCAGGGCGCGCAGACTGTCCATGGTGTGGCGCGTGGTCTGTTCCATGGACTGGCCGACGCGCTGGGTGACGGAATCGAGGCGATCGCTAACCGCGCGTGCCATCTCCGCCTGTCGGCCCGCGAGCGCCTGACCCATTGCATCGAGGCGGCCCGCTGTCTGGTTCTGGGCCTGCAGGAGCTCGCTCAGGCGTTCCTCCAGCT
>DATMSE010000168.1:0-35217 GCA_035565575.1 Xanthobacteraceae bacterium
ATTCCATCGGCAATCTCGCCGGCTTCGGCGGCCCGTACCTGATCGGCTGGGTCAAGGAGACCACCGGCAGCACCGAGACCGGATTGCTGGTGCTCGCAGTGTTGCCGTTGATCGCCGCGCTGCTGGTGCTGATCGGCAAGCACGAGACGCGGACTGAGTTTGCGGACGGGGCAGCAGGCGTGAAGTAATAGAGCTGCGTTTCTGCCGCGTAATGTAGTCAATCCGATCCGTCATGCCCGGGCTTGTCCCGGGCATCCACGTCTTCTCGGAGTCTCTGCAAGCAAGACGTGGATGGCCGGGACAAGCCCGGCCATGACCATGGTGGTAATTCAACATCAGTTCGCGAGCCCATAGTTTTCCGGCCAGGGTTTTCCGGCCCTAGACTCAATGCAACCGACGGCGCAAGCCATCGCGGTCGATCTCGCACAGCGAGTGTCGATTGATAAATGCTCACTGACGAATATTGACAATCGTCAGTAATCGGCGCACCCTCTGCGCAAGATGCATATCGCAAGGGTGCTCCCGATGTCGGCATTTGCAGGTTTCCGCAATCAAATCAAAGTTCTATCGGCTCTCGGGGTCATCCTCCCGGCGCTTGCGCTGGGTGGATGCGATCAATCCACGGCCGAAAAGTCCGAGCCGCTGCGGCCGGTGCTGGTCGCGCAGGTGCATTATCAGCCGGAAACGCCGGAGCGCAGTTTCGTCGGCACCATCCGGCCGCGGATCGAGACCGATATGGGCTTTCGCGTCGCCGGCAAAGTGGAGAAGCGACTGGTGGAAGTCGGACAGATGGTCGAACCGGGGCAGGCGCTGGCGACCCTCGATCAGGTTGATCTGAAATTGCAGGCCGAGCAGGCGCAGGCTGAACTCAGCGCCGCCACCGGCACACTGGCGCAGGCCGCCGCCGCGCAGACACGCGCCAGGGAATTGAAGGCGAAGGGCTGGGCGACCGACGCGCAGCTCGATCAGGCCAACGCCGCCGCGGCCGAGGCGCGTGCCCGCCTCAATCGCGCCGAGCGATCGGTGGAACTGACCGGGAACAGCCTGTCCTATGCGACGCTGGTGGCCGATACCCGTGGCGTCGTCACCGCCACCATGATCGATCCCGGCCAGGTGGTGGCCGCCGGCCAGCCCGCGGTCCGGCTCGCGCGCATCGCGGAGAAAGAGGCTGTGGTCGCGATTCCCGAGACGCTGGTCGGCCGCGCCAAGGATGGCGCCGCGAAAGTGTCGCTCTGGTCGGAGCCCGGCAAGATCTACACCGCGAAGCTGCGCGAGATCGCGCCGCAGGCCGATCCGGCCACCCGTACCTATCTCGCGAAATTCTCGCTGCCCGATGCCGACGACCGCGTCGCGCTCGGCATGACCGCGACGCTCACCATTACCGATCGCGATACCGAACGCGTGGCGAAGTTGCCATTGTCGGCGCTGTTCAATCAGGGCACCTCGCCATCGCTCTACGTCGTGGATGAGGCCGGCAAGGTCACGTTGAGGCCGGTGACGGTGAAGTCCTACGGTTCCGAAAACGTTCTCATCACGGGCGGCGTCGAGGAAGGCGCCAAGGTGGTGACGCTCGGCGTGCAGAAGCTCGATCCCGCCGAGAAGGTGCGGGTCGTCTCCTCGCTGTCGTTCTGATTCCGGTTGCTTGTTCGTGATGACGTGAGGCTGCCATGAAGCGGTTCAATCTCTCGGCCTGGTCGGTGGCGCATCCGGCGCTGGTTCTGTTCCTGATCGTCGCGATCGGCTGCGCGGGACTCTATTCGTATCTGCGGCTCGGCCGCGCCGAGGATCCGTCCTTCACCATCAAGCTGGTAGTGGTCTCGGCGATCTGGCCGGGAGCGACTGCCAAGGAGATGCAGGAGCAGGTCGCCGATCCGATCGAGAAGAAGCTGCAAGAACTGCCTTACTTCGACAAGGTGCAGACCTACTCGAAGCCGTCCTTCACGGCGATGCAGGTGTTCTTCAAGGACAACACGCCGCCGAAGGAAGTGCCCGAGCTGTTCTATCAGCTGCGCAAGAAGCTCTCCGACATCCGCGCCAACCTGCCGTCGAATCTGATCGGCCCGAACTTCAACGACGAATACGGCGACGTCGATTCCATCCTCTACATGATGACCGGCGATGGCGCCGACTACGCGCAGATGAAGAAGGTGGCGGAAGGGCTGCGCCAGCGCCTGTTGAAGGTGCCCGGCGTGACCAAGGTTAATCTCTACGGCACGCAGGACGAAAAGATCTTCGTCGAGTTCTCCCATGCCAAGCTGGCCACGCTCGGCATCGCGCCGCAGGCGATCTTCGATTCGCTGGCGAAACAGAACGCGGTGGTGCCCGCCGGGACGGTGGAGACCTCGTCGCAGCGCGTGCCGCTGCGGGTCACCGGTGCGCTCGACGGCGCCAAGGCGGTGGCGGAAACGCCAGTGGAGAGCAACGGCCGGGTGTTCCGACTCGGCGACATCGCCACGGTGAAGCACGGTTTCGTCGATCCCAAGAGTTTTGAAATACGACAGAAAGGCAAGCCCGCGCTCGGCATCGGCGTCGTCACCGCGAAGGGCGCCAATATTCTCGAGCTCGGCGACAATGTGCGGAAGGCCAGCACCGATTTCATGAACGGTGTGCCCAAGGGCATCGAGCTGGAACAGATCGCCGATCAGCCGCTGGTGGTGAAGCACGCGGTCGGCGAGTTCGTGCGCTCGTTCATCGAAGCGCTGGCCATCGTGCTGTTCGTCTCCTTCCTTGCGCTCGGCCTGCGCACCGGCATCGTCGTCGCGCTGTCGGTGCCGCTGGTGCTGGCGATCGTGTTCGTCGTCATGGAGGCGATGTCGCTCGACCTGCACCGCATCACGCTCGGCGCGCTGATCATCGCGCTCGGCCTTCTGGTGGACGACGCCATCATCGCCGTCGAGATGATGGTGGTGAAGATGGAGCAGGGCTGGGAGCGCGCGAAAGCCGCCGCCTTCGCCTGGGAATCCACCGCGTTTCCGATGCTGACCGGCACGCTGGTGACGGCGGCGGGCTTCCTGCCGATCGGCTTCGCCAATTCCGGCGTCGGCGAATATGCCGGCGGCATCTTCTGGATCGTGGCGATCGCGCTGGTGGCGTCGTGGTTCGTCGCGGTGATCTTCACACCCTATATCGGCGTCAAGCTGCTGCCGGATTTCGTCAAGCCGGGGCAGGCGATTCACGATCCGCACGCGATCTATGAGACGCGGATGTATCGTGGCCTGCGGCGCATCATCACGTGGTGCGTCAACCATCGCGTCAAGGTGGTGGTAGCGACGGTGGCGATCTTCGGCGCCAGCATCGTCGGCTTCGGCCATGTGCAGCAACAGTTCTTCCCGTTATCGGAGCGGCCGGAACTGTTCCTGCAGCTGCGGCTGCCGGAAGGCACCGCCTTCAACGTCACCGAGAAGGCGGTGAAGGATGCCGAAAAGCTTTTGAAGGATGATGACGATATCGCGACCTACACGGCTTATGTCGGGCAGGGCTCGCCGCGCTTCTGGCTCGGCCTCAACCCGCAACTGCCGAACGAGTCTTTCGCCGAGATCGTGATCGTATCCAAGAACGTCGAGGCACGTGAGCGCATCAAGTCGAAGATCGAGAAGGCGGTGCATGAGGGCGCCTTGAACGAGGCGCGGGTGCGCGTCGATCGCTTCAACTTCGGCCCGCCGGTCGGCTTCCCGGTGCAGTTCCGCGTCATCGGACCGGATACGCACAAGGTGCGCGAGATCGCCTACAAGGTGCGCGATGTGGTGCGGACCAATCACGACGTGGTCGATCCGCATCTCGACTGGAACGAGCAGACGCCGGTGCTCAAGCTCGTCGTCAATCAGGATCGTGCCCGTGCGCTCGGCCTGACGCCGCAGGATGTCTCGCAATCGCTGGCGATGCTGATCTCGGGCGTGCCGGTGACGACCGTGCGCGACGGCATCGAGAAGGTCGAGGTGGTGGCGCGCGCGGTGCCGGGGGAGCGGCTTGATCTGGCGCGCGTGGGCGACCTCACCATCACCTCGCGCAACGGCGTCGCGGTGCCGCTGTCGCAGATCGCCAAGGTCGAATACGCGCACGAGGAGCCGATCCTGTGGCGGCGCAATCGCGACATGGCGATCACCGTCCGAGGCGACATCGTCGACGGCGTGCAGGCGCCCGACGTCAGCAACGCGATCTGGGCCAAGCTGAAGCCGATCCGCGACAGCCTGGAGCCCGGCTATCGCATGGAAATGGGCGGCGCGATCGAGGAATCCGAGAAGGGCAATGCGTCGATCTTCGTGCTGTTCCCGCTGATGGTTGTCGTGATGCTGACCTTGCTGATGATCCAGCTGCAGAGCTTCTCGCGGCTGCTGCTGGTGTTCCTCACTGCGCCGCTCGGCATCGTCGGCGCGTCGCTCGGCCTCAACGTCGCGAGCCAGCCGTTCGGCTTCGTGGCGCTGCTCGGGTTGATCGCGCTCGCGGGCATGATCATGCGCAACACCGTGATCCTGGTCGACCAGATCGAAACCGACGTGCGGCACGGCCTGACCCGCCGCGAGGCCATCATCGAGGCGACCGTTCGTCGTGCGCGTCCGGTGGTATTGACGGCGCTGGCGGCGATCCTCGCCATGATCCCGCTGTCGCGTTCCGCATTCTGGGGCCCGATGGCGATCACCATCATGGGCGGATTGTTCGTCGCGACATTCCTGACGCTGCTGTATCTGCCGGGGCTTTATGCGCTGTGGTTCAGGAAGAGCCTCGACGAGAAAGGCCCCGGCGAAACCAACACTGCGGCGGCGCAACATGAAGACGCCCAGCTTGCATTTCCGCTTGCCGAGGCCGCTGAATAAATGAAGAGTGAACCTTGATATGACGATGTTGTCCGAACATACCGAAGCCGACACGCAGGAGCGCATCCTCGTGGTGGCGGAGCGGCTGTTCCGCGAGATTGGCTACCAGAAGACCACGGTGGCCGATATCGCCAAGCTGCTGCGCATGAGCCCGGCCAACGTCTATCGTTTCTTCAGCTCGAAGGATGCGATCCGTCAGGGCGTTGCCTGCCGGCTGATGGGCGAGGTCGAGACGGCGGCGCAGGCGATCGCCGCCAAGCGCGATCCGGTGCCGCAACGGCTGCGCGAATTGCTGACGACCATCCACCTCATGAATACCGAACGCTATGTCGGTGACGCGAAGCTCCACGAAATGGTGGCCAGCGCCATGGAGGAGGACTGGGAGGTCTGCAAGGCGCATGTCGAGCGCGTGACGACGCTGATCGGCGAGGTGATCGCCGAAGGCGTCGCCGGGGGTGAGTTTCACGTGACGGACGTCCGGGTGGCGGCGTTGTGCACCTGCAATGCCATGCTGCGCTTTTTCCATCCGCAGATGATCGCGCAATGTGTTAACAAGCCGGGACCGACGCTCGACGAGATGATCGATTTCATCCTGGTCGGGCTCGGGCAAAGCAAACCCGGCTGAAGGACTGATCTATGAACGGCGCTGACATCGGTGAGACTGGCTCGAGCGATATCCACTCTTACGAGCCGGCGAAAGGCCATGGGCTGCGCCACGATCCGTTCAACGCCATCATCGCACCGCGGCCGATCGGCTGGATTTCGTCCTGCGATGCTGATGGCCGTGTCAATCTCGCGCCTTACAGCTTCTTCAATGCCCTGAACTACCGTCCACCGCTGATCGGATTTTCGTCCACCGGCTGGAAGGACACGGTCGGCAACGTTCAGGCGACTGGCGAGTTCGTCTGGAATCTCGCCACGATGGATATCGCGCAGAAGATGAACGCGACCTCGGCGACAGTGCCGCACGAGATTAACGAATTCGAATTGGCGGGCCTGACGCCGATTCCGAGTCGCCTCGTCAAGCCGCCGCGCGTTCGCGAAAGCCGCGTCACTTTCGAGTGCCGGCTGTCGGAGATCATCCAGCTCAAGGGCGCCGACGGGACGAAGGCAGATACCTGGTTCACGATCGGCGAGGTCGTCGCGGTGCATATCGACAAGTCGCTGATCAAGGACGGCGTCTATCAGACCGCCCAGGCCCATCCCATTCTGCGCGCCGGGCGTCTCGGGGATTATATCGAGGTGCGGCCCGACGCCATGTTCGAGATGGTGCGCCCGAAATAATTCGCAGGTTCTCACTGGCAGTTGCTGCCGCGCGGCCAAGTCGCGCGTCACCTGGTCGCGGCCGGGAACCTGGTGCCGGCATTGACGTTGTCGACCTGCGCCGCACTCTCCGAATCTTGGGTCGAGTGTTCAGCCGTGGAGCGATGAAGGGGAATCCGGTAAAGGATACGGCGGCTGATCGCCCGTATCCTTTGTGCCTGAACGTCTGCAGGAGAACGTGGTCATGTCGTCATCGTCGTTTCGCCGCGACTATTTGAGCAAGCCGATTTTTTCCTGGGCACGCAAGGTGCTGCCGACCATGTCGGACACCGAGCGCGAGGCGCTGGAAGCCGGCGATGTCTGGTGGGACGCGGACCTGTTTACCGGCAATCCGGATTGGTCGAAGCTGCTGGCGACCCAGCCGGCGCAACTCACGGCCGAGGAGCAGGCGTTCATGACCGGTCCGGTCGACGCGCTCTGCGCCATGCTCGACGACTGGAAGATCAATTGGGAGTGGCGCGACCTGCCGCCCGACGTCTGGGACTTCGTCAAGCGCGAAAAGTTCTTCGGCATGATCATTCCGAAGGAGTTCGGCGGGCTCGGCTTCTCGCCCTACGCGCATTCCGAAGTAGTGCGCAAGATTTCCTCGCGTTCGCTGGTCGCGGCGGTCACCGTGATGGTGCCCAATTCGCTCGGTCCCGGCGAACTGCTGATGCGCTTCGGCACCAGCGAGCAGCAGCAGCACTGGCTGCCGCGCCTAGCCGATGGCCGCGAGATCCCGTGTTTCGGCTTGACCAGTCCGGAAGCCGGCTCCGACGCGGCATCGATGACCGATACCGGCATCATCTGCAAGGGCGAGTTCGAGGGCCGCGAGGTGATCGGCCTGCGCCTGAACTGGCACAAGCGCTACATCACGCTCGGCCCGGTGGCGACGCTGCTCGGCCTCGCCTTCAAGGCTTACGATCCGGATCATCTGGTCGGCGATCAGGACGAACTCGGCATCACCGTTGCGCTGATCCCGACGCATTTGCCCGGCGTTGAAATCGGTCGCCGTCATCTGCCGGCGATGCAGGTGTTTCAGAACGGGCCGAACTGGGGCAAGGACGTCTTCATTCCGCTGGACTACATCATCGGCGGCAAGGAGCGGCTGGGGCAGGGCTGGAAAATGCTGATGACTGCGCTGGCGGCCGGGCGCGGCATCTCGCTGCCGTCGCTGTCGGCGGCAGGCGCGGCCTATGCGGCGCGCACCACCGGAGCCTATGCGCGCATCCGCGAACAGTTCAATCTGCCGATCGGCAAGTTCGAGGGCATCGAGGAGCCGCTGGCGCGCATCGCGGGCACCGCCTACCTGCTCGATGCCGCGCGGCGGCTGACGTGTGCCGCCCTCAATCAGGGTCGTCATCCGGCGGTGATTTCCGGCATCATGAAACTGCATGCAACCGAGCGCATGCGCACCGTGATCGATGACGCCATGGACATTCACGGCGGCAAGGCCGTGATCGATGGGCCGCAGAACTATATCGGCAATCTCTATCGCTCGGTGCCGGTCGGTATCACCGTGGAGGGTGCCAACATTCTCACCCGCAACCTGATCGTGTTCGGCCAGGGCGCCATCCGCGCGCACCCGCATCTTCTGAACGAGATGAACGCGCTGGGCGAAAAGGATCCCGACAAGGCGCTCGATGCTTTCGACAAGGCCTTCTGGCGACATGTCGGCCACAGCGCCGCGAACCTGTTCCGCGCCTGGGGCCGCAACTGGAGCGGCGGTCTGTTCGCGCCGGCGCCCGCAGCGGGTCCCGCCACGGGATACTATCGGCAGTTGTCGCGTCATGCCGCAGCGTTCGCGCTCTGCGCCGACATGGCGCTATTGACTCTCGGCGGCGCGCTCAAGCGCAAGGAAATGCTGTCGGCGCGTTTCGGCGACATCCTTTCCGAACTGTACCTCCTTTCCGCTGCGTTGAAGCGCTGGGAAGACGAAGGGCGCCAGGCTGAAGATCTGCCCCTGCTGGAATGGTGCATGGCGAACGGATTGCGCACGATCCAGATTCGCTTTGCCGAGATTTTGGCAAATCTGCCGAACCGCGTCGTTGCCGTGCTGCTGAAATTCATCATCCAGCCGCTTGGCGCACGGGCGATCGGCCCTTCGGACCGCACCGTGCATCAATGCGCGCAGATTCTGCTGACGCCGTCGGTCGCGCGTGATCGCCTGACGCCGGACCTTGCCGCCGTCGAGGACGATGGCGCGGTGGCGCGGTTGGAGAAGGCGTTCCGGCTCATTGTCGCGGCAGAGGATATCGCAAAGCGGCTGCGGGCCGCGCGCGTGCGCAAGGCAGCGGACGGCGTCAGGCAGGGCGTGATCACCCAGGCGGATGCCGATCGGCTGGCCGCCGCCCAGGCCGCGGCGGCACAGGTGATCGAAGTCGACGATTTTGCCCCCGACGCGCTATCGCCGATTTACAAGGCGCCCAATGTGCACCAATTCTTCCAGGAATTGGCATCGAAGCGGGCGACAGGCTGACATGACACGACCGGTCTTTATCGTTGACGGCGCGCGCACGCCGTTCTTGAAGGCGCGTAGCGGGCCCGGGCCGTTCACGCCGGTGGACCTCGCGGTGCAGTGCGGGCGGCCGCTGCTGGCGCGCCAGCCGTTTGCACCCGACGCCTTCGATCAGGTCATTCTCGGCTGCGTCAACGTGATCGCCGACGAAATGAATCCGGCGCGGGTGGCCGCGCTTCGCCTCGGCATGGGCGAAGCGATGGTTGCCTTCACGATGCAGATCAATTGCGGCTCGGGCATGCAGTCGATCGATACCGGTTATCGCTACATCCGCGACGGCGGCGCCGATCTCATCCTCGCCGGCGGTGCCGAAGCGCTCAGCCACGCACCGCTGGTGTGGCCGCAGCAGGGCGTACGCTGGTTCGCCGGCATGGCCGGCGCCAAGGGGATGCTGGCGAAAGCGGCCGCGGCGCTCAAAGTGCGGCCCGCCTATCTCAAGCCGGTCATCGGGCTCGAACGCGGGCTGACCGATCCGATCAGCGAATTGAACATGGGCCAGACGGCCGAAGTGGTCGGCCATTTGTTTCATATCACACGCGAGCAGGCCGATGCCTATGCGGTTGAAAGCCATCGCCGTCTGGCGCGGGCGCAGGCGGAAGGCTGGCTCAGGGGCGAAGTCGAAACCGCCTTCGCTCGCGACGGCTCCTTCTACGATCACGACGATGGCGTGCGGCCGGACTCCACCACCGAGAAGCTGGCGAAGCTGAAGCCGGTGTTCGAACGGCCATGGGGTCAGGTAACCGCGGGCAATTCCTCGCAGATCACCGACGGCGCGTGCTGGACCATCCTGGCCTCGGAAGAGGCGGTGAGGCGGCACGGGCTCACGCCGAAGGCGGTCGTTGTCGACAGCCACTGGTCCGGACTCGATCCGCGCATCATGGGCCTTGGTCCGGTGCTGTCGGCTACCGAACTGCTGAAACGGCACCAACTGGGCCTGCACGATATCGAAACCTGGGAATTGAACGAAGCCTTCGCGACCCAGGTGCTGGCCTGCCTTGCGGCCTGGAACGACGACACGTTCTGTCGCGAGGTGCTGGGCGTCGGCGGTGCCATGGGCGAGCTCGACCGTACGCGACTCAATGTTGACGGCGGCGCCATCAGTCTCGGGCATCCGGTCGGCACCAGCGGCAATCGTATCGTGCTGCACCTCGTCAACGCGATGAAACGGCTCGGCACGAAGCGTGGCATTGCCACCGAGTGCATCGGCGGCGGACTCGGTGGCGCCATGCTGATCGAGACGGTGTGAGGGCGGCATGGACAGCAAGATCATGAACGTGCTGGAAGACCGCGTACTCGAACTCGGGCCTGCGCCTGCGGCAGCAAGTCCGTATCGGAATTTCAGGCTGACGCGTGATGCTGACGGCATCGCCTGGCTGTTGTTCGATCGCGCCGGCGTCAGCGCCAACACCTTGTCAGCCGACGTGCTGGAGGAATTCGACGCGGTGCTGACGGTGCTGGAAACAGAGCGGCCGACCGGAATCGTCATCCGCTCGGCGAAGCCGTCCGGCTTCATTGCCGGCGCCGACGTCAATGCCTTTCGCGGCGCCAGCGATGCCCAGGTGGTGGAGGCGGAGATTTCCCGCGCTCACGCCGTGATAGATCGGCTCGAAGCCATGAGGATTCCAACCGTCGCGGTGATTCACGGCTTTTGCCTCGGCGGCGGTCTCGAGGTTGCGCTCGCCTGCCAGATGCGCATCGCGATCGAGGACGCGCGGTTCGGATTTCCCGAGGTCATGCTGGGGCTGCATCCGGGGCTCGGCGGGACGGTGCGGTTGACGCAGCTCATCAACCCCGTGCAGGCGATGACCTTGATGCTGACCGGCAAGACGGTGGACGCGCGCAAGGCCAAGGCGCTGGGAATCGTCGATGCCGTCACCCAGGAGCGTCACGTACGCCGCGCGGTCAGGGATGCCGTATTCGGCCACTTGAAACGCGCCAAGCCGGGACCGTGGCAACCGCTGTTCGGTCTTGCCCCCGTGCGCGGTTTCCTGGCCAAACGGATGCGCGGCGAGGCCGAGAAGGCCGCGCCGCATATCCATTATCCCGCGCCGTTCGCTTTGATCCGCTTATGGGAGCGGCATGGCGACGACCGGGCGGCGATGCTGGCCGGGGAGAAGCGCTCGTTCGCGCGGTTGATGGTGAGCGACACGGCGCAGAACCTGATCCGCGTGTTCTTTCTGCGCGAGCAGATGAAAAAACTGGCGGCCGGCGACAACCGCATCAGGCACGTTCACGTGATCGGCGCCGGAGCGATGGGAGGCGACATTGCCGCCTGGTGCGCGCATCGAGGCTTGCGCGTGACGCTTGCCGATATGAAGGCCGAGCCGATCGCCGGCGCGGTCAAGCGCGCGGCGGCCCTGTTCGGCAAGATCATCCGAAAGAAGATCGACATCCGCGACGCACTCGACCGGATGATACCGGATCTTGCCGGCGAAGGTGCACGCAGCGCCGATCTGATCATCGAGGCGGTGCCGGAGAAGTTGGATCTCAAGCAAAAGATCTATGCGCAGATCGAACCGCGCATGAAGCCGGGCGCCATTTTGGCCACCAACACGTCCAGCATTCCGCTGCAGGACCTGCGCACGGCCCTGGCATCGCCGCAGCGGCTGGTCGGATTGCACTTCTTCAATCCGGTGTCGCGGCTGCAACTGGTGGAAGTGGTGAGTCACGATGCCGCCGATCCGGCCGTGGTGCAGGCTGCGACCGATTTTGTCGGTGCCATCGATCGTCTGCCGCTGCCGGTGAAGAGCTCGCCCGGTTTTCTCGTCAACCGCGCGCTGACGCCTTACATGCTCGAAGCCATGGTGATGCTCGACGAGAAGATCGACAAGACCGTGATCGATGCCGCGGCGAAGGAGTTCGGCATGCCGATGGGGCCGATCGAATTGGCCGATCAGGTCGGCCTCGACATCTGTCTCGCGGTCGGCGACATGCTGCGGTTGAAGTTCGGCGATCTGTTGCCGCCCACTCCGGCGTGGCTCCGCGAGAAGGTCGCGCGTGGCGAACTCGGCCGCAAGTCCGGCAAGGGATTTTACGTCTGGAAGGACGGCAAGGCGGAGCGCCCGGCCGCCGCTAACGTCAAGCCAACCCCCGAGATGATCGACCGGCTTGTGCTGCCGATCTCGAACGTGTGTGTAGCCTGCCTGCGCGAGGGCATCGTCGACGATGCCGATCTGGTCGACGGCGCAATGATCTTCGGCACCGGCTATGCGCCATTCCGCGGAGGGCCGCTCAACTATGCGCGAACGCGCGGTGCGGAAGCTGTCGTTGCGCGTCTGCGCGAGTTGCAGGGCAAATTCGGGGACCGTTTTGCGCCAGATGAAGGCTGGGACCAGTTCCGTCATGTCGGGGCCTCTTCCGGAGCAGGCTGAAATCTGCTGTGCTGCGCATGTCGTCTGACGAGCGGCTTTCTTTGAAGGCGGGCGAGCGGCGGGACAGGATCACAGGATCGGGATTTTGCGTGATGGCCGAGCAGCAAACCGCAACCGTGCAGGAAGCAATATCCGCGCCGCGCGGTGACCTGTCTATCCGGACGCTGGCCATGCCTGCCGATACCAATCAGAATGGCGATATATTCGGTGGGTGGCTGCTCAGCCAGATGGATGTCGCTGGCGGCATCTACGCGATGAAGGTGACCAAAGCGCGCACCGTGACGGTTGCCATCGAGGCGATGAATTTTCGCAAGCCAGTGTTCGTCGGCGATCTGGTGTCCGTCTATTCAACGACCCACCGTGTCGGCCGCACCTCGATCACGGTGCATCTCGAAGCCTGGGTGCGGCGGCGCAACCAAACGGCTTCTATTCTCGTGACTGACGGAAATTTCACCTACGTCGCTATTGACGATCAGGGGCGGCCGCAGGTCATCGAAAGCGGGCGCGACTCGGTTTCGGCCTGAGACAATCTGCATCTCTCCTTGTCACGCGCGTGTCGCGCGGCGCAGCTACAGCGTCGTGCAACGATCGCGCTGTGCGAGGAACTAAATGCGCGTGCGATGGTTTATCTGGCCGGATCGAGGGAGCGTTCACGACGCCATCATGTCAGACAGCTATATCATCGAGGTCAAGTCGCGGGCCGTGGGGATCGTGGTGCGCGACCGGGCCGGGTTTCGTTTCTTTGCCGCGCTTCCGCAGTTTTTTCGCCTTGAAGGCCGGTTGTTTCGCAGCGCACGCGAGGCGGAGCGGGCGGCAGCGGCATTCATGGCCGAGGCGGAGCCCGATGCCGCCTGAGTGGGCCGGTACGCATCTGCGGTGACCTTATTGGATCGAGCTGCGGTGACGCCGGGTCGAAGTCTTCACCGCAGATGAGGGTTTTGATTGTGGACCGCCCGCAATCGACGATACAACACCGGAAGCGGAGTCTCGCATGGCGGGCACCAGGTAAGGCTGGCGCACGCGCGGGCAGGAAGGTTCTCGGTGTCCAGGGTTTTCGACCTCGCGATCATCGGCGGGGGGATCAATGGCTGCGGCATCGCGCGGGATGCGGCCGGCCGTGGCAATTCGGTGTTCCTGTGCGAGATGAACGATCTCGCCAGCGGCACGTCGTCCTGGTCGACCAAGCTCATTCACGGCGGCCTGCGCTATCTGGAATATTACGAGTTCCGGCTGGTGCGGGAAGCGCTGATCGAGCGCGAGATTCTGTGGCAGATCGCTCCCCACATTATTTCGCCGCTCCGCTTCGTCTTGCCGCATCACGATGGATTGCGCCCCGCGTGGCTGTTGCGGCTCGGGCTGTTTCTCTATGACCATTTGGGCGGGCGGAAGCTGCTGCCACCGACGCGATCGCTGGATCTCGCGCAGGATGAATTCGGCCGTCCGCTGAAGCCCGGACAATTCACCCGCGGCTTTGCCTATTCGGATTGCGCGGTGGATGATGCGCGCCTCGTCGTGCTCAACGCGCGCGACGCCGCCAATCGCGGAGCCGAGATCGCGACACGCACGCGGGCGGTTGAACTCGCGCGCAAAGAAGGTGTCTGGCATATCCTGACCGAAGACACCGTCAGCGGCGCGAGGCGCGTCGTCCAGGCAAGAGTTCTGATCAACGCTGCGGGGCCTTGGGTAGAGGAGGTGCTGGCGCGGGGCGCAAATGTCAGCGCCAAGGCAAAGATACGGCTGGTGCAGGGCTCGCACATCGTCGTGCCGAAGCTCTATCAGCACGATCACGCCTATATCTTTCAGAACAGCGATGGCCGCATCGTGTTCGCGATACCTTATCAGGGCGACTTCACGCTGATCGGAACCACCGACCGCGATTATCAGGGCGATCCCGCGCACGTGCGCGCGACGAACGAAGAGATCGCCTATCTCTGCCGTTCGGTGAATGCCTATTTCGCCCGGCCGGTAACGCCCGATGACGTGGTTTGGAGCTATGCCGGCGTGCGGCCGCTGTACGATGACGGCGCGGGCGAAGCCAAGGCCGCGACACGCGACTATGTGCTGGAGCTCGATCTGCCCGATGGTGTGCCGCTGCTGTCGATCTATGGCGGCAAGATCACGACCTATCGGCGACTGGCCGAAGAAGCGCTGCAGCAGTTGTCGCCCTATCTGCACGGCACCGCTGCGCCTGCGGGCTGGACCGCCTCGGCCTCGCTGCCGGGGGGCGACTTCGCCGGAACTGACGTCGCTGCTTTGGCGGATGAATTGCGGCGCGATTTTCCGTTTCTTCCGGTCGCGCATGCCCGCCGCCTGATTCATGCTTATGGCACGCTAGCGCGAAAGATCCTTGAGGGTGTGACCTCGATGGCCGATCTCGGCCGTTCCTTCGGCGCGACATTGACGGAGCGGGAAGTCGCATATCTGATGGCGCAAGAGTGGGCGCGCAGCGCCGACGACGTGGTCTGGCGGCGCTCGAAGCTGGGCTTACGGCTCTCGGCGGCGGAGATCGCGGCGCTGGATGCCTGGATGTCGACGTCCCGACCGCTCGTCACCCAGACCGCGTAAGCGCATCGCTCAAGGGAACGGGACCGCATCCCCTCGTGGGCTGCGATCCCGCAAATGCTCCGATTACTGTGCAGCGTCGAGGGCCAGCGTGGGGTAATCGGTGTAGCCTTTCGCACCACCGCCATAGAACGTGGCTTTATCGGGCGCATTCAGCGGCGCGCCGCGTTTCAGCCGTTCGACCAGATCGGGATTGGAGATAAACGGCTTGCCGAAGGCGATGAGATCCGCCTCGTTTGCCGCGAGGACCTTGTTGGCGAGCGCAAGATCGTAGCCGTTATTGGCGATGTAGGCGCCGCTGAAGCGCTTGCGCAGACTGGCATAGTCGAACGGCGCATTGTCGCGCGGGCCGCCGGTCGCACCTTCGATGACATGAAGGTAGACCAGCTTCTCGGCATTGAGGCCGTCGACGATGTAGTCGAACAGCGGCTGCGGATTGCTGTCGGAGACATCGTTGGCCGGCGTCACCGGCGAGATGCGGATGCCGGTGCGATCGGCGCCGGCCTCGCTTGCGACCGCCTTCGCCACTTCCAGCATCAAGCGTGCGCGATTTTCGATCGCGCCGCCATAGGCATCAGTGCGTTTATTGGCGCCGTCCTTTGCAAATTGATCGAGCAGATAGCCGTTGGCGCCATGGATTTCGACGCCGTCAAAGCCGGCCTCAAGTGCGTTCGCGGCCGCGCGCCTGAAGCTGTCGATGATCCCCGGAATTTCCGCAAGCTCCAGCGCGCGCGGCTCCGACACTTCGGCGAATTTGCCGCCGACGAACGTCTTGGTGTTTGCGCGGATCGCTGATGGGGCGACCGGCGCGCCGCCATTTGCCTGCAGCGATGTATGGGAAATGCGGCCGACGTGCCAGAGCTGAATGAAGATGTGGCCGCCGCGCGCGTGAACGCTGTCGGTGACCTTGCGCCAGCCGGCGATTTGCTCCTTCGAATAGATGCCCGGCGTATCCTGATAGCCCTGGCCCTGCTGCGAAACCTGACTGGCTTCGGTGATCAGCAGGCCGGCCGAGGCACGCTGAGTATAATATTCGACCGCAAGCGGGTTCGGCACCATGCCTGCCGCTGCCCGGTTGCGTGTCAGCGGCGCCATGGCGACGCGATTCGCAAGGGTAATGGGGCCCAGCTTGTAGGGTTCGAAAAGTTTGGTCGCATTGCTCATGGGAAAATCCGCGTGTCGGGATGGAGGAAGGAGTCGTCCATCCCAACTTGAGGCCTGCGGCCGGGAAATTCAATGCCGATGCATCTAATTCGGCGAATCCAACTGCGTGGGGCGACGCAAATATCGTTGGCGGGAGAAAACAACTGCTGCAATCGCCAATGCGGCTCGTTCATTCTCCGGCATCGCATGCGCGGAGAATAGGTTTTGGATGTCAGCCGCCGCGCAGTTTGGCGAGCAGTTCCGCCGTGGGCCACGAATCCGCAGGGAGCCCATACTTCACCTGCATGGCTTTGACGGCAGTGCGGCTCTTCTGACCGAGCACGCCGTCGATCTTGCCGACGTCGTGACCGCGCTTCGCGAGTTGCCGCTGCAGGTCGCGAAGCTCGTCGTGCGACAGTTGCGCGATCGGCCGCGCGGGTTTGCGCATCGGCGCCGCGCCGGCGATGCGCGTGGCGAGATAGGCCGCCGTGGTGGCGTAGGTCAGCGAGTTGTTCCATTCGGTGTAGACATCGAAATTCGGATAGGCGAGAAAGGCCGGACCGTGGCGGCCCATCGGCAGCAGCAGCGACGCCGGCAGATTGTCGCTCGGCAATGCGCGGCCGTCCGCCAGCGTCACACCCCATTGCGCCCATTTGGCGCGCGGATGCTTGATGGCGAGATCGGCTTCCTGCCACGGCAGGTTCTCCGGCACCCGCACTTCCTGCAACCACGGCTCGCCGCGCCGCCACTTCAGCCCGGCGGCGATATAATTTGCGGTGGAGCCGATCACGTCGGGCGCGCTGCGCAACAGATTACGATGGCCGTCGCCATCGTAGTCGACCGCGTAGTTGTAATAATGCTGCGGCAGGAATTGCGTCTGCCCGAGTTCGCCGGCCCATGAGCCGATCATCTCGGCGGGTGTGAGATCGCCGCGATCGATGATCTTCAATGCGGCAATGGTCTCGTCATGAAACATCTGCGCGCGGCGGCAGTCGTAAGCCAGCGACACCAGCGAGCGCAGCGTCGAGAGCTTGCCCTGTACGGCGCCGAAATCGCTTTCGAGCGCCCAGAACGCGGTGATGACCGCAGGCGGAACGCCATATTCCTTCTCGGCGCGCGCGAAGGCGGCCGCGTAGGTCTTGATCAACTGCTGTCCGCGCACGCGACGGTTTTCCGACGCCATGCGGCCGGCAAACACGGTAAAGAGTTGACCGAACACGCGCTGACCACGGTCGCGATTGACGATCCCCTGATCGTAGACGAGGTAACGCGAGGCGGCGGCAATGGCGCGCGGCGAGACGCCGGCCTTCGCGGCATCAGCTTTCAGCGTTTCGAGAAACTGCGGAAAGCTCATCCCGTTATGGCAGCTCGCGCCACGCTGGGCGAAGGCGGGCGAGGAAAGAATAATGGCGGCCAGGCCGATGACGAATGTCCCAATCCAATAACTGCGCATCGGCTCTCCAGCGTGTGTCAGCAATCGATAGACTATCCCGTCATGATCGGATTTATTGCGGCCGTCCACGTTCTTGTTGAATGCCAACAAAACAGAGGTGGGTGGCCGGGACAACAAGCCCGGCCATGACGAAATTCTTTTTCTGATTTTGGAGTTTCATCTGATGGTAAAACACCTCAGCGTCATTGCCGGGCTTGACCCGGCGATCTATCTTTTCAAGGAGAGGGATCCGCGGATCAAGTCCGCGCATGACGACGAATGATTACATCACTCACAAAAGAAAATGCCCGGCCTTGCGAGCCGGGCATTTGTCTTGATCGCGATTTGTTGAACGCAGTTCTTAGCTGAACTGATTCATCGTGTTGTGGACGCCGCCAGCCTTCAGCGCGGCTTCGCCGGCGAAGTATTCCTTGTGGTCGTCGCCGATGTCGGAGCCGGCCATGTTCTGGTGCTTGACGCAGGCGATGCCCTGACGGATCTCCTGACGCTGCACGTTCTTGACGTAGCCAAGCATGCCCTCGTCGCCGAAGTATTCCTTGGCGAGGTTGTCGGTCGACAGTGCGGCCGTGTGATAGGTCGGCAGCGTGATCAGGTGGTGGAAGATGCCGGCGCGCTTGGCGGCATCCGCCTGGAAGGTGCGGATGCGCTGGTCGGCTTCGAGCGCCAGCGGCGTGTCGTCGTATTCCACCTTCATCAACTCGGCGCGGTTGTACTTGCTGACGTCCTTTCCTTCTTCCTTCCAGGCGTCGTAAACCTGCCAGCGGAAGTTCAGGGTCCAGTTGAACGACGGCGAGTTGTTGTAGGCGAGCTTCGCATTCGGCACAACCTCGCGGATGCGATCGACCATGCTGGCGATCTGCTCGATGTGCGGCTTCTCGGTCTCGATCCACAACAGATCGGCGCCGTTCTGCAGCGAGGTGATGCAGTCCAGCACGCAGCGGTCCGCGCCGGTGCCCGGACGGAACTGATACAGGTTGCTCGGCAGGCGCTTCGGACGCAGCAGCTTGCCGTTGCGGCTGATGATGACGTCGCCGTTGCCGATCTTCGACGCATCGACTTCTTCGCAGTCGAGGAAGCTGTTGTACTGGTCGCCGATGTCGCCCGGCTTGTGGCTGACAGCGATCTGCTGCGTCAGGCCGGCGCCCAGCGAGTCGGTGCGCGTGACGATGATGCCGTCTTCGACGCCGAGTTCGAGGAAGGCATGACGGACCGCGCGGACCTTGGCGAGGAACACGTCATGCGGCACGGTGACCTTGCCGTCCTGGTGGCCGCACTGCTTCTCGTCGGAGACCTGGTTCTCGATCTGCAGCGCGCAGGCGCCGGCCTCGATCATCTTCTTGGCGAGCAGGTAGGTCGCTTCCGCGTTGCCGAAGCCCGCGTCGATGTCGGCGATCACCGGCACGACGTGAGTCTGGAAGGTGTCGATCTTCTCGATCAGCGCGGCTTCCTGCGCCTTGTCGCCAGCTTTACGCGCAGCGTCGAGCTGACGGAAGATGTCGTTAAGTTCGCGCGAGTCGGCCTGACGCAGGAAGGTGTAGAGCTCTTCGATCAGCGCGGGTACCGAGGTCTTCTCGTGCATCGACTGATCGGGGAGCGGGCCGAATTCGGAGCGCAGCGCGGCGACCATCCAGCCCGACAGGTAGAGGTAGCGGCGGTCGGTGCGGCCACCGAAATGCTTCTTGATGGAGATCAGCTTCTGCTGCGCGATGAAGCCGTGCCAGCATCCCAGCGACTGGGTGTACTTGGTGGGATCGGCATCGTAAGCGGCCATGTCGGCGCGCATCACTGCTGCGGTGTAGCGGGCGATGTCCAGGCCGGTCTTGAAGCGATTCTGCAGGCGCATACGGGCGACCGCTTCAGCGGAGATGCCGTTCCAGGTCGGCTTGTCCTTCAGCAGGGCCTCAGCGGCCGCGATCTGGCTCTGATAAGAAGCCGGCAGTTCGATACCGTCGGCAATTCCACGCGATTGATAGGTCATTGATGGCTCCTGTTTGGGGATTGCCACCGTTTTTGCGAAGATCGGGTCGGACCGCTAGTCAGCACGAAGAAAGCTTGTCAGACTTTACAAAACTCTCGTGTAATGTTGTAATAATCTTACATTCAGGTAAGTTTGCCATGGCCACTTCGACCGTCCGTTCGGTTTTCATGGGCCCTCGATTACGCCGGCTGCGGCGCGACCTCGGGCTGACGCAGGCCGATATGGCGGCCGATCTGGATATTTCGGCGCCTTACGTCGCCCTGCTGGAGCGCAATCAGCGGCCGGTCACGGCGGACATGCTGCTGCGTCTTGCCCGCACCTACAAGGTCGATCTCGCCGATCTCGCGGGTGATGGCGGCACCGATCAAGCCGCGCGGATGCAGGCGGTTCTCAAGGAGCCGATGTTTGCCGATATCGATATTCCCCCGCTTGAAATCCGCGACATCGCGGTCGGCTATCCAGGATTGGCGGAAGCCTTCTTGCGGCTCTATACGGCCTATCGCGAAGAACAGCTGGCGCTCGCCGATCGCAAAGGGCCCGGATTGACCGGGACCGGATCGTCCGTCAGCAGGCTGGATATCAGCGATCCGGTTGCGGAAGTCCGCCGGTTTCTCGCAGCCCGCCGCAACAATTTCGCCGATCTCGACGACGCCGCCGAGCGCATCGCGCAGGGGCCGGTCAATTCGAACTGGCTGATCGAGCGGCTGAAAAGCCGCCACGATCTGTATGTTCGCCAATTGCCGCCGGACGTCATGCTGGGCGCCGTCAGACGGCTCGATCTTCATCGCAAGCAGGTGCTGGTCGACGATTCGCTGGACAATGCCAGCTTCAACTTTCAACTGGCCCAGCAACTTGCCTATCTCGAATTCGAGGAGGAGATCACGATCGCGCTGAAGGCGGGGCAATTCAGCACCGCGAACAGCCGTTTGCTGGCGCACCGTTCGCTCGCCAGCTACGCCGCCGCCGCGCTGATCATGCCATATTCTGCCTTCGCGAAAGCCGCCGAGACGCGCCGCTACGATATCGAAGCGCTGGCCCGGCAGTTCGGAACCAGTTTTGAGCAGACGGCCCATCGCATCACCACGCTGCAAAAGCCCGGCAGTGAAAAAGTTCCGTTCTTTCTGATCCGCGTGGATCCCGCCGGCAACATTTCCAAACTGCTCGACGGCGCAGGTTTTCCCTTCGCCAAGCATGGCGGCGGCTGTCCGCTCTGGTCCGTTTACGACGCGTTCAAGACGCCGCGGCAGATCGTGACGCAGTGGCTGGAATTACCTGACGGTCAGCGGTTTTTCTCGATTGCGCGCACCGTCACCGCCGGAGGCGGTTCCTACAGGGCCGCACGCGTCGAGCGGGCGATCGCGATCGGTTGCGCGGCCGAATATGCCGGCAAGTTGATTTATGCCAGCGATGAAACCGGACCCCGTGCCGACGCACCGACGCCGATCGGGGTGGCGTGCCGCGTTTGCCATCGGCCGACATGCGCGGCGCGTTCTGAACTTCCGATCGGTCGCGAGGTGCTTCCCGATGACTATCGGCGGCTCAGCGTTCCGTTCGGATTCTCGTCCGACTAATGTCGGAAATGGGCCTCTGGATTCTTGTCGAATTTGGATTACAAAGCGCGGCAACGTGGCTAGATAGGTTCGAGGGGTGGGACTTTGATGTTCGCTGACCTGTGTGCCGCAACGGCGAGAAGCGAATGCCAAACTTCAAAACTCCACAGGAAACCAAGGTTGTTAGCGATCCCCGCGTCCGTCCGAGGTTGCTTCGAAGCGGATGCAAATACGGGAATCGCGCGCTAGATTGAAATATCGCGAAGACGCACCCGCGACTGGGTAACAGGAGGCTATGATGTCGGACGGTTCTCTTTTCTGGGTGATCGGGGGCGAATTCGGCTCGATGAACTTTCACAAGCTGGTGGAAGGTTCGGCCCAGGTCAAAGGGCCGTTCAAGACGCGCAAGGAAGCCGAGGACTGCTGGCGGCAGGTCTCCGAAGAGAACCGTCACCGCGGCAGCGTGCGCTTCTCTATCGTCGAGGAACCGCGTCGGACTGCCACCTGACGGGGCGCGCACGCCTCGATTCGAGCCATACGCACATGCGGCGGCCTCGCGCGATATTCGGGCGAGGCCGTTTTCCTGCCGCGTCGGGCGGTTGCCAAGCCCTTGATCGCAGACGGCCTTTTTTCCTCGCGTGGTTACTGATAGATTAATCGCGCGGAATGGATTCCGGGAAAAGGCTGGCTGACCATGTCAGATGTACAGAGTATCGGTTCGACCGCCGCGGCCGCCGCGAAGCCGATCCGGCTGCGGGATGCCCTTCGGCAGGCTCGTATCGAAGCCGCCGACCGCACCGGCGTGGTGGTTGACCTGCGCGACGCTGAGGTCGCGCGGCTCGAGATCTTGAACGAACAGCTGGATGCACTGTTCGAGCAGATTCCAGATAACATCGATCTGTTCGATCGCGGCATCAGCCAGGGCGATAACCCGCGGCTGTGGATCGATGTCGTCGCGCATATCGCGATGGGCCGCGACAAACGCCAGTACCGTTTTGTCCAGGACACACGGTTTGGCCGCAAGGTGCTGGCGGAATCCCACACGCCGGCGGTGATTGTGCAGGCGGTGACCGATTACGTCGCGCGGCGCATGGTCGAGCGTGAGCATGCGCTGGTGGCGACGCCGTTGCCGGAAGCCGCACAGCCCAAGGCCAAACCACGCCGCAGCGGCATTTGGACATTCGCGTTCGGCTTCCTTGCCGGCGTCCTAGCTCTGTTCGGCTTCGCGCTGTTTGCGGCGTTGGGCAGTTTCTAGCCCTTCCGCTTGCGATGGCGCCGGAAGCGGAAAGTCCAACGATCTCGCTTCAGAGGCTCGACTTCAGGGCTTGATCAGCATGACGCGGCGAATGTCGCGCATGCCTTTGCTCTCGATCCAGCCGCGAACGCTTTGCTCGCAGCGCCAGCGTCCGCCATCCTGGCTGATGTGAAAGAGATTATAGGCTGCGGCCGGATGATGCCCGTGAGCCACCGCCGAAGCGGACGGCACGCCGATCGCCGGAATGCGGCCGTTCGGTCCGTCGAGCCACATCGTCGAATGCACATGATCGTGGCCGTGCAGAACAAGATCGACGCCATAGCGCCTCAACAGCGCGAGCAAGGCGTCGGCATCCGTCAGCCGCTTGAACCGGCCGTGATGGTCGGAACGCAGCGGATGATGGATCAGCAGCACGCGAAAGACCTGCTCTGCTGCAAGTGTGGACAGCACCCGTTCGAGAGCTGTGAGTTGAACACCGCCAAGCCGGCCGGTCGCCATGAACGGCGCCGTCGGCACGGCGGTTGACGTTGCGATCAGCGCCAGCGGCCCGCGCCGACGGACGAAGGGGAATGCGATCGGATCGGTTGCGGCCGCGCGATCGCCGCGGAGATAATCCCCGAAGGCCTCGGCAAAATGGTGCTGCGTGGCGCGCACATAAGCATCGTGATTGCCGGGAATAACCGTAACGCGATCGGCAGGTCCCACGGTTTCCAGCCATTTGCGCGCGGGTACGAACTCGGCCGGAAGCGACAGGTTCAACAGGTCGCCGGTGATCGCGATGTGGTCAGGATGGCGCCCCTGCATGTCCGCGATCAAGGTATCGAGCAGCTCGCGGCGGTGAATGGTATGCCGGTTGCGTCGCCAGTTGGCGTAGCCAAGCGCGCGTTTGCCGATCAGTTCGTGCGGTCGCGCCATCGGTAAAGGCGGCAGATGCGGATCGGACAGATGCGCCAGGGTGGCGGATGTGATGTTGGCCTCGGAGGTGCCGCGAGTTGTCATACGAACGTCACATCCTGAGCTGCATCACCGATCACAGTTACTCGCATCCTTTTGCACCCGGCGCCTGGAAGAGCGCTTGCAGCAATTGGACCCCCTCGTCGGAAGCGGACATTAGCACATAGACCGTCACTACGCGCTGCCTAACACAATGCCGGCTGGAAACACCAATGCGCCACCGACCGCGATCTGGAACGTTGCCTGCAGCCATGGCGTATCCATGAAGCAAGCGCCAAAATCTCGCGCTCGGTCAAATCGGAAAACTGCTTCACGATAGGTCTGGCTCGCTGTCGCAACCGGATCGGTTCAGGCAAGATGACGGGAGGGCGCGAAGAATCAAGAGGGCGACACGTGGAAGTGGTCCATAGAGACAAGACATTGCGTCGCCGGCTTGAGCTGGTGCTGCGCTGGTTCTTGCATCTTTACTGGCGGTTCGCCCGTGGCCTCACGATGGGCGTGCGGGCCGTCGTGCTCGACGGCGACGGCCGTGTGTTCCTGGTGAAGCACAGCTATGTCGCGGGATGGCATCTGCCGGGCGGCGGGGTCGAGGTTGGCGAGACGGCTGGCGACGCGTTACGCCGGGAACTGATGGAGGAGGGACGAATCGCGTTCGAGACGCCGGTGCTGCACGGGCTGTTCTTCAATCGACATGTCTCGCGCCGCGATCACGTCGCGGTCTATGTCGTCCGCCATTTCACGCAGGACCGGGCGCCGGAGCCAAACCGCGAGATCGTCGCCTGCGGTTTCTTCGCGCCGGATGCGCTGCCGCCCGATACCACGCAAGGGACGCGGCGGCGCATTGCTGAAGTGCTCGGGCGGGCGCCGCCGTCGCCGACCTGGGTCTGAGACCTGCGAAAACTTGGCCGGCACCATGGACCGCGTCCCGGCCAGATGCTATCTCGCGCGTCGACATGAGCGATCTTTCCCTCACAATCCTGCCGGAGACGGCCAACGACGCCCAGCCGATCGAGCGTTTGATTGAGCGCACCTTCGGGCCCGGCCGCTTCGTGCTCAGCGCCTACCGGCTGCGTGAGCACGTCGATCATCGGCTCGACCTGTCGTTTACCGCGCGCATCGGCACGTTGCTGGTCGGCTCGGTGCGGCAGCTTCCGGTCTGCATCGGGGACACACCCGCGTTGCTGCTTGGCCCGCTCACCGTTGAGCCGCCGTTCCGCAGCCGTGGCGTGGGTCGTCTCCTGCTTGACCGCGCATTGGCCGATGCCAAGGCGCAGGGAGAGAAGCTCGTGGTGCTGGTCGGCGACGAGGCCTATTACAGCCGGGTCGGCTTCAAGATGATTCCGCTCGGCCGCGCCGACATGCCGGGACCGGTGGATCGGCGACGGCTGCTGGTGAAAGAACTGGTCGAGGGCGCCTTCGACAACGTTTCCGGCATGATCCGCCCTGACTGGCGTTTTGCGCGGGAAGCGTCGGCGCGAGGCTGAGCGATATCGGATTGTTTTGCGTCATGGCCGGGCTCGTCCCGGCCATCCACGTCTTAACGACGAGTGAGAAGAAAGACGTGGATGGCCGGAATAAATCCGGCCATGACGAAGGGATGACTCAATACTTCACATTCGCGAAGATGCGTACGCCGAGGCCGGGCATCAGCACCTGGTCCTTGTTGTAGGAAACCGAGTTGCGGATGTCTTCATTGAGCAGGTTGTCGCCAACCACGCCAAAGGTGACCTGCTGCGCGCCCCACCAGTCGGTCTTGGGCAGCTTCGTCGTGTAGCTCAGCTCCGCCCGCAGTCGGTTGTAACCGGGCGTCGGTGTTTCGATGCCGCTGACATTGTTCTGGGCGAATGCATGCAGCAGGTTGACGCGCGCGAACCAGTTGGCGTCGCGATAATAGATGCCGCCGCCGACACGCTGCGGCGGAATCCGCGGCACATAGCTGCCGTCGGTGAACGTCGCATGCACGATGTCGTACTGCCCCTCGACGCCGAACATGCCGTTCCACACCTGGAGAGCGTCGTACTGGAACTGGAATTCAGCGCCGCGGAAATCGGCGTCACGTTGCGAATAGATCGCCTGATTCAGTTCGAGTCCGTCGCCGGCGATGCAGGCGACGCCATCGCAGGTGTTGCCGGTCAGGCGGCGGTAGATGAAGCCGTTGAAGCGCGTCGCATAGCCGGTCAGTTCGAAGCGGAACGGGCCGCGCGCGCGGCGCAGGCCGATCTCGATCGACTTCGCGGTTTCGATTCCGAGATTGGGATTGCCGATATCGAACGTCTCGGTGGCGTCATGGGCGCCGCGCGAAAACAGTTCGGCCGGCTTCGGCGCGCGTTCGGTGTATTGCGCGGTCAGGCTGGCGACGAGATCGCCCGGCAGATCCTGAATGAGGCCGACGCTGCCGCTCTTTGGTGTGTAGTTGAGGTGACGCGAGACGACCGGGCCTATGCCGTCGGGGTCGACGTCGAGATCAAACAGATTTGGAATGAAGCTGGGCGTGGATCCGTTGAGGCTGACATGCTCGACGCGGGCAGCCACCTGCGCCTTGGTGCTCTCGCTGAACTTCAGTTCATTGAAGACGTAGCCGGCGACCTTGGTGTTGTTATTCGGATCCCAAAGCCCGTTGAGCGGGCTACCCGGATCGTCAGGGCTCGGCGCGGTCAGCTCCTGATGTGATGCCTGCACGCCGATCGCCGTCGTGAGTGCGGCGAACCGGATGTCGAACGGCGCCAGCTGCACCTCCAGCCGGCCCTCCTGCTCCTTGTTGGTGAACGTCTGCCGGATGCCGTCGCTGGCAGGATCGGCGGCGTCGGCGAGGCCCCGTTCGTGGTGCTTGTAATCGGTTGCGCCGACCCAGAACCGGATCGCGTCGATGGCCGCGGCATCGGGGCGATACTCGCCTTTCGCCGTGAACTTGGTCTGGCGTGCATCGATCCGCGTGCCGAGTTCTTCACCCTCCCTTCCCGGGATATGATAGAGGCTGTTGTTCTGGGTCAGAGCGGCGCCGACATAGCCGCCGGTGAAGAAGTAGGATGCGCCCACCGATCCGCCGCTGGAGTCCGTCGCGGTGTTCTTCTGAACGCCGCCGGGAATGGCGTAGTCGTCGGTGCGCCGCGCGAACGCGTCGGCATGCACCGCGACGTTGTTGCCTGCGGCGTCCAGCAGCACGCCGCCTTCGCGTCCGTGATCGACGCTCGACAGCGCGCCGCGCATCTCGAGGGCCGTGCAGGCGCCGGATGATATCAGTTGCGGCGGCGTCTTGACGTTGTAGCCGTAGGTCTGTGTCGCCAGCGGCGGCGCGCACGGCATCGTTTCCGGGATGCGGTTGTTGCTGGCGCTGACAACGCCGCCGATCGAGGTGGAACCCCAGCGCAGCGCCGCCGGCCCGCGGATGACCTCGACCTGATTGGTCGATAGTGGATCGATCGGGACGAAATGGTCCTCGCCGAGGTCGGAGGCGCCGTTGCTGCCGACGCCGTTCTCGACGATGCCGACGCGATTGACGTCGAGGCCGCGAATGATCGGACGGCTGGATGCGCCGGGCGCAAAGCCGGAGCCGGTGATGCCGGGCTTGTTGTTCAGCAGGTCCCCCAGCGTCGCCGCGCCGTTGCGGCGGATTTCCTCGTTCGGCACCACGGTGACCGTGGCGAACTGATCGGTCACGATCGGCAGAACGCCCTGCTGCGGCGGGGCATTGACGACAATGCGCGGCTGTTCGGAAGGCGCGGGCTCCTCGGGAGAGGGGGTGGTGCGTGTCGCCCGGGTCGGCGCGGCGCGCCGCGGCCGCGCGGTATGGCGGACGATGGGACTGGGCGCGGTGACGGTGATGCTGGGCAATTCACCGCTATTGTCTTGCGCGCGCGCGGTGCCAAGCGGGCCAAGCAACAGCCCGGAGATGGCGCTGGAGAGAAGCAACCCTTGCTTCAACGAGGGAGGCATGATGATCCGATTCCTGATTATGCCGCATGCAGCGCTGGTGCAGCCCTGCGCAGCGGGTGCTCGTTTGAGCGACGCTGATTGGAGAGCCCGACCGCACTGCAGTGGCAGGAGCGAATGGGCGCGTTAGTCCATCAGATCAGGATGCGGGCGGTGCGCGTGGCTGCGAGGAGCTGCGCGGCGACGTGAGATGGAGGAACTCGGCGTCGGTGGTTCGGCTGAGGACTTGATAGGCCTCGGGGACCAGCAGGAGCACGGGTCCACCGGCAATCAGCGAACCCGCCAGCGACATCACCGCGCAGATCGCGCAATAGCCATCGTGACGGTCGCCGTGGGATTGGTCCGGTGCCTGTTGCGCCTCGTCAGCGGCGAGCGCATTGGTCGCGGGCTTGGGCTGATCTGGGAGCTGCGCGGCCGCTGCTGCCGCGCCGACGGCGTCGAACCCCGGGGCCGCAAGCGCGGCGGTCCCATGGAAATGGCCGAAGGACAAAACGAACTGAACCGCCAGCGCAAACAGCGCCAGCCGGGTCCCCGCTTTGATCCTCGATCGAAACCACTTCATCGCGCGATCAGCCCATAATCGCGAAACGGTCCACCCCCGGCCGCTTCGGATGTTATAATATAACATCGCAGCCGGAAGCGGCCGTTGTCAACCGCGCGGCGACGGGCGGCCCGGTCTTTTTCAGAACGAAGCGGCGGTTCTCAATCCGCTGGTGATGGGAGGCCCGGCCGGGTCTCACCTTTCGAAGGAGAGATCGGCGGCAGAGGTTATAGATAGTCGGTGAACGGCTAGCGTCCCTCGCGGAGCCACGTCGCGGCAAACGCACCGAGCAGCAGCAGGAGGCCCATCACGCCGGCGAACATCGGCAGCACGCCAACGCCGCGGACCACGCTTGCATCGCGCATGCGCACGCCGAGCCAACCATCACCGCGATAGACGCTGGATGAGCGCACCGGGACGATGCGGGGGAGGGTTATGCCCGAATTCTCCGCGATGCGGCGGGAATCGCCGCCGGTCGCCTGCGACAGCGGCCTCAACGTTTCTGTCGTCGAGGTGACTTCGGAGAACTCCTTCGGATTGACCGGCCCGACATTGACCAGCGCCTTCAGCGTGCCGTCGGCGGCCTGCCACAGGCCGAGTTCGTTCGCATCGATGCTGGCTGTCCACAGGCCGGGCTCGCCGGCCTTTAGCGTCAGTTGGCGGCTCGCGCCGGATGGCGCGGTAACAGTCACCGGCGCCACGCTGTCCGCCATGGTCTGTCGTTGCACGATCAGCTCCTTGCCACGCACTTGCATGCGCAGCGCTTCCTCATCCAGTTCCGGCTCCTTCATCAGCCAGTGCGACATGCGCCGCAGCAGGTCGAGATGCGGGCCGCCGCCCTCGTAGCCGCGCGCCCACAGCCAGATGTGGTCCGACAGCAGCAGCGCGACGCGGCCCTCGCCGTAGCGCGACAGCAGCAGCAGCGGCTTTCCGTCGGCGCCGGTCATCAGCGGCGGCACGCTGACATTGCGGGTATCGACGGTGCGGAAGAAGCGGCTCCAGTGCGGCGGTTCGCTGTCGGAGCCCTGCAGACCGCGGGTGACGGGGTGACGTTTGCCGATCTCGCTGAGATGCGCGAGATAGGGCTTTTCGGTGACGCCGACCGGTTCGGCCGGCAGCACGGAATCCAGCGGCGTGCGCCAGATGCTAGTGACGGAGGCGTAATCCGGACCGGCCGAGACGAGCATCGCGCCGCCGGCCCGCACGTAACGCGCGATGTTGTCGAAATAGGCGATCGGCAGGACACCTTGCCGCGCATAGCGATCGAAGATGATCAGCTGGAATTCGTTGATCTTCTGCTGAAACAATTCGCGCGTTGGAAACGCGATCAGGGACAGTTCGTTGATCGGCGTGCCGTCCTGCTTCTCCGGTGGCCGCAGAATGGTGAAATGCACGAGATCGACGCTGGCGTCGGATTTCAGCAGATTGCGCCAGGTGCGCTCACCGGAATGCGGTTCGCCGGAAACCAGCAGGACGCGCAGCTTGTCGCGAACCCCATCGATGACCACCACGGCGCGATTGTTGACTGGCGTCAGCTCATTCTCGAGCGGCGAGGCTTCGATCTCGACGATGTTCGGACCGGCATGCTTGACGTCGATATTGATGCTGACGGTCTGACCGCTGCCGACGGCGCGCTCGTTCAGCACCTCGCCGTCGCGGCGAACCGTCACGCGCGCCTGCTGGCCGGTCACGCCGTGATCTTCGAGGCGATAGGTGATGGTCTGGCGCTGTCCGACGATGCCGAAGCGCGGCGCCGCGACGATCGCGACGCGGCGGTCGCGCTCGTCGGTGCGGCCGGTGATGAGTGCGTGCACCGGCGCCGCAAAGCCGAGCGCGGCGGCGTCGGCGGGAATGTCGTGGACCCGGCCATCGGTGATCAGGAACGCGCCGGCGACGCGATCGGTGGGCACGTCGGACAGCGCCGAGGAGAGGGCGCCGAACAGCCTGGTGCCGTCGGTTTCGCCGTCGGCCTGACCGGCCTCGACGACCCGGACCTCAAGACCCTTGATCTGCTTGAGACGATCGACCAGCGCTTGCCGCGCGGCATCGGTTTCCTGGCTGCGCTCGCCGAAATTCTGGCTTGGGCTCTTGTCGACGACCACTGCCGCGACGGAGGACAGCGGCTCGCGCTCCTCGCTGGTGAACGACGGATTTGCCAGCGCAAGCAGGATCAGGGCGAGCGCCGCCACACGCACAAGCGCGCCACGGGTGCGACTGAGCAGCAGCACCACCGTCATCACCACGATTGCGGCGAGACCGGTCCACAGCACGATGGCCGGGACGAGGGGGGTGAAGGCGATGCCGTAATTCATTCGGGCACGACCCCATATACTCGGTCATGCCCGGCCTTGTGCCGGGCATCCACGTCTTCCTTGATAAGCGGCAAGGCGTGGATGGCCGGGACAAGCCCGGCCAGGACGGCTAATTCTAGTTGCGGCCGCATAGCTATTGTCCCAGCCGCTCGATCAGGGCCGGCGCATGCACCTGATCGGCCTTGTAGTTGCCGGTGAGGGTGTACATCACGATGTTGACGCCAGCGCGGAATGCGAATTCGCGCTGCCGGCGGTCACCGGGCGTGAGCGGCAACATCGGTTGACCATCCGGCCGCAGTGCCCAGGCGCCCGCGAGATCATTGGATGTGATGATGATGGGTGAGACGCCATCGCCGCCGCGCGCCGGGCGGGACGCCGCCTCGTCGGTTTCCTCGCGCGGCAGCGCTTCGACCCAGGTCTGGCCTGTCGTGAAGCGTCCGGGAAAGTCGGCCAGCAGATAGAATGTCTTGGTCAGCACATGCTCCGGCGGCACGGGTTCGAGTTCGGGGACGTCGAGCGAGGACAGAATGTTGCGCAACGTCACCATGCCGGGCGTTTGGGACTCCGCGCCGGAGCCGCTCGGTCCCTCGATGGCGTCGCGGGTATCGAACAGCACGGTGCCGCCTTGTTTCATATAGGCGTCGATACGATTGATGGCTTCCTGCGGCGGCTTCGGTGCGCCGGGCACCACCGCCCAATAGATCAGCGGGAAGAAGGCCAATTCGTCGCGCGCCGGATCGACGCCAACCGGATCTCCGGCTTCGAGCGCGGTGCGTTGCGCGAGAAATAACGTCAGCGCCTGCATCCCGGCCTTGACGATCGCATCAACGTCGGGATTGCCGGTGACGACGTAAGCGAGACGGGTTTGCGACACCGCCTTGACCGCGAAGTCGTCGGCGCTGCCGTTCTGCGCGTAGCTCCGCGTCGGGATCGCGCCCGCGCCGACGAGCGCCAGCATCATGATCAGGCTGGTGGCAACGGTGGCTCGCCGCCGCAACAGCGCTACGAGGCCACCGCCGAGGAGTGCCACGATAACCGCGTCGATCAGGAACAGCGCGAGCGCAGCGGAGAGCAGCACACCGCGCAGATCGCTCGGCTCGGCATTGGTGTAGGTCGCGTGCTGCGCGCGCAGCGCCGAGGTGTCCAACGCCGTGATGCGGTCGGTCGGCGCCAGCGTGTTCACCGCGACAGGGCCATCGGCGGGACCATAGAAGCCGGGCGGATGATCGAGCGTCGCGCGATCGCGGTAGTCCGCAGAAACCGGCCTGGCGGTCGACGGCGGCGGACCGAACGCGCCGAAGCCGTCGAGCATGCGCAGCGGTGCCACGGTCTCGATCTTGGCGTCCGCCGCAGGGCCGGCGCCGGGCGTGGCCGTGTAGCCGGACAGGTCAACCAGTCGCCGCAGCATTTCGACGAAGGTGCCGGACATCGGCAGGTCGGACCAGCGCATGTCGGCGCTGATATGGAAGAGGGTGACGATTCCCTTGCCGCGGCGTTCGCCGGTGACGAGCGGTGTGCCGTCAGCCAGCGATGCCCAGCTTCGTGTCGCCAGCGTCGCATCGGGCTCGGCGAGGACCTGCCGCGTCACGGTGACGTCGGACGGCACGGCGAGGCCGGCAAACGGACCTTCTGGCGCAAAGGCCGCGAGATGTTGTGGCTTCTCCCAGGTGAGGCTGCCGCCCAGGCTGCGACCGCCGCGGCGCAATTTCACCGGCACGAGGTCATCGTCGGCCTGCGCAAGCCGGGGTCCGGCGAAGCGCACCAGGACGCCGCCTTGCTCGACCCAGGTTTCGAGGCGCGTGCGCAATTCCGGAGACAGCGCGCCGACATCGGCCAGCACCATCATCGGCAGCTTCTGATCGAGGAACTGGCCGATCGCCTGCGCCGGAACGGCATTGCCGGCATTGCGCATATCGGCAAAGGGCGCGAGTGCGCGCGTGAGATAGAACGTCGAGGCCAGCAGCGGCTGCGCGGTATCGGTTGACGCACCGCTGACGAGACCGACGGCGCGCCGTCGCCAGCGCTTGTCGAGCAGCTGCACCGCGCCCGCCGAACGTTCGCCGGCGACTTCAAGCCGCGCGATATCGTTGCGCAGTTCGACGGGAAGATCGAACGACGCCTCGGTTTCGGTGTCCGCCGCGCCGAAATGGAATGAGGCCTCGCCGATCGGCGAATTCTTCTGGTCGAGAGCCCGGATGATGCCGCCTTCAGCGCCGGCAGCGGACGCGCGCAGCACCTTCACCGTCATCTTGGCGGCGGCGTTCTCGGCGGCGACGAGCGCATGAGCCGGCGGCGTCCCCCCGCTATAGATCGTCACGGAGCGATCGCCGACGATCTTGCCGAGCCCGTCGACGAAATCGGCGCCGCGTCCGCTGTCGACGCCGTCGGAGAGCCAGACGACGTCGCAATCCTTCGTCGCCTTGAGAAAACGTTCGATGATCGGCAACGTCTCGGCACGCATCACCGCGTAGGGTTTCGGCGACAACTGCCGCAAGGCGACGCGGGCGGTGCCGGCCGGCATCAAGGTAATATCGCGGGTGGGCTCGGAGAGCGGGATCAGGGCGACAGCGCGCCGGTCATTGTCGGCGCTGGCGATCAGTTCGTCGGCGGCCTTGAGGCGTGCGTCCCAATTTGATGCCGCGCTCCAGCCATCGTCGATCAGAATCACCAGCGGACCGCCGCTCCGCGCGGCGCTGACTTGCGGATTCCAGGTGGGTCCAGCCGCCGCGAAAATCACCAGTGCGGCCGCCAAGAGGCGCAATGCCGTTAGCCACCACGGCGTGCGAGAGGGCGTTTCTTCCTTCGGGGCGATGTCGAGCAGCAACCGTGTCGGCGGAAAATTGATGCGGCGCGGCCGCGGCGGCATCACGCGCAGCAGCCACCACAGCACGGGTAATGCCAGCAGCCCGGTGAGCAGCAACGGCTGGGCGAATGCGAGCGGCAATCCCATCATGCGCTGCGTCCCGCCTTGACGGTTGCACCGCGCCCGCCGCCTTTATGCGCCATCATGCCGGCATGCAGATACAGCAGCAGTTCGGCAGCCGACCGGCTGGTGACATGCGTGGAGAACAGCCAGTCCAGCCTGCCGGTTTCGGATCGGATCTGATCGCGATGAAGCGCGACCCGCGCGACATAATCGCGCGCCCATGTCTCGGCACGCCCAGCCGTCACCATGTCGCCGCCTTCCGGCTCGACGAACTCGACGCGCCCGGAATAGGGGAAGCTTTCCTCGGCGGGGTCGACCACCTGGATCAATGTGCCGCGCGCGCCCGATGCGGAAAGTCCGGCCAGCATCGTTGTGATGTCGCTGATCGGCGACCAGAGATCCGACAGCACCACAATTTCCGACAGCGCGGTCGGCACGAAAGAGGGGGGCAGGCTGTCGCGCGCAGTGGTGTCGTGCAGCATCGCCTGCGCCATCTTGTCGATGACATTGCGACTCGCGGTCGGTGTCATCAGTCCCGGCACGCCGACACGCTCACCGCCGGCGACAAGCAGTTGGGCCAGCGCGAAGCTGACGATCAGCCCACGTTCGAGCTTGCTATCGCGCGCGCCTTTCGAGGCGAAAGCCATCGAGGAGGAACGGTCTGGCCACAGCCACACGGTATGCGCGGCTTCCCATTCGTGCTCGCGCACATAGAGCAGGTCGTCTCTTCCCGAACGTCGCCAGTCGACATTCTGCGCCGGCTCGCCGGAGACGAAGCGGCGATACTGCCAAAAATTTTCGCCGGCGCCGGCGCGGCGACGGCCGTGCAGGCCGTGAATGACATTGGCGGCGATGCGGCGTGCTTCCAAAACGAGGCGCGGCAGCGATGCCGCCAACGTTCGGCTTTCGCCGTCGGCTCGCCGGATCGCGACCGTTTCCGTGGGAAGCTGCTGCACGGCCGCTGCCATCAGCCGATCCGCGCCTTCAATTGTCCGATCACGTCGGAAATGGTGCGGCCTTCGGCGCGCGCCGCGAAGGTCAACGCCATGCGGTGCTTCAGCACGGGCTCGGCGAGATCGAGGACGTCATCGATCGACGGCGCAAGACGGCCGTCAAGCAGGGCGCGGGCACGAACCGCCAGCATCAAAGCCTGACTTGCGCGCGGACCGGGACCCCACGCGATCAGTGCGCCGAGATCGCCGCTGTCGGGACCGGGACGCGCCGAGCGCACCAGCGAGAGGATCGCTTCCACGACGGAATCGCCGACCGGCAGGCGGCGCACCAGGCGCTGCGCGGCGATCAGATCGTCGACCGACATCGCGGCTTTCGCCGCGCGTTCCTCGGCACCAGTGGTTTCGAACAGGATGCGCCGCTCGGCGTCGCGATCCGGATAATCGACGTCGATCTCCATGAGAAAGCGGTCGAGCTGCGCTTCCGGCAGCGGATAGGTGCCTTCCTGCTCCAGCGGATTCTGCGTTGCCAGCACATGGAATGGCTTCGGGAGATCGTGGCGCGCGCCGGCCACCGTGATGTGCTGCTCCTGCATCGCCTGCAGCAGGGCCGATTGCGTGCGGGGGCTGGCCCGGTTGATCTCGTCCGCCATCAGAAGCTGTGCGAAAACCGGACCCGCGATGAAACGGAACGAGCGCCGGCCCGCGCCGCTTTCGTCCAGCACCTCGGCGCCGAGAATGTCGGATGGCATCAGGTCCGGCGTGAACTGGATGCGTTTGGCGTCGAGCCCGAGTGTCACGCCGAGCGTTTCAACCAGCTTGGTTTTGGCGAGACCGGGAACGCCAATCAGCAAGGCGTGGCCACCGGCGAGGATGGTCACCAGCGTATTATCGACAACACGCTCCTGGCCGAAGATCACGGAGGAGATTGCCGTCTTGGCGGCACGGACATGGCCCGCGAGCTGTTCCGCCGACCGGACGATCACGTCTTCAAGCTTTTCGACACCGTCTGCGCCAGACATCCATCTCTCCTTGCCGGAATGCTCTTCCGGGTTGTCGCGGCAGTCACCCGATGCCGTTCAATACCATGCTAAACGTAAGGCCATGCCACGTATTTCTTGAATCGAACTATCCCCATATTATCGGGAGACAAGAGTGGCGGCCGTATCACGTTCCGGCGAGCCGCGGCGGGTGCCGCGGCTGACAAACCAACCTCGGGGTAAACCATGGCGAAGCAAGGGCAGACCGCAAACCGTAGCCTCGAAGGATTGACATCTGCCGCGAATGCCGCGGTTGCCGATCTTGCGCGAGGCGAGGCGGGGACCAAGGGCTTGCCGCCGGTGCATCTGTGGAATCCGCCATTCTGCGGCGACCTCGATATGCGGATCGCCCGCGACGGCACCTGGTTCTATCTCGGGACGCCGATCGGCCGTCCTGCCTTGGTCCGGTTGTTTTCCACGATCCTGAAGCGCGAAAACGGCAAGCACTTTCTCGTGACTCCGGTCGAGAAAGTCGGCATCCAGGTGGATGATGCCCCTTTTGTGGCCGTGGAAATGCGCGTCGCGCCGCGCGACGACGGACGATTGCTCACGTTTCGCACCAATGTGGACGATTGGGTGCCATGCGATGACGCGCATCCGCTCCGCTTCGAGCGCGCGCCC
>DATMSE010000169.1:0-2073 GCA_035565575.1 Xanthobacteraceae bacterium
CGAACGCCCGGCGGCGTCGTCCGCGAGTTTCATCAGCGCATCGGCGGCGATCGCTTCGCGGAGCGTCGGAAAAATCTGGCCAAAGTGCGCCGACAGATCGACGATGCCGGCGTCGGTCACCGCGCCGTAGCGGGTCGCGCCGTTAGTCGCGCCGTTAGTCGCGCCTTGGGCGGTGAAGGTGGCGAGGCGGGGACGGGTCACAGCAGTCATTATCTCAGTCCGCCACGATCACGTCGGCCTTGAACTTGGCGTCGCGCACGGCTTGCCCGACGAAGGGCGAGCCTTCCTCGAACCACGAGCGCGGTGCGGGCGAGCCCCACAGCGTCTGGCGGCGCGGATCGCGCAGCGACCAGCGCAGCGGCTCGTGGTCGTGATCCATGGTGTTGTAGTCGCTGGTGTAGATCTCCAGCCGATGCCCGTCGGGATCGCGCACGTAGAGGAAAAACGCGTTGGAGATGCCGTGGCGGCCGGGGCCGCGCTCCATGTTGAGGAGGTAGCCGCACGACGCCATCACGTCGCACAGATGCAGGATGTTCATCGCGGTCGGCACCCAGTAGGCGAAGTGGTGCAGGCGCGGGCCGTTGCCGTTGGTGATGGCGAAATCGTGCACGTTGCCCTTGCGATGCATCCAGGCCGCGGCGATGCGACCGTTGTCGCCATCCTCCTCGGCATATTCGGTGAGGCGGAAGCCGAGGCGGGCGTAGAAATCGACGGTGTCCTGCACTTCCGCGGCGAACACGTTGAAATGGTCGAGCCGCTGCGGATGGCAGCCCTTGTAGAGCTCATAGCGGCGCAGCAGGTGCGGGCGCTTCTCCATGGTGGCGTAGAGTTCGATGCGATAGCCGAACGGATCGGTGAGCTGCAAGGTGCGGCCCTGGAATGGGGCTTCTACGAAGGCGTGCTCGATCTTGTTCGCCGCCAGGAAGGCAGCGGCCTTGTCGAGATCCTTGTCGTTGCCGACCTTGAAGCCGAGGCGGTCGCATGACGCAACCTTGGCCTTGCGCAGCACCAGCGAATGATGCTGCCGCTCCTCGGAGCCGCGCAGATAGACGGCGTCGCCATCGGCATCCTCGACATGCAGGCCGATGATGGTCTCGTAGAACTTGCGGCTGGCGTCGAGATCAGTGACGTCGAGCACGGCATGGCTGGAACGGAGAATGTTGAACGGCGGCTCGAAAATATGCTGCGGGATCGGCATGGCTCTGTCTCAGATGGCTGATAGGCAATGAGATGACGCGAGGGCGGAGTAAATCATGCAGGCAGGGATGGACATCGTCATCCGGCTTTCTCCTTCGCCAGATGCTGGTGAATGTTGTTGCGCTTCCAGCTCACGTCCTTGTCGTTGATCTGCATGTCGAACGACAGCGCGAACGGCGAGGTGGCGAAGACCGGTTCGAGGAAGTCGGACAGCGCTTTGAAGATATGCGCGCCGGCGCGCTGGCGCGTCGGCAGATCGCGGCCTTCGCCGAGCCGCAGCACCATGGCGAGGAAGCCCATGTCGGGGTTGCCGTCGGCGATGGCGTAGTGCTCGCAGCGGATGGCGCGGACGCGGATCCCGCCAAGCGGAAAAATCCCGGTTTCGATGGCGGCCTTGCGCACCAGTTCGACCGCGGCCGCGATATCGATGCGCGGCTCGAGATTGGCGGAGTATTCCAGCGTGAAATGTGGCATGTCGCACCGATCCGACCAGATGGGCCGCCGCCAACTGTTTTCGGCATCATCTGCGCGCCAGCGCGCAACATGCTAGCCTTGGGCGACGGGTTCTGAAATATGATTAACATGTTAAATGAAAACAATCAATCGACCCTTGCCGGATGCCGGAACGGCCGGAGCAGGGTCTTGGCAGTCGCTGAAGAAGGCCGTTATTCATGCCGATAAAACCCCCCGCCGCCCGTCGCACGCCACGCGCGTCCGGCTCGGAGATTGATCCGGCCTCGACCGAGCATGCGGCGCGGTCGGTGCCGATCCGCGAATTCTCCCGCTCGCTGCCGATGGCCCTGCTGCGGGCTCGCGAAGCGGTGATGCGCCATTTTCGCGTCTCGCTGCGCCGCCATGGCCTGACCGAACAGCAAT
>DATMSE010000170.1:0-31569 GCA_035565575.1 Xanthobacteraceae bacterium
TCCTGACGCGGCATCTCAACGACCGCCGCGCCGTCCCCTCTCCCGCTCGCGGGGGAGGGTTAGGGTGGGGACAAGCCACTTAGGCGCTTTCGCCGGTGAAGCCCCTCTCCGCCTCTCCCCCGCAAGCGGGAGAGAGAGCCGTCCGTGCCGCGCCGCGAGCGTCTTACCCTTCCCGCCGCGACGGGAATCTCACTCCGCGCCGTGTCGCGCGTATCTCGCTCGCCTCCGATACCTCGAATCACCCCCCGCGAATTCCGTAGCAATTTTTCGCGACCCATCGCAGACTGACATGTCCGGCCGGTCGGATACCGCGACAGGCGGGCCTGAGGGAACGTCAGTGACTGCCATTCCGGATGCAGCCTCACGTCACGGGAGCGGCCTGCCCACCGCAGCCACCATCGGCGCGCTCGGCGTCGTCTATGGCGACATCGGCACCAGCCCGCTCTATGCGCTCAAGGAAGCCGCGCGCGCGGCGACGCATGGCGGCCCGCTGACGCCCGACGCCGTGCTCGGCGTGGTGTCGCTGATCCTGTGGGCGCTGATCCTCATCATCTCGCTGAAATACGCCATGCTGATCCTGCGCGCCGACAATCGCGGCGAAGGCGGTATCGTCGCGCTATTGGCCTTGCTCTCGGCGCGCAACGCCAGGCCCGGCACCTGGCGCGCGCAGCTTCTCATCGTCGGATTGATCGGCGCCGCGCTGCTTTACGGCGACGGCGCCATCACACCGGCGATCTCCGTGCTCAGCGCGGTCGAAGGCCTCAAGGTCGACGCGCCGTCGCTCACGCCGCTGGTCGTGCCGCTGACGACGGCGATCCTGATCGGGCTTTTCGTGGTGCAGAAGAAGGGCACCGGATTCATCGGCGGCATTTTCGGACCCGTCATGCTGGCGTGGTTCGTGGTGCTGGCGCTGCTCGGCATCCACGGCATCATGCGCGCGCCGCAGGTGCTGGTGGCGCTCAGTCCGTTCTACGCCTTCGATTTCCTGATTCACCAGAACTTCCACGTCTCCTTCGGCATTCTCGGCGCGGCGTTCCTCGCGGTGACCGGCGGCGAAGCGATGTATGCCGACATGGGCCACTTCGGCCGGGTGCCGATCCGCCTCGCATGGTTCGTGGTGGCGCTGCCGGCGTTGATGCTGAATTACTTCGGCCAGGCCGCGCTGCTGATCACCGATCCGAGCGCGGCGGACAATCCGTTCTATCAGCTCGCGCCGGACATCGTGCATTATCCGCTGGTCGCCTTCGCGACGCTCGCCACCGTGATCGCGTCGCAGGCGATCATCTCCGGCGTGTTCTCGCTGACCCAGCAATCGATCCAGCTCGGCTTCCTGCCGCGCATGCAGATCAACCACACCACCAGCCATGCCATCGGCCAGATCTACGTGCCGCTGGTGAACTGGCTGCTGGCCGCCGCCACCCTCGGCGCGGTGTTCGCGTTCGGCACGTCGGACGCGCTGGCGGGCGCGTATGGCATCGCGGTGTCGCTCTTGATGGCGATCACCACGCTGCTGGCCGCGCTGGTGGCGTTGCAATGGGGCTATTCGCCAATCCTCGTCCTCGCCGTCAACGGCTTCTTCTTCGCCATCGATTGCGTGTTCTTCGCCGCCAACGCGGCAAAGCTGTTCGAAGGCGGCTGGTTTCCGCTGCTGCTCGCCGGCATCGTGGCGTTCCTGATGCTGACCTGGCGCGGCGGCGTCCGGCTGGTCGAAGCCGCGCGCGCGAAGCTGCGCCAGCCCGAGGAAGACCTGATCGAAACCGCTGTCAGCAAATGCCGCACGCGATTGCCCGGCACCGCCATCTTTCTTGCCTCCGCGCCCCACGGCGTGCCGCTGGCATTGACGCAATTCGTCAAGCACAACCGCGTCCTGCACGAGCGGGTCATTCTGGTGACGGTGGTGATCGAGGAACTCCCGCGCATCGACGACGACAAGAAGATCGAGGTGATCGAGATCGTCGAAGGCATCACCCGCGTCATCCTGCATTACGGCTTCATGCAGTATCCGACCATCTACGACGGCCTTCGCCTCGCCTGCGATCAGGGCAAGCTGCCGGGCATCGACCTCACCGACGTCACCTATTACATCGGGCGCGAGACGATCATTCCGAGCGATCAGGTCGCGGGCATGTGGGTGTGGCGCGAATCCGTCTTCGCCTTCCTGCAACGCAACGCCGAACGCACCGCCGCCTTCTTCGGCGTGCCGACCGGACAAGTCGTCGAGTTCGGCACCGAGATCGAGATTTAGAGCTATTTTGGATTGAACTGAATCGTCACGGATGCGGAAGGGATTCCCTCTCCCCGTCGGGGAGAGGGTTAGGGTAAGGGGGATCCTTCGCCATTGAGGCTGTAACCCCTCACCCCAACCCTCTCCCTATGGGAGAGGGAGCGCGCATCGTTTCGTGGCAAGCGGTTCTATCGAAACCAAAAATGCTCTAGCTGTTGCTCCGTCATTGCTGTGCCGAAGAAAAGAAATCCTCACGCCGGCGGATTGACCGGGTCGTTGGCGCGGCCGAGCGCCTGCTCGCGCAGGAAGATGTAGAAGCCCGCGCCGATGATGATGGCCGCGCCGATCAGGGTCGCCAGCGATGGCGTATCGCCGAATACGACATAGCCGAACATCACCGCCCAGACGATCATCGAATATTGATACGGCACCACCACGCTGGCCGACGCCAGCTTCAATGATCGGTTGATGCACAGCAGCGCGCAGACCGAAATGGTCCCGGCGATCGCGAACAGGCTGAGGCCCGGCCAGCCCGGTGTCAGCCAGCCGAACGGCAGCAGCAGCGCGCCGAACACCAGCGTGCCGACGAACTGCGACGAGGCCAGCACCACGTCGGAGGCGCCGCGCAGCGAGCGGGTGATCAGCATCAGCAGCGAGAACGAGACGCTGCCGCCAAGCGCGATCAGCGCCGGCCAGGTGATGGTCTGCGCCGACGGCCGCATCGCGATCAGCACGCCACAAAAACCCACCGCCACCGCGCACCAGCGGCGCCAGCCGACCTGCTCGCGCAGCACCAGCGCCGACAGCGCCGTGACGAAGATCGGCGATGCCAGATAGAAGGTGATGACGTCGGCGAGCGGCAGATATCTCACCGCGACGAAGAAGGCCGCGACCTCCAGCGTCGACAGCACGACGCGCAGCAGATGCAGGCCCGGCCGCTCCAGCCGCAGGAATTCGCGACGGCTGCGCCAGATCAAGGGCGAGAGCAGCAGCAGCGAAGCGATGGCGCGAAGAAACAGCAACTGCCCGACCGGATAGGTCGCCACGATATATTTGCCGAGGGCGTCGCCGAACGAAAACGCCCACACGCCGAGCAGCATCAGGCCGATGCCGGCGAGCCGTGCGGTGCGATCGTTCAATCCGGTGGAAATTTTGCTGGCGAGGCTCATATCGGCTTCCGACGAAACAAATGAAGCTTAGTCGCGGGATGAAATGAGATTGAATCATCACGGTCGTCATGGCCGGGCTTGTCCCGGCCATCCACGTCTTTGAACAGGCAATGCTTTCAAGACGTGGATGCCCGGCCTAAAGCCGGGCATGACGGGTCAGGCTCACCACATCACGCTCCAGGCGTCCCTATCAGTTTGCGGACCGCCGCTCCATCCCATTCCCGGATACCGGATACGACAGTTGCCGCCGGCACAGCCCTGAGATACGCATAAGCCATGAAATTTCTCGATGAAGCCAAGGTCTATATTCGCTCCGGTGACGGCGGCAACGGCTGCGTGGCGTTCCGCCGCGAGAAGTTCATCGAGTTCGGCGGGCCGAGCGGCGGCAATGGCGGCCGCGGCGGCGACGTCATCGTCGAGGCGGTCGACGGCCTCAACACCCTGATCGACTATCGCTACCAGCAGCATTTCAAGGCGCCCAAGGGCGCCAACGGCATGGGCAAGGACCGCCACGGCGCCAACGGCAAGGACATCGTGCTGAAGGTTCCGGTCGGCACCCAGATCTTCGACGAGGACCGCGAGACGCTGATCCACGACTTCACGCGTCTTGGCGAGAAGTTCGTGCTGGCGAAAGGCGGCAACGGCGGCTTCGGCAACGCGCATTTCAAGTCGTCGACCAACCGCGCGCCGCGCAACGCCAATCCCGGCCAGCCCGGCGAGGAACGCTGGATCTGGCTGCGGCTGAAGCTGATCGCCGACGCCGGGCTGGTCGGCCTGCCCAACGCCGGCAAATCGACCTTCCTCTCCGCCGTCAGCGCGGCGCGGCCGAAGATCGCCGACTATCCGTTCACGACGCTTCATCCGCAGCTCGGCGTGGTCAATGCCGGCGGGCGCGAATTCGTGCTGGCGGACATTCCCGGCCTGATCGAGGGCGCGCATGAAGGCGCGGGGCTCGGCGACCGCTTCCTCGGCCATGTCGAGCGCTGCCGCGTGCTGCTGCATCTGGTCGATGCTACCGGTGAGCACGCCGGCCGCGCCTACAAGACCGTGCGCAACGAACTCGAGGCCTATGCCGAAACGCTGGCCGACAAGATCGAGATCGTCGCGCTCAACAAGATCGACGCCGTCGATCCCGATGAGCTGAAGAAACAGCGCGACCGGCTCAAGCGCGCCGCGAAGAAGGCGCCGCTGCTGTTGTCCGGTGTCACCGGCGAAGGCGTGCCCGAGGCGCTGCGCGCGTTGGTCGAGGCGATCGGCGACGCGCCGGTGTCCGACAAGGCCAAGGCGGTCGACACCAGCATCGCCGATGCGGCGCCGTGGTCGCCGCGCACCACGTAATCCCTCACATGATGCCGGAGAGGTCCCGCCTACTTCCCGTCATACCAGATGCGATACAGCGCACCGACCCGATCGTCCGATACCAAGAGCGATCCGTCCGGCAGCTGCGCGACGTCGACCGGGCGGCCGAGATAGTGGCCGTGGTTGTTCCAGCCTTCCGCGAACGGCTCGGACTTGCCTGCGGCGCGTCCATCTTCGTTCAGAAACGTCACCATCACCCGCGCGCCGACCGGCACGGTGCGATTCCATGAGCCGTGCTGCGTGCTGAAGATCGCGCCGCGATACTTTTGCGGAAACATGGTCCCCGTATAAAACGTCAAGCCGAGATCGGCGGCGTGCGCGACCTGCTCGACCTCCGGAAAGATCAGGTTCGGCGGCGGCGTGTCGTTCTTGTACTCGTTCGTGCGCGTGTGGCCGCCGCCATACCACGGAAAACCGTAGTCGCGTCCGCGTTCGGTGATGCGATTCATTTCGCCCGGCGGCCGATCGTCGCCCATCAGATCGACCTGATTGTCGTTGCTCCAGAGCGAGCCGTCCTTCGGGTTGAAATCCATTCCGACCGGATTGCGCATCCCGGTCGCATAGACCTCGCGATGAGAGCCGTCGCGATCGATGCGGACGATGCCGCCGATGCCCCACTTGCGATAGACCTCGAGCTTGTGTTTCGGCGGCACGTTGTAGGGCTGTCCGAGCTGGATATAGAGCTTGTTGTCCGGCCCGATCCGGCACACGCGCGTGGCGTGATTGAAGCTCTCCTCAGCCTTCGGAATCAGTTCGCCCTGCTTCACCGCTGGAAAGAGAACACTGTCAGTGCGCGTCTCGAACGACTCCGCGTCGGCATATGCGAGCACGCGATTGACTTCGGCGATGTAGAGGGTGCCGTCTTGCGCGAAGCAGACGCCGTTCGGAATCTTCTTCGGCACCGTCGGCGCGAATTCCCTCACCTCTTCGCCGCCGCCCTGCGGGCGTTTCGTCACCACCCAGACCTTGGACTGGCGCGTGCCGACGAAGGTGGCGGTCCCTTTCGGCCCCACCGCGATGTGCCGCGCCCCCGGCACCAGCGCGTAGAGCGAGATATGAAAACCCGCGGGCAGTTTGATCTGGGCAAGGGTCTTCTTCACCTGCTCGGCCTCGGCGCCGGTCTGCGGCACGGTCGGCCAATCCGCGGCGCGACCGATCCTGATCGCGCCCGGCCTCGCGTCGTCGGCGGCGTGCGTGACGGGCGACCATGCGAAGAAGGCGAGCAACGCGACAGATGCCGTCCAATGGAGTTTCACGATTGCCTCCGTCACTGACGTTGCATGAGGTCGATCCCACCCGAATCGATGTGAAAACCGTCACCCTGAGGTGCATTGCGAAGCAATGCCTCGAAGGGCAACGGCGATCCTTCGAGGCTCGCTAACGTTCGCGCCTCAGGATGACGCCGCCGCCTCAACTGTCAACTTAACCCGCGCAACACAAAAGCTGTCGTCCCGCCGCAGGCGGGACCAGAGCCCGCAGCGGCTCGGCTTCTTCACCACGGCTCGTTTATTTTATGACAACGAACGCCAGCGGCTATGGGTCCCTGCCTGGGCGGTCACTTCGTCCCGCCGTTCGAGATCAGCAGCACCGATCCCGGCGATTCCTTAAGAACTTCGGCGGCCACGCCGCCGAAGTTGAGGGCATCGCCCTCGATGCGATCCACACCCATCACCACCAGGTCGATGTGACTGTCGCGCATTTCCTGCAGAATGGCCTTCTCCGGCGAGGCGTTGGTACGCAGCGTGGTAATGACATCGACGTCGTAGCGGGCCGCCAGCGCGATGGTCTCTTTCAGGATCGACTCTTCCTGAAACAATGACGTGCCGAGATGGCGGCGGCGCGCGCCCTTGTCGCGCGTCGTTGTCACGTAGATCACCCGCAGCGGATGGTTGCTGCTCCGGGCCAGCGCGACCGCGACTTCGGCGCCGCGCCGTGATACGCCGCTGCCGGACACCGGCACGAGAATCTTGAGCCCGTCGCTGTCCGGCTGAGTCAGATGCGGGCCCTTCGCCGCCACGACCGCGAGCGGCCCCTGAAAGCCGGTGGTGACGATCTCGACGGTCCGGTCGAAATTGCCTTCGGCGCCGATCATCTTGTTCATGCCGACCACCAGCAGGTCGAATCCCTTGCGCGCCTCGTCGACGACCGCGTCCACCGCCTTCTTTTGCCGCGTGCGCGTGGTGACATCGATCTCGCGGACGGGCTCGCCCTCCTCCTTCTCCACATCGGCGCTGATCTTGGCCGCGTTCTTCACCGTCGACTCGTGACTTTCCTCGTCGTCGCGGCGTTTTTCCTGGGCCTTGGCCTGCGGGCCGAGATGCAGCACCGTGATGGGAATGCCGCGCGCCCCGGCAATCAGGCCGGCGATGCGCGAGGCGAATCTCGCATTGGCGCTTTCGTCGACCGCCAGCAGCAGGCGCTCGAGATTGGCGACGAAGCCTTTCTCCTCGAATTCCTCGCGCTCGAGCCGTTCCTTCTCGGCCGGCTCCAGCGGCAGCCGCGACAGCGCCGCGCGCAGCATCGGCGGCATCGCCATCGTGGTCACGATCGCCATCGTCACGATCATCGTGAACATGTTCTGGCTGAGCACGCCCATCGACAGCCCGATGGTGGCGATGATCACCTCGGTCGAGCCGCGCGCGTTCATGCCGCTGGCGAGCGCAAAGGATTCCTTGTAGCCCAGGCCGCCCACCGCGCCGCCGATGAAGGCGCCGGCGAATTTGCCGATGCTGGCGATCAGCACCAGCAGGCCGGTCAGCAGCAGCAGGTTGGGATCTTTCAGCACGGTCAGATCGGCGCTCAGGCCTGCGAGCCCGAAGAAGATCGGCATGAACAGGCTGGTGATGAGGCCGCGCAGCCGCTCGTCGATCTGCTTGGTCAGGATCGGCGATTCGCCGACGAGGATGCCCGCGACGAAGGCGCCGAGCACCGTATGCACGCCGATCCAGTGCGTGATCAGCGCCATGCAGCTCATCAGCAGCAGGATCACGGTGATGACCGCCGCCGAACTGACGAGAGTGTCGTTGGCCCATCGGATCAGCCGGAAGACCAGCTGCCGGCCGATGGTGAAGCTGACGGCGAGAAACGCCAGCGTTCCGGCGATGGCCTGCGCCACCGACATGATGTCGAGCTGGCCGCGCGAGGCGATGCTGAAGATCACCGCGATGATGACCCAGCCGATGGTGTCGTCGATCACCGCCGTCGCGACGATGATCTGGCCGACATTGCGCCGCATGAAATTCATCTCGCGCACCACCACGGCGACGATCTTGACCGACGAGATCGACAGCGCGGTGCCGAGAAACAGCGAGGCCACCAGCCGCTGCTCCGGATGCGGCAGCAGGCTTTCGGGAAGAAACTGGCCCAGCGCGAAGCCGCAGCAGAACGGAACGACGATGCCGGCGATCGAAATCGTGATCGCCGCCTTGCCGATCCTGCGCACCAGCCTGAGATCCGTCTCCATGCCGGTCAGCAGCAGCAGCAGCAATATGCCGAACTGCGCGATGCCGTTGATCAGGGCCTTCTGCTCGCCGCTTGCGGGAAACAACATGCCCTGCGCTTGCGGCCACAGCGCCCCGAACACCGAGGGACCCAGAATCAGCCCCGCCAGCAGTTCGCCCATCACCGAGGGCTGGCCGAAGCGCTGCATCAGTTCGCCGAGCCCGCGGCCGACCGCGATCAGCAGGATGATCTGCAGGATGAAAATGGTCTCGGATCCCTTGCCCGACGCTCCGCCCGCGGCGATGGCCCCGGTCGTCATCATCAGGTGAAGGACGATCGCGCAGACCGCGGCGATCACCCACAGGCGGCGGCAGGTCAGCCCTGCTTTCATTCTCGATTCATCCCCTCTCGCAGCGAAGCGCGGCGGTGTCGGCACTATCTCGGCGACACGCGACCAAACGAACCATCGCCCCTCAGATGCGTTCGATTCCGGCCATCCGCCTCAACGTTCGGCGCGCCAGATCATCCATCCGCGTGCCGCAGACTTTATTTGCGAGAACCATATGGTCACCCCCACTGCGTCCACCGCCGTCGAAACCCAGAGCCGGAAAGTCGCCGATAGCGCCCAAAAGCTCAAGGAGAGTTCGGCGCGCATCGAAGACAGTTCGGACCGCCGCACGGAACTCGCGGCAAATCGTACCGCCCTGGCGGCGGAACGAACCTATAGCGCATGGATTCGGACCGGCCTCCTCGCGCTGGCCAGCGGCGCCGGCGCCAAGAGCGCCCTGGCGGGCCTGATGCCGCCGTGGATCATCCTCGCCGACAGCAGCGCGCTGATTCTGTTCAGCGTCTTCTGCTTCTACGGCGGGGTCTGGCGGATGCGGCATTCCGGAGCGAGCCGGCCGAGGCCGGACATGCCGCGGATTGACGAGCGCTGGCTGATGGGCATGAGCCTGTTCCTGTCGATGGTCTCGCTCATGGCGCTGTGGGGCATCTGGTGGCATTGAAGCCGGGCCGGTCCGATCGAGGATCGGCAGAGCGACGGCGCCGATCCGGCCTTTCTCTTGACGAACCGCCGGCGAGAGAACATTGAACTGCGCCAACCCGTAACCGCACGGCCGCCTTCGCCGTCGCGCGCCGCCGATCGATCGTCCATGATGTCCCGCCCTGACCTGAAAAATTTCCGCCGAATTGTCGTCAAGGTCGGCTCCTCGCTGCTGATCGACGCCGCCGCGGGCGAGGTGAAGGAAGCCTGGCTCGAAGCGCTGGCCGCCGATCTGGCGCAATTGCACGGCGAGGGGCGCGACATCCTCGTGGTGTCCTCCGGCTCGATCGCGCTCGGCCGCTCCCGGCTCAAGCTGCCGCGCGGGCCGCTCAAGCTGGAGGAAAGCCAGGCCGCCGCCGCCGTCGGCCAGATCGCGCTGGCGCGGCTGTGGTCGAAGGTGCTGGCGCAACACCGCATCGATGCCGGGCAGATTCTGGTCACGCTGCAGGATACCGAAGAGCGCCGCCGCTATCTCAATGCCCGCTCCACCATTGCCAAGCTTTTGGAATGGCGCGCCATGCCGGTCATCAACGAGAACGATACCGTCGCCACCAACGAGATCCGCTACGGCGACAATGATCGCCTCGCCGCCCGCGTCGCCACCATGGCCAGCGCGGATCTGCTGATCCTGTTGTCGGATATCGACGGCCTCTATGACGCGCCGCCCAGCGAGAACCGCAATGCCCGGCTGCTGCCGGTGGTGGAGTCGATCTCGGCCGAGATCGAGGCGATGGCCGGCGCGGCGGGGTCCGAACTGTCGCGCGGCGGCATGACCACCAAGATCGAGGCGGCCAAGATCGCCACCTCGGCCGGCACCCATATGCTGATCGCATCCGGCAAGATCGCCCATCCGCTGAAAGCCATCGCCGATGGCGGCCGCTGCACCTGGTTCCTGACGCCGGCGAACCCGGTGACCGCGCGAAAGCGCTGGATCGCGGGATCGCTGGAGCCGAAGGGGACCCTGACCATCGATGCCGGCGCGGTGGCGGCACTGCGCGGCGGAGCCAGCCTGCTGCCGGCCGGGGTGGTGCGGGTGGAGGGCCAGTTCGCCCGCGGCGACGCGGTGGTGGTGCGCGGCCCCGATACCCATGAGGTCGGCCGCGGCCTGGTCGCCTATGACGCCGAGAATGCCGACCGGATCAAGGGGCACTCCTCGTCGGAAGCCGCCCGCATTCTCGGGATCCACGGCCGCGCCGAAATGATCCATCGCGACGATCTGGTGGTGGGCGTCGGCCCGACCTGATCGCCGCCCGGCTTGTCCCCGCCGGGCCGAGCGTCGGCGGGCGCCGAATCCGCCTTGCGCGGGCTGCGCGGCGTTGACACATTCGCACCATCGATCGGCCATCGTATGGCCGCAAGAGTCCCTGCCCTCGCGAAGCGGGGATAGCTGTGCTAGACCGCCGCGTGATAACCACGGAACCGCCATGACCACGCCTCTGAAAGCCGTCGACAACGACAGCGACCTCGCCGCCCTCATGACCCGGCTGGCGCAGGACGCGCGCGCCGCCGCCAAGGTGCTGGCGCTCGCTCCGGCTGAGCAGAAGGATCGTGCGTTAGCTGGGATGGAACGGGCGATCCGCGCGAATTGCGCCGAGATCCTCAAGGCGAATGCCGAAGATGTGGCGGAAGCGCGCGCGAGCGGCGCCACGTCCGCCTTCGTCGATCGTCTGACGCTCACCGAAGCGCGCGTCGCCGCGATGGCCGATGGCCTTGCTGTCGTTCGCGGCATCACCGATCCGGTCGGCGCCGTCACCGAGCGTTGGCAACGCCCCAACGGCATGACTATCGAGCGCGTGCGCGTGCCGCTCGGCGTCATCGCGGTGATCTTCGAAAGCCGTCCCAATGTCTGCGCCGATGCCGGCGCGCTGTGTCTCAAATCCGGCAACGCGGTGATCCTGCGCGGCGGCTCGGACAGTTTTCGTTCCTGCCGCGCGATTCATGCCTGCATGGTGCAAGGCCTGCGCGAGGCCGATCTGCCTGAAGCGGCGATTACACTGGTGCCGACGCGCGATCGCGCCGCGGTCGGCTTGTTACTTACAGGGCTGAACGGCGGCATCGACCTGATCGTGCCGCGCGGCGGCAAGAGTCTGGTCGCACGCGTCGAGGCGGAAGCGCGGGTGCCGGTGTTCGCGCATCTCGAAGGCGTCAATCACGTCTATGTCGATCACGCCGCCAAGCTCGATATGGCGAAATCGATCGTGCTCAACGCCAAGATGCGCCGTCCCGGCGTTTGCGGCGCGGCCGAGACGCTATTGATCGAGCGCGCCGCCGCGCCGACGCATCTCAAGCCGCTGGTGGAGATGCTGCTCGATGCCGGCTGCGAGGTGCGCGGCGACGCGGCTGTTCAACAGGCCGATGCGCGTGTCAAACCCGCCAGCGCGGCGGATTGGGACACCGAATACGAGGACGCGATCATCGCCGCGAAGCTGGTCGACAGCGTCGACGATGCGATCGCGCACATTGCCAAGCACGGCTCGCATCATACCGAGGCGATCGTCACCGAGGATGCCGCCGCCGCGCAGAAGTTTCTCAACGAGGTCGACTCGGCCATCGTGCTGCACAATGCCTCGACGCAATTCGCCGACGGCGGCGAGTTCGGATTCGGTGCGGAGATCGGCATCGCCACCGGCAAATTCCACGCGCGTGGCCCGGTCGGCGCCGAGCAACTGACGACGTTCAAATACCGCGTTCACGGCAGCGGACAAACGCGGCCGTGAACACGACCTTGCTGGCGCGCGGAGACTGAGTTGCAGCCCTATTCCGTCGCGCCTTGGCAGGCCATTCCGTTTCACACCAGCGGCATGCGCATCGGCCTGCTCGGCGGCTCGTTCAATCCACCTCACGCCGCACATCGCACGATCAGCCAGTATGCGCTCAAGCGACTGCAGCTCGATCGCATCTGGTGGCTGGTCTCGCCCGGCAATCCGCTCAAGAACGGTTATGGGACGAATAATCTCGCGTACCGCGCCGCCGCTGCGCGTCGGATCGCGCGCGATCCGCGCATCGACGTCACCTGTCTCGAAGCTGTCATCGGCACGCGCTACACGGTGGATACCATCACTTACCTGCGTCGCCGCTGCGCCGGCACGCATTTCGTCTGGATCATGGGCGCGGACAACCTCGCGCAGTTTCATCGCTGGGACAATTGGCAACGCATCGCTTCCGACATTCCCATCGCGGTGATCGATCGCCCGCCGCAAAGCTTTCGCGCGCTGGCCTCGCCGGCTGCCCTGACCCTCGCGAGGTCCCGCCTTCCCGAAAACCGGGCGGCCCAACTCGCCGTGTCCGAGCCGCCGGCCTGGACCTTTCTCACCGGTATGAAGCTCGATCTGTCATCCACCAAATTGCGGAACCCGGACGGAAGCTGGAAATCATGACGGCCGGAACTCCGTTGCGACGACTGGAATATTGAAACCCTCCGCCCCACATGAGTATTATGGCAACCGGGCGTCCGAGATTCGGCGCCGCCACAGTGAAAGGAAATGGTCCCTGACCGTATCTGTCCTGTCCTCATCCGCCTCCCCCAAGAAGCGGATATCATCAGCGCCCGCCGCGGTGTTGAAGGCGCGGCCTGATGTCGAGCAATCCCTGAAAATCATTCTCGCCCGTCTCGACGACATGAAGGCGGAGAACACTGTCAGTATCGACCTGCGCGGCAAATCTTCCGTGACGGATTACATGGTCGTGACCTCGGGCCGGGCCAACCGGCACGTCGGCGCCATCGCGGAGAACGTCGTGAAGGCGCTGAAGGACAGCGGCATCCCCAACATCCATGTCGAAGGCCTGACCAATTGCGATTGGGTGCTGATCGATTCCGGGGACGTTGTCGTTCACGTCTTCCGTCCTGAGGTGCGCGAATTCTACAATCTCGAGCGATTGTGGATTCAGGGCCCGACGACGGCGAAAAAAGCCTGATCGCGATAGCGGTCGGCCATATGGAACGGTCCGGCGTGAGCGGGTCGAGGGTCGCTCACAGGCGAGGTTTTGCTAGGCCGTTGCCATGCGAATTGCGGTGATTGCAGTCGGCCGCCTGAAACAGGGGCCGGAACGGGAATTGGCGGACCGCTATAAGGCGCGGTTCGACGACATCGGCCGCGGCCTTGGATTCCGTGGCCTTGATGTGCGCGAAGTTGCCGAGAGCCGCGCGCGCGATCGTGCGACGCGGATCGCGGAAGAAGCTGCCGCGATCTCCGTGCTGATTCCGGAGCGGTCCGTCATCGTCGCCCTCGATGAGCACGGCGAAAGTATCGACAGTTCTGCTTTTGCGCGGCATCTTGGCCGCTGGCGGGACGAATCAGTGCCGCAGAATGTTTTTCTGATCGGGGGCGCGGACGGACTTTCGCCTGAATTGCAGCGCAAGGCCAAGCTGAAACTGGCCTTCGGCCGCGCCACCTGGCCGCATCAGGTGGTTCGCGTCCTGCTTCTGGAGCAAATTTATCGGGCCGCAACGATTCTGGCAGGCCACCCCTATCACCGCGCTTGAGACGAGAAGTGATCATCCGGCACGCCTCGCATGCAGACCGGATTCATGATCGTCCCAAAGATCACGGTTTCGATGTCGAAGTGAGTTGCCCTTTGCGAGGTCGCCGTTAACGCCGATGCACGTTTCGCGATACCGTGTCAGATCAGGCGAGGCCGCAACCCACCCCCGGTGGTTGCCATCGATGCTGCTCGCTGCCGGTCTCGCCGGCGTGTGGCCATCGACGTGCCATTCGCAAGCACCGGCCGCCGCGACCGCAGCACCAACGCCATCTGCAACACCAACACCATCGGCCGACGATATCAAGCAACGCGCGCAGGAGCTCGAAGCCGCACGCGCGAAGCAGAAGGACGCCGCTGCACTTCAGGAGAAGCTGAAGGCGGAGATCGCCGCCATCGGTCAGGACCGCAGCAAGCTCAATCAGGAGCTGATCGATATCGCAGCGAAGGTGCGCGGCGTCGAGAGCCGGATCGGCGACGCCGAATCGCGGCTCGGTGAGCTCGACGCCCGCGAGCAAGCCATTCGCGGCTCGCTCGATTCGCGCCGCTCGGAGATCGTCGAAGTGCTCGCCGCCCTGCAGCGCGCGGGCCGGCGAGCGCCGCCGGCATTGCTGGTCAGTCCGGAAGACGCGCTGCAATCGCTGCGCACGGCAATCATGCTCGGCGCGGTGGTGCCGGAAATGCGCGCTCGATCAGTGAAGCTGGTGACCGACCTCAGCGAGTTGGTCACCTTGCGCAGAACCATCGCCGCCGAGCGCGATCAATTGGCGACCGACCGCGATGGCCTCAAGGTTGACCAGACCCGCCTCGCCTCGCTGATCGAGGAGCGGCAGAAGCAGCAGAGCGCCGCCGAGCAGAACATGCAGGCGGAGGCGGCACGCGCGCTCGAACTGTCGCGCAAGGTCGATGATCTGCAAAGCCTGATTGCCAAGATGGAGCAGGATCTCCAAAGCGCCGCGAAGGCGGCGGCTGCGGCGAAGGAAGCCACCGAAAAGGCTGCCGCGGCGGCGGCCAGCGGCAAGCCTAATCTCGCCGCGCTCAAGGATCCCGGACGCCTCAGCCCGGCCATCGCCTTTGCTTCGGCCAAAGGAATGTTGGCCCTGCCGGTCAACGGCACGCGAATTCGGGATTTCGGTGGTCCCAACGGAGTTGGCGGAACCGAAAAGGGTATTTCCCTCGAGACTCGCCCGGGGGCCCAGGTCACAACACCGTGTGATGGCTGGGTTGTATATGCCGGCCCCTTCCGGAGTTATGGACAACTCTTGATCCTCAACGCCGGGGGCGGATATCATGTCCTGATCGCTGGGATGGAACGTATTTCGGTCAATATCGGCCAGTTCGTGTTGACGGGAGAGCCGATCGCGACCATGGGCACGACGTCCCGGATTGCTTCCATCCTCGCCACAAGCGTGAGCCGGCCTGTTCTCTATGTCGAGTTCCGCAAGGACGGGACTCCAATCGATCCTGGCCCATGGTGGGCCGCAAATGCAAAAGAAGGCGAAAAGGTTCGCGGATGATGCGCAAGACCTCTGTAATTCTTCTCAGTGCTGCTGCCGGCGCCGCATTGACGCTGTTCGTGACCCAGCCGCGTTCGATGCTGATGGGATCGAGCGCCCGTGCAGCGACCTCGGACACCTATCGCCAACTTAACCTGTTCGGCGACGTCTTCGAACGCGTCCGGTCCGACTACGTAGAGAAGCCGGACGACAGCAAGCTCATCGAGTCGGCCATCAGCGGGATGCTGACCGGACTTGATCCGCATTCCAGCTACATGGATGCGAAAAGCTTCAAGGACATGCAGGTACAGACCCGCGGCGAGTTCGGCGGGCTTGGCATCGAGGTCACCATGGAAGACGGCCTGATCAAGGTCGTCTCGCCGATCGACGACACCCCGGCGTCGCGCGCCGGCATCCAGGCCAACGACATCATCACCACCTTGGATGACGAAGCGGTGCAGGGCCTGACCCTCAACCAGGCCGTCGATAAGATGCGCGGCCCGGTCAATACCAAGATCAAGCTCAAGATCATCCGCAAGGGCCAGGACAATCCGATCGAAGTGACCCTGGTGCGCGACAACATCCGGGTTCGCTCGGTGCGGGCCCGTGTCGAAGGCGACGACATCGCCTATATCCGCATCACCACCTTCAACGAGCAGACCACCGAGGGACTGAAGCGCGAGATCGCCTCGCTGACCAAGCAGATCGGCGAAGATAAGGTGAAGGGATTCATTCTCGACCTGCGCAACAATCCGGGCGGCCTGCTCGAAGAGGCCGTCACGGTGTCCGATGCCTTCCTGGAGCGCGGCGAAATCGTTTCGACGCGCGGCCGCAATGCCGAGGAAACCCAACGTCGCGTCGCACGGGCCGGCGATCTGACCAAGGGCAAGAAGGTGATCGTGCTGATCAACGGCGGCTCGGCTTCGGCGTCGGAAATCGTTGCCGGCGCGTTGCAGGATCACAAACGCGCAACGCTGATCGGGACGCGCTCTTTCGGTAAGGGATCGGTGCAGACCATCATTCCGCTCGGCTCCGGAAATGGCGCGCTGCGTCTGACCACGGCGCGTTACTATACGCCGTCAGGCAAATCCATTCAGGCCAAGGGCATTACGCCGGACATCGAAGTGCTGCAGGACGTGCCGGACGATTTGAAGGCGCGCACCGACACCAAGGGCGAGGCCTCGCTGCGCGGCCACCTCAAGGGCGACGCCGGCAAGGAGCAGACCGGTTCGCAATCCTACGTGCCGCCCGATGCCAAGAACGACAAGGCGCTGAAGATGGCGGTCGATCTCCTGCACGGCGTCAAGGTCGAGGTGCAGTCGCCGGCAACCAGCGACAAGGCGGCGATCGACAAGCCCGCCGAGGACAAAGCCAAGGCGAACTGAAGCTCGATCGCCTTCAACCGACAGACTTTGACCGACAATTTTCGAACAGGCGGCCATCGGCCGCCCGTTTCATTTGGTGCTCCACCCGACAGCTCCAGGTCCGCGAATGCGGACCGGCGTGGTAATGTCGGGCCGGCTGATTCGCGGGCGGCCGGCAGGAGGCCACGGCAGTGACGACGGACGATCTCAGCACACCGCTTGGACAGGAGATGCAATCGCGCAAGCGACGACGCCTTCCGGTATCGGGCGCGCAGATGATTGCCGCGGCGCTCCTTCTGTTTCTGCTGACATTTGCCGGCTTTGCGCTGTTTCATCAGGATCGCTTTGGCGGCGAACCGGTCGTTCGGATCGCGCTGCCGACCGGCTCGGCGCCGTCCAAGGAGACTGCAGCAGCATCGAGCGCGCCGGCGAAACCCGGTCAGCCGGCGGCGAAAGCCGCGGCCGATGCCGCGCCCTCGGGACAGAAGACCATCACCATCATCGACGGATCGAGCGGCGCCCGGCAGGATGTCGTGATCTCTAGCGAAAGTACCGATCCGGCTACCGACGTTTCGCCAGCCGTGATGGCGGGAGTAGATGCAAAGCTGCTGGAAAAATCGCGTTACGGCATGATCCCCGTCGCGGCGGGAGGTCTGACGCCCTTCACGGCCTATGCATCGGGCACGCCGGCAGACCGCGCCAAGGCGGCGACCATGCCGACCGTTGCCGTCGTGATCGGCGGACTCGGTATCGGAGCTGCGAAGACCACGGATTCGATCCTCAAATTGCCCGGCGCCATCACGCTGGCCTTTACGCCCTACGGCTCGGAGCCGGGCAAGCTGGTCGAGCGCGCTCGCGCCCAGCATCACGAGATCCTGTTGCAGATTCCGATGGAGCCGTTCGACTACCCCGACAACGATCCGGGTCCGCAGGCGTTGCTCACGTCCCAAAGCCCCGAACAGAACCTCGACCGCCTGCTCTGGCATCTCAGCCGCTTCCAAGGTTACGTCGCGCTGACCAACTTCATGGGCGCACGCTTCACGATATCCGATGCGGCGATGCAGCCTCTGATGAGCGAAACGGCCAAGCGCGGCCTCGGCTATCTCGATGACGGCACCGCGCCGCGCAGCGTCGCCGGCAACCTGGCGCAAGGCAAGACCCTGCCCTTCGCCAAGGCAGACCTCAGTATCGATGCAGTGCCCACCGCCGCTGAGATCGACAAGGCGCTGGCCCGCCTCGAAGCACTCGCAAAGGCACGCGGCAACGCCATCGGCGTCGCGTCAAGCCTCCCTGTTTCGGTCGAGCGCATCGGCAACTGGGCCAAATCGCTGGAAAGCCGCGGCGTCCTGCTCGTGCCATTGACAACCGCGATGCTGAAATCAAAATCCGGTTAGGATGGTTCGGCTCGCAGCTTCGCCGCGCTCGAATCCGAGCGGGTTGTGGCTGCGAGGCCGGTAATCGAAAGAGCATGACGGGAATGACGCGCTACGATGATCTGCCCTATCGAACCTGCGTCGGTATGATGCTGATCAATGCGGCGGGACTCGTTTTTATCGGCCGTCGTGCCGGCGGACCCGAGCATGTCGACGCCACGCATGTCTGGCAGATGCCGCAAGGCGGCGTCGATCCGGGCGAGGACACGTGGGAAGCCGCCAAGCGCGAGTTATTCGAGGAAACCAGTGTGCGCTCGGTTCAGAAAGTGGGCGAGATTTCCGACTGGCTGACTTATGACATTCCCCGCACGGTGGCCGGACGCGCCTGGAAAGGGCGCTATCGCGGCCAGCGCCAGAAGTGGTACGCGATGAAGTTCACCGGCAAGGATTCTGAAATCGACGTGCTCAGCCCCGGCAATGGTCACAAGCCGGAATTCATCAAGTGGCGATGGGAGCCGATGCAAAATCTCCCTGATCTGATCGTGCCGTTCAAACGGCCGGTCTATGAGCGCGTCGTCAAGGAGTTCACGGGCCTCATACCGTCCGAATGATGATGGCAGAGAAGCCCTACCGGCCGAATGTCGGAATCGCGCTCTTCAACACTGCGGGCAAGGTCCTGATTGGCCGACGGTACCGCGACGACGGCCCCGAAATCATTCTGCCTGGCTTCGAATGGCAGATGCCGCAAGGCGGCATCGACGCGAATGAAAATCCGCGTGACGCGGTGATGCGCGAGCTCTGGGAAGAAACCGGCGTCACGCGGGCCGACTATCTCGGCGAGACCGCGTGGATGACTTACGAGTTTCCGCCGTATGACGGGCCCGCGGCGCATCGGCTTGCGGCATTTCGCGGGCAGCGGCAGAAGTGGTTCGCGCTGCGCTTTATGGGCGACGATCACGACATCGATCCTCTCCGAGCACGCAACGGACAGCCGCCGGAGTTTGATCAATGGCGCTGGGAGCGTCTTGATCGCGTGGCTGCGCTGGTCGTGCCGTTCCGCCGCCACGTCTATGCCGCTGTTGCCACCGACTTCGCTCGCTTCGTCTGAACACGCGGCATAACGCAACGCCGTTGACGGCCTGCGGCGCCGGATCGGATCGAAGACGCGTCTAGTGATAGCGCGACGATGCGAGCGGCCCCGCTGCTGCGGCCCGCACTGGCCAAGCGGGGGAGTCCGCGCCGGATGTCAGGATCGGCTTTCGGTCGCGGCCTGCATGGGCCTCGTCCAAGGCTTCCGTGAAATCGGAGAACCAGCGCTGGATTGTTCCGGCGCGCAGCTTCTTCATCATCGATTCCCATCGCATCCGTCGCTCGACCAAAGGCATCGACAGCGCGACCGCCATGGTCCGCGCCATGGCATCGATATCGTTGGGGTTCACCAGCAGGGCGGTGTCAAGTTCGTTCGCCGCCCCGGCGAACTTCGACAGGACGAGCACGCCGGGATCAGCCGGATTCTGGGCGGCCACATACTCCTTCGCAACCAGATTCATCCCGTCATGAAGCGGGGTGACGACACCGATATGAGCCGTGCGATAAAGGCCCGCCAGAATCGTTTGACTGAATCCCTTGTTCAGATAGCGGATCGGTGTCCAATCCACCTCGCCGTGGCGACCGTTGACATCGCTCACCAGCTTGGCAAGCTGTGCCTGCAGGTTGCCGTAAGCCTCGATGGCGCCGCGCGAGGGCGTCGCGATCTGCAGCAGAGAGACCGATCGGCTGAGCGAGGGGTGCATCGTCAGCATTCGATCGAACGCATTGACGCGATTGATCAGACCCTTGGAATAATCCAGGCGATCGACGCCGATCGCCAGCTTTTCGCCATGCAGACTGCGGCGCAGGCGTGACACCTCGGGGTGAGACATCGCCCTTACGGCATGGGCGCCGAACTTGTCGACATCGATTCCAATCGGGAATGTCGCGAGACGCGACGTTCCGTAACGCGAGGTCACTTCGCCGCCGCTGACCCGAAGGCCAAGATCAAGTTCGACATACTCGGCGAAATTCGCGCAATCATCCTCGGTCTGGAAACCGATGAGATTGTAGGCGAGCATCGACTCGATCAGTTCACGATGATGCGGAACGCCGCTGATGATAGTGCGCGACGGCCACGGCGTATGCAGGAAGAAGCCAATGGCCTCCTGAACATCCAGTTGCCGCAACTCCGCGCCCAGCGTGAGAAAATGATAGTCCTGAATCCAGAAGGACGTGCCCGGCTTGCGAAACCGCAGCAGCGCGCGCGCCATGAAAGTATTGACTTCGCGATAGGATTGGTACTCGTCGCGCGAGGTCTGGATCAAATCGGTGCGGGAATGCAGCGCAGGCCAGAGAGCGGAATTCGCAAATCCCTCATAGTAGCCACCATAATGTGCAGCAGGAAGATCGAGCATCGCCAGTGCGCCGCTGCCGAGCGTCTCGATCTCCGCGAACGGTTCCTTCTGAATGCCGTCGCGAACGCGACCGCTGGACCCCACCCAGATCGCCCCGGAATTCTCCACCACCGGCAACAATGCCGCCGCCAAACCACCCGTCATCGGTTCGTTGGCTTTCGCTCGGGCCACACGATTTGAGACGACAACAAGGCTCACAGGGTCCCCTCCTGATGACTAGCTCGAAATGATTAACTCGAAACATAAACGGCTGTTCATCAATATGGTTCCTCGCCACATCTCATTCTCATTGGCGTCAAATTCACCGATGCGCGACGGAACCTGCGCGCGCAATCCTGCTGCGCGACGTGCGGACTGAACGATGGTTCGACGTTTGACGTTGAAAGATCGCGGGCAGCGCGGCCAAAGAAATCGAGGATTTCAAACTAGTTCCCAAGCCGAACCGCAATTTCGTTGATGTGCTTCGGCATTCGGATGCAGGCGGCTTCATGCGTCCGCCATCGGGCAAATGAATGCCGATTCGAGCCGAAGACTTATGAAGCACGAATAAAAAAATCGCTGGGGCCAGCATCCCTAGCGCATGTTCCCGCCGGTTCCTTTCAAAAGATCGGCGAGCCAGCAACGCACCTGCGCGGGGCCCGTGAAAGTTCCTGCAACGCCGCGGGCCTTGCGCCCAACGGAGAACGACAGGCCGCCGAAATCCGGCATGATCGCAAAAACCGACTCATCGGTGACGTCGTCGCCGAGGAACACCGGACGGCGATCCTTGAACGGTGCATGCGACATCAGCTCACGTACGCCCGTTGCCTTGGTGATTCCGGAATGCTTGATCTCGCACACCAGCTTGCCGGGCAAGATATCGATCGGCACATTGGGAAGGTCCGCGCGAATGGCAGAGACCGCGTCATAGATCGCGGTCTCAAGGTGCGGCGCCTTACGGAAATGCAGCGCAAAAGAATAGCCTTTGTCCTCCACGAGAATGCCGGGATGAAGCTGAGCGATGTTGGCGAACTTGCGCTTGAGGTCGGGATTCATCGGCGGCGCTTGCGTGGCCACCGCCTCGCTGTCGATCGCAAGACGCATCTCGGCGCCGTGGCCACCAACCGAGGGATAACGCGCGGGGGAAAAGATCCAGTCGATGTCGTCGAGCGAGCGCCCGCTGACGAGGGCAAGTGCACCGGACATCCGCACCAGCAGGCCGTTCAGCGTCGGAACCAGATCCGGCGGAACAACGACTTCGCGCGGCGCCGGCGCGAGTTCCAACAAGGTACCGTCGATATCAAGCAACAGCGCGCACGCATCAAGATCAATCGGCGGGAGCGGCTGTTGTGGCAACGGATCGTTACCCGCAACCGGTTCCTGCACGGGCATACTAGACACCGACGTCATTGATCCTTCATCTCCGTCATTCGGCGACCGCCAGCGGACGCGCCACGCTCTCCAGCGATTTCCGCTCGGCCGCGATACAGTAACGCCAGGCGATCACAGCCGCCGCAATCATCAGTCCCGCGCCAAACAAATAACCCCAAAAGACACTGTCGCGCGACCCGCTATCGATCAGCGCGCCGAAGAGCGCCGGCCCCGCGACGCCACCGATCCCGGTGCCAATAGCGTAGAACATCGCGATGGCCAGCGCGCGCACTTCGATGGGAAATGTTTCGCTCACCGTAAGATATGCAGCGCTCGCGGCCGGCGACGCGAAGAAGAAGATCACCATCCAGGCGATCGTCTGAGTCTGTGCGCTCCAGACGTCGATGGCGAACAGATAGCCCGATACGGCCAGCAGAATTCCCGAGATGCCATATGTCGCCGCGATCATCACGCGGCGACCGATGCTATCAAACAGCCGGCCGAGCAGCAACGGCCCGAGAAAGTTCCCCGCCGCGAAGGGCAGGATGTACCAGCCGATGTGATCCGCCGGAATGTTATAAAACTCCGTCAGCACCAGCGCGTAGGTGAAGAAAATCGCATTGTAGAAGAACGCCTGTGCAGCCATCAACGCGAGGCCGACCAGTGAGCGATGGCGATAGGTGACGAACAGCGTGCGCGCCACCTCGTCAAGCGGCGTATGGCTCCGCATGCGCAATTTGATGCGAGGCCAACCGTTGATCGAGTGGTCCTTGCTCTGCGCCGGCACCGCGCGCTCGATCTCCGCAACGACTTCGTCAGCGCGTTCGGGATGACCATGGATGACCAGCCAGCGCGGGCTCTCGGGAATCCAAAGCCGCATGACGAAGACCACCAGTCCCAGACACGCGCCCACGAGATAGGCGAAGCGCCAGCCGAGATCGGCTCCGAACACGTGCGGATCAAGGAGCACGATCGCGCTCAAGGCACCGAGCGCGGCTCCGACCCAGAAGCTGCCGTTGATCACGAGATCGGTCCACCCGCGGTAACGCGCCGGCACCAACTCCTGAATCGTCGAATTGATCGCGGTATATTCACCGCCGATCCCGGCACCGGTCAGGAATCTGAAAAGCGCGTAGCTCCAGATATTCCACGACAGCGCCGTCGCGGCGGTCGCCACCAGATAGAGCGACAGGGTGATGAAGAACAGCTTCTTGCGCCCCAGACGATCTGTCAGCCACCCGAAACCCAGCGCTCCGAGCACTGCGCCGGCGAGATAGGCACTGTTGGCGATCCCGACATCGAGATTGCTGAAACGAAGCGTCGGGCTTTCCTTCAGCGCGCCGGACAAGGTGCCGGCGAGGGTGACTTCAAGCCCGTCCAGGATCCAGGTGATGCCCAGCGCGATGACGACACGCGTGTGAAATCCGCTCCAACGCAGAGCATCGAGCCGCGATGGAATGTCGGTTTCGACGATCCGCTCCTTCACGCTCACCGGACCTTCATGTTCTCCCGTCGCTCGGTGCCTGATTCTGATTTGGACGCGCGTCCGCGTGACGCGCGAGTGGAGGCCCTGTCGCAAGAAAAGCGAGACCAATAGGATCAAACCGGCGAGAGCCCGGAAAGTTCCCGAGCCGCGGAACCTCAGTCCAGCGAGCCGGTTGAGTCGCGTTGCATGTCATCCCGTGAGGTCAGACAGATGATTGCAAAGTCTCACGCCCGTCGCCACGGCACATCGACGAGAAAGAGCACGAGCGCCTCCCGAAAAGCAGCAGGGAGCAAGTCCGTCAAGAAGGCGCGGCCCCGCAAGCGCGCCACGAAGGCGCGCGCAAAAACATCGAGTGCGCGGCGGAGCCGCACAACCTCGCGGCGCTGGTCGCAACGCGTGACGCAGGGGAGCGATGCGCTCGATTTGACGCGCGGAGTCTTCACGCTGCATGACCCAAAGAAGATCGCTTCGTCATTGAAGCGCTCGGCGGAACACAGCAAGCGGCGCAAGAGCGGAGCTTATCGGTCTGCGGTGTCGATGCTGACGTTTTACATCAATCGCGCCGGCAAGACGCTGCCGGCAATGCAGCGTCGACGGCTGGAGCGCGCAAAGGGAGAGCTGAAGCGACTCTTCCATCGCGACACATAATGCCGCATGCCGCCGCGGAAACCGCGACGGCATTGAGGTTGTCAGTGTTTAGGATCAGGCCGCGCGCACGCTGCTCATGAAGCGATCCAGTTCTTCGCGCAGGCGAGTACTTTCCACTGCCAAAGTCTGCGCCGAGCTGAACACTTCGGCAGAGGCCGCGCCCGTCTGGGTGGCACCGTTGTTGACCTGCGAGATATTGCTCGCGACCTCTTCGGTGCCTTGCGCAACGTTCTGTACGTTGTTCGCGATTTCCTGCGTTGCCGCGCTCTGCTGCTCGACCGCCGTCGCGATGGTCGATGCGATCTGCGAAATCTGGCCGATCGTGCTGCTGATCTCCTTGATCGCTGCAACCGATTCGCGCGTCGCACTCTGCATTCCGAGAATATGCGACGAGATCTCGTCGGTGGCCTTCGCGGTCTGGCTCGCCAGCGATTTGACCTCCGACGCGACCACAGCGAAGCCGCGACCGGCTTCTCCGGCACGCGCCGCTTCGATGGTTGCATTGAGCGCCAGCAGGTTGGTCTGTTCGGCGATCGCCGTGATCAGCTTCACGACATCGCCGATATCCTGGGCCGCACGCGAGAGTTCCCCGATTCGCACATCGGTCTGATTCGCCTGCTGGACCGCATTGGCCGCGATGCGGCTGGATTCCCGTACCTGCCGGCCGATCTCGTCCACCGACATCGACAGTTCTTCGGTCGCGGCCGCGACTGACTGCATGTTGGACGAGGCTTCCTCCGACGCGCTCGCCACGTGCGTGGAGAGGCTCTGCGTCGTTTCAGCGGTCCGGGTCAGGGTGTCAGCGGCCGATTCCAGTTGGCTGGCCGACGAGGACACGTTGGCCACGATGCTGCCGACAGCGGCCTCGAACTGATCGGCGAACTGAATCATCTCGGCACGGCGCGCCTCGCTGGCGGCACGATTGCGTTCTTCGTGTGCCGCGGCATCCCGCTCCGCCTTGGCGATGGCCTGCATCTTGAAGGCCTCGACGGCGGCCGCCATGTCGCCGATCTCGTCCTTGCGGCCAAGTCCGGGCAATACAACGTCGAAGTTGCCGTTGGCCAGTTCACGCATGGCCTTGCACATATCGACCATCGGCCGCGCGATGCCATTTCCCAGCACCACCGCTAGAAGGCCGCCGAGCAGGAAGCTGCCGATCGCCAGCACCGCGATCAGGATTCGTGTATCGCGAGTGATGCCCTCGCTGTGCTGCTCGATCCGTCGCTGATCCGCGAGCAGATCCTGCTTCATGGAATCCGACAGTTGGGTGATCGAGGTTGCGGAGTTCATCATCTCCCCGCCGAGCCGCTCGATCTGTTCGGCCTTGGCCACCAGATCGGCGAAGGAGGCGGCGTACTCGGAGAGTTCGCCCAGCAGATCCGACATCTTGTGCTCGATCGCCTCGTGTCCCTTCACCGGGATCGAGGTGAATGCGGCCTTGAGAAACTTCAACCGCGCATTGGCGCTGGCGGCCGTCGCGGCCTCGGGCTTGCGGGCGTAGGCGTTCAGCATTCCGGACGTCGCCATCAGCTGAGTCGAAACGTCCTTGACTCGCGCCTGCAGCGCCGCCTCTCCCGTGTCGCCCGCCGTGCTGGCGATGTCGTCGAGCTTGTAACGCAGCGCCGTGCCCTTGGCGATGACCCGGTTTTCAGCAATCGTGGCGTATTCCTGCTTGGCCTCGAGCGTGCCTGTAAACGTGCCGGCATACGTTCCGAACAGCTTGGTGAGCTGATCCACCCGCGCCAGACGTTCCGGGTCACGGGTACCGTTCTTGGCTTCGGTGATCGCAGTTCCGAGACGGACCTTCGCGGCTTGAGCCGCCTCGGCGTCCTCATCCTTGCCGGTCAAGACGTAATAGCGGACGAGTTCGCGAAACGAGATCAGTTCGCGATCGATATTGCGGGCCAAATCGGCTTCGGCCACGCTGGCTTGGTAGGCGGCGACGCTCGTCGTGATCCGTCCAAAACCGAAATAGGCGAATCCCATGCTGATCGCCGAGACGATCAGAAGGCACGCAAATCCCAGAGTGATCTTGCTACGAAACCGCAGGGTCGGCATTTTCAGCCACGCCACCTGCGAACGCCCAGACTTCAACGCCCCCAACTTCATCCTCCGGCTCTTCTTGCCCGGCGGGTAGTCCCCGCAACGAGGGCAGGTTAGAGCCAAAAGGATAAAAGGGCGTAAACTGATACCGGCCACCCTCGTGCGGCAAATCGAGCCGCAGTTGCTCCGGAACGCCTAGCGGTTCAATACCGATAATCCTGCCGGTAGTGGCGATAGCGACGCGGACGCGGCTGCTCTCCAAATGCGAAGCGCGGATTGATGTTGCAGTCCGCATAGCGGCCGGACGCGCTGGCGCGGCATTGAGCATAGGTATCGTACGAACAATCGCCCGGAATCCCCACCAGGGGTGACTGCAGGCAATAGCGATAGTCCCTGGCCTCGGCGGGCCTGGACGCGGCTAAGCCAATCATCCCGGCTGCCAAAATCGCCAATCCTGTTACGCGCATGCAGTATCCTTTCCTGCTGCCGAACGTCAGCTCCCGCCGTCCGGCTCATATCAATCCAATGCACCGCCAACCGTTCCGGAAGCGCCAAGTCTCATATACCTACCGTAACTGCTGTTAGCTCTCCGCAGCCGCCGGTGGAGGTCCTTTTGTCAATACGCATCACCGCCCTCGATCATCTTGTCATCAATGTCGCGGACGTAGCCCGCTCCGCACGGTGGTATCACCGCGTCCTTGGCATGGACGTCCAGGTGTTCGATCCCGGCCCAGGCAAGCAGCCGCGAACGTCCGTGATTTTTGGTGATCAGAAAATCAATCTGCGCCCGCGAGAGGCAGACAAGGGCGACTGGTTCACGGCCGACAACGTCGCTGCCGGGAGCGACGATCTGTGCTTCCTGACGACGGCAGCGCCGGACCAGGTGGTCGCTCATCTCGCGGCCGTGGGCGTCGCCGTCGAGGAAGGTCCGGTCGACAAACAGGGCGCGCGCGGCACTCTGCGTTCAGTCTATTGCCGCGACCCCGACGGCAACCTGATCGAGATTGCTTCCTATAAGTGACCAAAGCCGGACGGCTTCCGTCCGCATCGGCCGATTTGATTGCGACGCGACGCGATGGCAAACTCCCACCAAATCCGACCGGCGGCCCAGTCCCACCGGATCGCAGATTCTGAAGGGAGGTTCTATGTCCGCATCGGCAATACCCGGCATCGTTGGTCCCTTTGCCGGCCTTGACGTTCCCTGGCTGCTGCACATGCGGGCGGCGACGCGGGGCGATCATCCGTTTCTGATCTGGGCGCCGTTCGAGGGTCCGGCCCGGCATTGGAGCTATCGCGAATTCGATGATCGGGTCGGCGCGCTGGCCGCGGGCCTCGCCGCCCGCGGCGTCAAACCGGGCGATGCGGTGCTGATCCATCTCGACAATTGCGTCGAGGCGATGCTCGCCTGGTTCGGCTGCGTCGAACTCGGCGCCATTGCCGTCACGACCAACACCCGTTCGGCCGCGGCGGAGATGTCCTATTTCGCCGATCACTGCGGCGCGGTCGCCGCCATCACCCAGCCAGCCTATGCCGAGCTGATTGCTCAAAACTGCAAGACCCTTCGCTGGATTGCAGTGACATCCCACAATGCCGGCAGTGCTCCGGCGCAAGGCGAGATGCCGCCGCACGCCGACCGCTTCGAGGCGCTGTTCGGTGACAGCTCCGATCGACCGCGGCGGCCGGTCGATCCCTTCGCGCCGTGCAGCGTGCAGTATACCTCGGGCACCACATCCAGGCCCAAAGCCGTGTTGTGGACCCACGCCAACGCGCTCTGGGGCGCCAAGATCAACGCGGCCCATGAGGACCTGCATGCGGACGACGTGCACCAGACCTATCTGCCGCTGTTTCACACCAATGCGCTGGCTTACTCGATGCTGGCGAGCCTATGGGTCGGCGCGACCTGCGTGATCCAGCCGCGCTTCTCGGCCCGGCGCTTCTGGACCGTTGCCGCCGAACACCGCTGCACCTGGACTTCCACCATCCCGTTCTGCATCAAGGCGCTGCTCGAGCACGAAATTCCCAAGCAGCATACGTTCCGGCTCTGGGGCACCGCGGTGTGCGACCCGCCGCCGTTCGCCGTTTTCGGCGTCAAGATGATCGGCTGGTGGGGGATGACCGAAACCATTACCCACGGCCTGGTCGGTGAGGTGGATCAACCCAACACCCCGATGTCGGTCGGCCGCGCCGCCGTCGAGTACCAGATTCGCATCGTCGATGACGACGGCGCGCCGACCGCCGTCGGCGACACCGGCAATCTCTTGATCAAGGGCATCCCCGGTCTGTCGCTGTTCAAGGAGTATCTGCACAACGCACAGGCGACCCGCGAGAGCTTCGACGAGCACGGCTATTTCATCACCGGCGATCGTGTGACCCTGCTGGAGCACGGCTTCGTCAAATTCGGCGATCGCGCCAAGGATATGCTCAAGGTCGGCGGGGAGAATGTCGCCGCCTCCGAGATCGAACAGGTGATCATCACCGTCCCGGGCGTGCGGGAGGCTGCGGTCGTCGCCAAGAAGCATCCGATGCTGGATGAAGTCCCGGTCGTGTTCATCATTCCGCAGGCCGGCGTCGACAAAATTCCGGAGAACCTGCACGACGAGGTGCTAACAGCCTGTCGCAACGCGCTCGCCGACTTCAAAGTACCGCGCGAGGTGCATTTCGTTGACGACATGCCGCGTTCGACGCTGGAGAAGGTGGCCAAGAACGAGCTCCGCAAGCGGCTGGCGTAAGCCAGCCGCTCCGGATGGCAGTTCACATGCCGAACGCCACAGGGCGGAACGCCTGCAGCAATTGCTGATCCAGCTTCCCTCCCATCTGCTCCATCATTGCGAAAGCCTGGATATGGGTGAACGGCATCCGGTAGGATCGCCGCTCCACCAAGGCGGCGTGGATGTCGAGGATGGTGGTGATCCGCACGATGTCGCTGATCCGGTCCGCCGTCAGACCATCCGGATAGCCAGTTCCGTCGAGAAACTCATGATGGTGCAGCACCACATCAAGCATTTCCGGCGGAAAACTGCCCTCTTTCGCCAGCGCCTCGTAGCCGAGCCGCGGATGCTGACGGACGTGATCCATCTCGGCATCGGTCAGCGAACCGGGCTTGTCGAGGATCGAGACCGGAATGAAAGCCTTGCCGACATCATGCAGTAGCGCGGCGCGCGCCAACCGACGCTGGTCGTCCTCGCGCATGCCGAGGTGCTGAGCAAAAGCGACTGCGAAGCCGGTGACGAACAGGCAATGGCGATAGCTGTGGTTGTGATGTCGACCCACCACCGCCAGCCATTCGCGCAGCGATGTTTTCCGAATAGCCCGCAGGATCTGCGTTTCCGCCTGCATCACGTCATTGAACGTCAGCGGCGTGCCAGCCGGCAGCCGTTTGAAGATCTTGACCATCACGAGATGCGCAGCGGCAATGCCCTTGCTGAGCGCACGGCCGGCCTCGGTCTTGTCGTGATCGATGGTTTCGGGAAAGGCAGCGCGAACCCGCTGCAGGATGGCTCGCGCATCGAACGGCCGCTCGATCGTATCGGTCGCGCCCAGGGCCCAGGCCTGCATCGATCCGTGATGCAGTGCGTCTGCAAGAACGAACAGGCGCGGCATGGACTGATAGCCCTCGCCGACCAACTTGCTGCGGACGCGCTGCACGCTCTCCGCCGAGCGCAGATCGATATCGACAACGATCCCGGAAATCCTGCCTGCCGGCTTGTCCGGGATCTCCGACGTGGAAATGGTCCCGACGTCGCCGACATTTCCCAGAATCTGCGCCAGCTCGGCGCTCCGGTCGACCCGGTCGGAGGCCAGCAGAAGACGCCGCTTCGCAAGAGTCTGATTGATCGCAACAGTCATGGAAACCTCGGCACGCTCAGAGTTCCAGACTGCTATCAATCAAGTAGAATCCATCCTGTTAACGAGAATTGTTAACGAGTGATGTGAGGCCGCGCGTCAATCTTATGAATGATGTTGACATTCGGAGTGGCCGGAGCGGATTTTCCCCCTCTTTCACTGCGCGTTTGCAAACAAACGAGGCACTGGACTGCCTTCTCCGTTCAGCCTGCACCCGAGCCCGCGCCGAGAAACGCAGTGCCTATCGGTGAAGCACGCCTCCCGGTTTGTGCATCGCACAGATGGCAATGCCAGGCTCCCTCGCGCAGCTTTGCTGCTATAACCCAAGCTGCAGCCGGCCACGTTTTCGGGACCGGCATTCAAGAAGCGAGAGCTGACGTGTGAGACCCATTTTTTCCATCGCCCTCCCTATCGCCATCACGCTCGGCATGATCATGCCCGCCACCGCCGAGTCTGGGCTGCGGCCGGCGCCACCCTTCGTCGCAACGCTATCCAATCACATCCCATTGAAGTTCGGGATGAAGCCGGCCGAGGCCGCTGATGCCTTACGGACCGTGCTCACACGCGTGCGCGGCGGTCCGGAAAACGAGGTCTACCTCGCCGTCAGGAGTATCGGCGGCAGCCTGTTCTTCCCGCGGCAGGATCATCTCTATCTCCAGTTTCGCCACGGGCGACTCACCGGCTGGAAAGGCGAGTGGAATCTCGACGAGACATGGCGCTGAGCCAACGATGTGTCGCGGCACTTTTGAGCACACCGACTTTCAACCATCGATGAGGGAATGATCGTGGGACACGATATCAAACTGACGGCTTCGGATAACTTCCAACTAGGCGGGTATCGCGCGGATCCCGCCGGCGGCGCGAAAGGCGCGCTGGTGGTCATCCAGGAAATTTTTGGCGTCAATCACCACATCCGCAACGTCTGCGACCGCTATGCTGGCGAGGGCTACGTCGCTATCGCGCCGGCGATCTTCGATCGCATCGAACCGAACTTTCAGTCCGGCTATTCGCCGGGAGAAGTTGCGGTTGCGCGCAAGTTCGTCGCCCATCCAGATTGGGAGGCAATGTTGCGCGACGTGCAGGCCGCCATCGATTCCGTGAAGGATGTCGGACCGGTGGGGATCGTCGGGTTCTGTCTCGGCGGTAGCGTCGCTTTCGTCGCCGCCACGAAACTGTCGGGCCTGCGCGCGGCGGTTGGCTACTACGGCGGCGCCATCGCGCGCTTCGCCGACGACAAGCCGAAGGTCCCCACGCTGTTACATTTCGGTGAAAAGGACGCCGGCATTCCGCTCAGCGACGTCGACAGTATTCGCACCAGGCGTCCGGAGCTCGAAATCCATGTTTATCCCGGAGCGCAGCATGGCTTCGCCTGCGACGAACGCGCCAGCTACGACAAAGCGAGCGCCGATCTCGCCGCGCAGCGCACGCTGGCGTTCTTCGCGAAGCATCTGACGGTGTGAGCGTCAGAACCAGCGTTCGCCGACGACGATGGTGTCGCCCGGATTGATCGGGGTGGCGGGCGGCACGACGACGCGCACGGGGCCCGATGCGGTGGTGTGGGTCAGGGTAACACTGTCGCGCTTGGCGCGCGGCGAGAAGCCGCCGGCGATCGCCACCGCGCTTTCCGCCGTCATGTTCGGCACATACGGATATTGTCCGGGCGCGGCGACCTCGCCGAGGATGAAGAACGGCCGGTAGGCCTCGATCTCGGCGGCCACATAGGGTTCGCGGATATAGCCGTTGCGCAGCCGGGCGGCGATGCTGGCGGCGAGCTGCGCCGGGGTCAGGCCGCGCGCCGTCAC
>DATMSE010000171.1:0-13769 GCA_035565575.1 Xanthobacteraceae bacterium
GCTCACCACGAAGCCGATGTGGCCGACGCCGGCCGAGTCCGCCTTGCGCAGCACGAAGGTATGATGCTGCTTGTCCTCGGTGCAGCGCAGGTAGATGCGGTTATCGTCGCGGGCGGTCTCGTGCAGTCCGATCAGGTTGACATAGAAGTCGCGCGCCCGCTCAAGATCGGTGGTGCGGAACTCGATATGTCCCAACTTCTGGATATTGGCGATATCCTTGATGCGGCCAGTGCTCACGATCATCCCCTTGCTCTTTGCGGTGGCAGAGATTCCAATTATGGCATCCCCGTCCGCCAGGAGGTTCAATATGCCTCGCAGGTTAGCGGGTGGCCGGGGCGCGTCTGTATCAGCCGCTACCAAGCGCTGATATTCTTTGCCGCAGCCGCCCTCATGGCCGGGCCACTATTTCGGCGCGTAGGCCACCGCCTTGATCTCGATGACAAGACCCGGCCGGGCCAGGCCGGCGATCTCGAGGATTGTCCAGGTCGGGTACGGCTCGCGGATGTAGCGGCTCTTGATCTCGACGAACTTGCCGAGATGGTTCTGCAACCCGACGTGGTAGCTGACCAGTTCGACGATATCGTCCAGCGAGGCGCCGGCCTCCTCCAATACGATCTTGAGCCGGTCGAAAGCGTTGACGATCTGGCCCTCGTCATTGGCCGGCATCGTGCCATCCGGATTGAGGCCGATCTGCCCGGCGACGTAGAGGAAATCACCCGCGCGTACCGCTGGCGAATAGCCGAACTTCTTGAAGATCGTCGATCCGTCCGGCGTGGCGAAGATCGGATTGGTGGAGTTGATGGCCTGTTTCTTCATTGTGGTCTCCGGTGGTCGAAATCAGATACGCGCGGTCGGCGGCAGCGGCAGGTCGAGCAACAGGCGGCCATAAGGCTCGCCGATGGCGTCTGGTTGCAATAGCATGTGGCTGCTCATGGCGTGGACGTCGCGGAACAGCCGCTCGATCCGCGTCCCGCTCGGCAGCACCGAGCCGCCAAGCGCCGCGAACAGCCGTTGCGTGGTTTGCAAGGCGAGCCGCGACGCGACGGCGAAGCGCGTGCGCATGGCCGCGCGCTCGATCAGGCTGACGTGACCCGCACGCGCGGCGTCAAGAATCTCATCCGCATCGTCGAGCAGCGAGCGGCGCAAGATCGCCAGTGTCGCCTCGCTGGTCGCCGCCTCGATCTGCGCGACGCGATCTTCCACCAGCGCCTTCTGTGCCGCCGGACTGACCTTTGCTTTGGCAATGGCGCGAAACTCTTCCACCACCGCCGAGGCAACGCCGAGCGTCGGCGCCAGTGTCGACATCGCATTGATCGGGTTGAGCGGCGCGGCGGTAATCGCGCCCTGCCGCGGACAGGTCGGATGACAGCCGCCGTCCTGCAGCACTTGCCAGTTCATCCAGCGATGTGCCGGCACGAACGTTTTCGTCAGCGAAATATCCTTGCTGCCGGTGCCGCGCATACCGAGCACGTTCCAGCTTGCCTGATCGATGGCAAAAGCATCCGCCGGCACCAGCACCACATGCGGCACCATCTGCCCGTCGACTGGAATCGGCACCAGAAGGCCTGCCCAGGTGGCCACATCGATACCTGAGGCGTAACGCCAGCGGCCGCTGAGCAGGATACCTCCATTCACCGGCTCAGCCACCAGGTCCTGTCCGACACCGCCGGTCAGCAGCGACACGATAGTCGGCTTGCCGGAGAGAAAGACATCGCGCTGGGCTTCCGCCGAGAACTTGCCGATCATCACCACATTGGCGCTGGAGAGCCCGAGAATCCAGGCGGACGACGAGCAGCCGCGCGCGATCTCGTAGGTTGCTTCCCATGCGGCGCGCGGATCGAGCCCGAGGCCGCCGTAGAGGCTTGGCTGTGTGATGCGGAACAGATCGTTCGCCACCAGTCGCTCGACCACTTCCGGCAAAAGGCTGCGACGCTGTTCGATCTCGGCGGCCTTGCCTTGAAGCCAGTCCCGCATCCCGGCCGCATTGGCCACCACGGCGGCTGCGTTGACGCTGCCCGCTCCCGTTGGCCGGTTCTCCGCTTGCGCAAGTGCCATTGACGCCATCGGCTCCATCCGAAAAACTGATGCCGCAACGCTAGCCTGGTCGATTTCTTCCGGGCTGTATCACCCTATACGAGATGGCGCATCTTTTCCGTTCAATCTGGGATTATGCCCCGGACCACGCATTCCATGACGAAAAAGAAACTCGGCACATGGCGCATCGATCGTCAGCTGGTCGAACAGATCAGCCGGCACGCTGCCTTTGGCCGTCGCCGCAAGTTCAAGAAAAACACGGTGCTCTACGAGCAGGGTGAAATCTCGACGCGGTTCTATTTCGTGCTCAAGGGACTGGTGCAGATATCGATCTTCCGCGCCGACGGCTCGGAAGTCGTGCTGGAATTGATGGGCCCGGAAACAATTTGCGGCGAAGGTTCGGCGTTCGACGGCTTGCCGCGTTTTTCCAGCGCAGCGGCAATCGAGGACACCGAAGTCATCGAGTTCGACACGGCGAAGATGACGGAGATTTTTCGCTCACATCCGGAATTCGCCACCTCCCTGCTGCGCGTCACCAGCCTGAAGCAGCGCGTGGTCGCCATCCGCCTCAAGCATCTCGCCTCGCGCGAGCCGCAGGACCGCATCATGGAGCTGCTGACGCGGCTGGAGGAGATGTTCGCCATCGATCATCCGAAAGGCCGACTGCTGGTGACGCACGTCACTCACGAGCAGATCGCCACCATGACCGGCACCTCGCGCGTGACAGTGACACGCACCTTGCAGCGGCTGCGCGAACAGAACCGCATCGACATCGTCGATGGGCATATCCTGCTCAGGCGGCGAGCGGGTGTGAGCTAAAGCAATCGGCCTGCCGGCGATTTATCCGCATGCGCCGAGCGGATGCAGCGGCATCGCACTGTAACGTCCTTCGTGATAGAGCAGCGGCTGCCTCGCGGTCGGTGGCCCGACGATTTCCCGCACCGCGCCCACGATGATGGTGTGATCGCCGCCGGGATAGGTATTGGCGACATCACAGAACATGGCCGCGTTGCAGTCGGGAATTGCAAACCAGTCCCGATGCCGCCGACAGGCGTCCACATTCCATCTTTCGGTCTGCCCGGCAAAGTAGCCGGAGATGTGCTGCTGCGCATCGGACAGAATATTGACCGAGAACGAACCGCACTGCATGACCGCGCGCCCGGCGCGGCTTTCGTTGCGCGCACAGAACAGCAGAAGCGGCGGGTCAAGGCTGAGCGAGGTGAGCGAATTCACCGTCATCCCGATCAGGCCGGTATCGCCGATCGTCAGCACTACCGCAACGCCCGTGGTGAAACGGCCCATCAGGCGGCGAAACGTCAAGGCAGCAGCATCGGTCATGCGGGATCGTCCCGGTCATTGCATCGACCGGAGCATGACGGATCGCGTCACGGAATGTCGTATCGCGGTACACAGGGCGCAAAAGCCGCATCAAACCTGCGAGCCGCTGCCCGTCAGGCAGCGAATTGCGGCCGCACCAGCTCATACTGTCCGCGCTGGCAGCGAACGGCGCCGTCGCGCCGCAGCTTCTGCATTGCGCGGGTCACGGTGATGCGCGAGGCGCCGATCAGATTGGCGATCTGCTGATGCGTCAGAACGATCGTCGGCGCGTCCGGAGTGGTGATCTGCGACAGGAGTTCGGTGATGCGAACCTCGGGCGATGCCTGCGTTACCTGCGCCAGCCGTGTCGCCAACATGCGCTGCTTCAACGCGATGGTCTGGACTACCAGCGGTGATAGCTCGGCATGGGAGGACATCAGCTTGCAAAAGTCCGTCGCCGGAATTACCAATGCCTCGCAATCCTCCAGCACGCTGGCGCTGGAAAATCGCGGCAGGCCGTCGAAGGCCGCGCCCTCGCCACACAGCGCGCCTGAGCCGACGATATCGATCAAGAGCTCCTGGCCATCCGGGCGAAGCATGGCGACGCCAACCCGGCCCGACACGACGACGAACACCTGATCGCTGACGTCGTCCTGCCGATAGAGCACGCGACCTTTGGCGAACCGACGCCGCGTCAGCGCCGGCGTAATACCCAGCAGATAGGCCAGCATCGCCTGCGGCACACGCAGCGTCTCGCTGACGCCCGGACGCGCCGCCGAGGATAGCGCGGTCTGGACCTGGGACATCCTATTACTCCTTGAACGCGGCCGGACGACGATAACTGCCGGCCTCTACGCGGCCGTTATATCACCGGCCGGTGGTGCGCAGCCACTGCGTCATTGCCTCATGCTCGGCCTGCGCCGCGCCGCAGAGTGCCCGCGCGCGCACAAAGCCGTGAATAAGTCCAAGCCCCGGCCGGAACGTCACAGGAACACCGGCCGCCATCAGCCGGTCCGCATAGGCATGACCGTCGTCCCGCAACGGATCGTGCTCGGCCACGACGACGAAGGCCGGCGGCAAGTTCGACAGGTCCTCGCAGCGCATGGGAACGGCAAGCGGATTTTCGCGCTGCCGCGCGTCGGGACAATACTGATCCCAGAACCAGATCATCTCCGCCGCCTTGAGATACGGGGCGTTGGCCTCGCTCCGATAGGAGGCGCGCTCAAAATCGACGTCGACGCACGGATAGATCAGCAACTGCCCGCACAGCCGCATCGGACCATTGCGAAATGCAATCGTCATCGCCGCCGCGAGATTGCCCCCGGCGGAATCGCCGCCCACGAAGATGCGCGCGGGATCAATGCCGATCGACTCGGCATTGGCGAAGGTCCAGGCGACCACCGCGCGGCAGTCGTCCATCGGCGCAGGAAACGGCTGCTCCGGCGCGCGGACATAATCGACGCTGATGACGATGCAAGGCGTGTCCGCGGCAATCGCGGCAGTGATGGAATCGTGGCTGTCGATGCTGCCGATTACCCATCCGCCGCCATGCATGTAAACCAGTGCGGGCAATGGCTGCGCCGAGCGCGGCCGATAGATGCGCACGCGCACCGGTCGCGGACCGTCGATGAGGCGGGTCTCGACCTTAAGACCTTCAGGATACGGCGCGCGCGCGGTGGCCGACAGCCGCTCGACGCGTTCGCGCCAGACATCGACCGGCAGCGAAAGCACCGGCTCGGGCCATGCCTCGTCCAGTCGCGCGATGAACGGAACGAGCTGCGGATCGATGGCCATATGCGATTATCCTCGGTGTGACGAATGAGCTAGACGTTGCCGTGAACGAATCGCCCACCCACCATCGTGGCGAGACAGGACAATGTCTCCAGCTCCTCGCCGGGTGTGGTGAGCGGACAGCCGCTGAGCACAGCAAGATCGGCAAGATAGCCGGGCGCGATGCGTCCCTTGACATGCTCCTCGAAGGAGAACCACGCCCCGTTCTGCGTCATCGCCCGCAACGCCAGGTCCGGCGACGTGCAGGCGGCGGCACCCAGCACGGTGCCCGTCGTGCGTTCGCGACGCGTGCGCATCGCGCGCATCGCCGCCAGCGGATTCAGCGGGCTGTTATCGGTGCCGCAGGCCACCGGCACGCCGAGTGCGTCAAGCTGCGCGGTCGGCGACACCAATTCGCGATCCGACTCCGACAGCGGGAAGAAGCGCGTGCCCACCTTCCAGAGGTGATAATCCGGGATCAAGGTGACGCCGATGCCGAGCGCCCTGAGGCGGGCGAGATCGGAGGCCGAGGCATGGCTCATGTGCTCCACCACCCAGCGGCGGCGCGAGATATCATGAGCCGCATGCACGCGCTCGAAGATCGGCAGCAGTTCATAGAGTTTATCGACAGCGATAGTGTGGATGCGCAGATCATGCGCGGCGGCAAGCATGCAGAGCTTTTCGAACTCCGCCGGCTCGTTGGCATGTTTGATATAGCAGGACCAGCCGAGATCGGCCGGGTTGATCCGCGCGGCACGCGCCGCCGTCGGCTCGCCGCCATAACCGACAAAAATGCCGCCGATGCGCAACGTCGCATCGCCGATCCCGGTCCCGCGCGCATGCGGGAGCCAGTCGCGCATCATCAGTTCGGCTTCGTCGCAAGTCGCCCAGGTCGGACTGACAACGAGATGCATCCGCATCGTCAGCTCATTCGCCTGCCACAGATCGCGATAGGCGCTGATGACTTCCGGCGCGCAGCCGTGCCCTTCATAAACGCTGGTGGTGCCGACCGCATGATAGGCCCGTACCGACCGCAGGATGCCGTCGCGGCGATCTTTCGGCGAAAAGCGCGGCACCGCCGGCAGCAGCGCGATCTGCGCGGAATCCGGATAGTTGTGCTCGACGATCACGCCGGTCAGATCACCCGCGGCGTCGCGCTCCAGGTCGACACCCTCCACCGGCGAGGTCGAATGGCGATCCAGCCCGTTGAGCTTGAGCGCCAACGAATTCAGCGCCGTGTAGCACGGCACCAGACTCCAGTAGCCGGAAGGCGGCAGGATGCAGACCGGATGATCCGGCGCGACGCTGTCGAGTTCGGCGCGCGTCGGCATGCGGCGCTCGCGCAGAACGATGGGCCCGCCGAAATAGAACGGCGCATCACCGACCGGCATGGTGACGATCCATTCGCCGCGCGGCGTGGCGCGGGCCAATTCCGCGATCCGCGCCAGCACATCGGCGATGCTGCGGACATGGCCGAGCGCGGGAAAGCAGTCGCGCAGGCCTTCGGTATCCATATGCGCGTGTGCATCGTTGAAACCGGGAATGATCGTGCCGCCGGTTTCGGTGACGCGTGTCGCCGATCCCCTCAGCGCAAGAAGCTCGCGCCGCTCACCCACCGCGACGATCCGCTCGCCCTGCACGGCAACGGCCTCGGCAATGCGGCCGCTCTCGTCGAGCGTGACGACCTTGCCGGTGAGAATATGGTCGATCTCACGCCGGCTCATTCCTGACGCCTCCCAAAGCATCGGTCCGGGACCGCTTCGCGGCGGCGCCCTCGACCCAGCCCAGCCGCGCGCAGAGCCAAATGAAGAACTGTTCGCCGATGCCGCCGATGCCGGCCGGGATCACCACCAGCGTCACGATCAGCGCGCAGCCGAACACCAGTCCACCGAGCGAGACGTCGATGTCGCTGGCCCAGATCGGCACGAACTGGATGAACATCGCGCCGACGATGGCGCCGTTCAGCGAGGTGATGCCGCCAACCACCGCACCGACGAACAGGCTGAGGCTCATCATCACGTTGAAGGTATCGGGCGAAACGAAGCCGACGATCATCGCATAGAGCGAGCCGGCCACGCCGGCATAAAGGCTGCTCATCGCAAACGTCGCGGTGGTCACCGTAGCGCGATCGACGCCCATCACGGCGGCGACCAGTTGATTGTCGCGCGATGCGACCAGCGCACGGCGCAGCGGCCCCGACAGAATGCGGCGGGCCACGATATAGAGCACGGCCGCAATCGCCAGACAGACGAAATAGATCCACTGCGAATCGTCGAGCGGCAGGAAGGCCGGGGCCTCGGGATTGCCGACGTTGAGCCCCTGTACACCGCCGGTGAAAGCGTCGAACCGCTTCAACACGGGCGGCACGGTGATCGACAGCACCAGCGTTCCCAGCGCGAGATAAAGACCCTGCAGCCGCAGTGCCGGAAAGCCGAGACACCAGCCGGCGATCCAGCTCAGCGCGGCGGAGACCGGAATTGTGGCGTACGGATTCCAGCCGTAACGCACCACCAGAATAGCCGTGGTGTAGGCGCCGAGCGCGACGAAGGCGGCGTGGCCGAGCGTGATGGCGCCGCCGAAACCGGTCACCAGATTGATCCCGACAATGGCGACGGCGAACACCACCACGGTCGCGAACTGGCTGACCAGATAGCTCGGAATCGCGAACGGAATAATGTAGAGGAACACCACGGCAATCGCCGCCGCGACGGCGATGCGCACGCTGGCCGGCAATTTCGGTTTGACGACAACGCTCATAACCGCACGACCTTCTTTCGGCCGAACAACCCGTCCGGCTTGATCAGCAATGTTCCAAAGATCAGGATCAGCGCGACGATGATCTTGAGGTCGGGTCCGATCCACGGAATATAAGTGCCGACGAGGTTTTCAACGACACCGACCAAGAGGCCGCCGACGACGGCGCCGACCACACTGTCGAAGCCGCCGAGCGTCGCCGCCGCGAAGGCATAGATGATCACGCCGAACATCATCGTCGGATTGAGGAACACTTTCGGCGCCACGAGAATGCCGGACAGCGCGCCGAGCGCAGCCGCAATGCCCCAGCCGATCAGCAGCATCACCGGGACCGACACGCCCACCAGCACCGCCGAATCCGGCGTCGAGGCCGCACCGCGCATCGCCAGTCCGACCTTGGTGGTTTCGAACAGGAGATAAAGCAGCAGCAGCACCAGGCCGACCACGCCGATGATGCCGAGCGTTTCCACCGACACCGCGAACGAGCCGAACTGCACATGCGCCTTGGGGAACAGGCTCGGCAGTGCCTTGATGGTGTAGCTCCAGAGGAATCCGGCAAGACTGTTCAGCGCCAGATAAAGCCCGATCAGAACGCTAACAACGGTGAGCAGGCTGGCATGCGACAGCGGCTTGACGATGGTGGCATAAAGCAGCGCACCGGCGACGAAGGAAATCGCGATACTGATCAGAGCGGCGGGGACCAGTGGCAGGCCCCAGGCCATCAACTGCCAGACGAGATAGGCCGACAGCATCGCCATCTCGCCCTGCGCGAAATTGACGATGCCGGTCGACCGGTAGCTGAACACGAGCGCGAGCGCGAGCGACGCGTAGATTGCGCCGTCGGCAAGGCCATCGACAATCTGGCTGGCGAAAAGCGTCATTCGTACCCCAAATAGATGCGGCGAACCTCGTCGTTGCCGGCGAGATTCTGCGCGGAATCCCGCAGCACGATCTGCCCGCTTTCGAGAACCACCCCGGAATCCGCCACTTCGAGCGCAAGATTGGCGCTCTGCTCGACGATCAGCATCGTCATGCCGGCTTCCTGGCGGATGGCGGCGAGAGTCTTGAACAGCCCCTGCGTGATGATCGGCGCGAGACCCAGCGACGGCTCGTCGAGCAGAAGCAGCCGCGGCCGCAGCATCAGCGCCCGGGTGATCGCCAGCATCTGCTGCTCGCCGCCCGAAAGACTTCCGGCCTGCTGCGACAGGCGTTCGCGCAGTCGCGGAAAGAACGTCAGCCAGCGCTCGCGATCCTGCCGCGCTTCCGCCGCGGTGCGCAGATAGGCGCCGAGGCGGATGTTTTCGTCCACCGTCAGATCGGCGAAGGTGCCCCGGCCCTGCGGCACATGCGCGATGCCGGCGGCAACGATCTTACGCGCCGAAAGCTGGTCGACCCGCGCGCCGTTGAATTCGACACTGCCTTGCCGGGCAATAGTGCCGGAAATCGCCCGCAGCAGCGTGGTCTTGCCGGCGCCGTTGGCGCCGAGCACGACCTGAATCTGCCGCTCCTCGACATCCAGCGAGATATCGTGCAGCACATTGCGCGCGCCGTAGCCGGCATGCATGCCCTTGATGCTCAGCAGACTCATGTCGCCGCTCCGAGATAGGCCGCGGCCACGGTCGGATCCGCCTTGACCTCGGAGGGCGTGCCGTCGGCGATCTTGACGCCATTCTCCAGCACCACCACGCGATCGGAAATGCGCATCAGCATCCGCATGTGATGCTCGACCAGCAGTACGGTGAGGCCGTAGCGCTGCCGTACCCGCAAGATGACGTCGGACAATTCGTCGACTTCGCCGTGGGAGAGTCCGTTGGCGGGCTCATCCAGCATCAACAGCCGCGGATGCGAGATCAGCGCGCGCGCCAGTTCGATTCGCTTCAAGGTGCCGAACGGCAGGCCTGCGGCGAGATGATCGGCGACCGCCGACAAGCCGAGGTCGTCGAGAATTCCGCTCGCTTCATCCTCGACCGTGGCCGGATCGATCACCGCACCCTTGGCGAAGATGGCATTGACGAAGCCCGGCTTGAGGCGATGATGCGCGCCGAGCAGCACATTCTCGATCACCGACATGGTGCCGAACAGGCCGACGTTCTGCAGCGTCCGCGCAATGCCGAGGCCGATGATCCGGTTTGCGGGCAACGCCGTGATATTCTCTCCCGCAAAATGAATCGTGCCCTGGCTGACGTCGTAAACGCGCGAGATCGCATTGAACAGCGTGGTCTTGCCGGCTCCGTTCGGCCCGATCAATCCGCAGATGATGCCGCCTTCGACATCGAACGAGACGTTCTGCAGCGCGCGCACGCCGCCGAATTCAATGCCGACGTTACGGACCTGGAGCAGAGCGGTCACCGACTCCTCCCCTTCTCGAAAATTCCCTTCGGCATGCGGGCATGAATGCCGTTGACGCCATTGACGAGCTGGGTCACCAGCAGATCGGCCTGCAGCGAGCACAGCGCATAAGCATCGGATCGCGTCATGTCCTTGGTGGCGACCATCAGATCGATCATATCGAGGACGGCCTGTCGCGCGGCTTCGCGCAGATCCTCATGCAATCCCATGGTGATGAAGTGCTCACGCGTCTCGGCCCAGGGACGCAGGATCGATCGCCCCTTCTCCACCGTCAGCCGGAGCTGGGCCGCGGTCATCGCCGTCTCGAGCGCGGTCTGCACCACTTCGCCGGAGCCCTGCGCCGCATGGGCGTCGCCGGCGTAAAAGCCCGCGCCCTCGACGAACACCGGCAGGTACAGCACGCTGCCCGCGACCAGATCGGCGCAATCGATGTTTCCGCCGAAATTGCCCGGAATCGCCGAGCTGCGCGGTGCGTCGTCGCGCGGCGGCAGCACGCCCATGATGCCAAGAAACGGGCGCAGCGGAATCGTGATACTGTCGCCGAACCGCGCGGTCATGCTGCGGCGGTCCAGCGCAAAATGGCGCAGCTCGGCATCCTGGAAAACATCGCCGAGCAGACCGCGACTGCGCCCGCCGGGGAAGATCAGGTTGATACCGTGATCGGCGATATCGAGACGTTCGATCTCGACTTTCAGAACATCGCCCGGACGCGCCGTTTCCACCGCGATGGGGCCCGTAAGGCTGTGCGGCCCGCGTCCTTCGGCGCGGAATTGCTCACGCAATGCCATCGCCTGCTCGAGCACGAGCGAGGCCCCGCCGGCGTTGTCCCACATCGCCCAGGTATCGAGGATCACCGTATCGCCCGAGGCCACCGTATGGACGGCCTTGGCCTTGGGGTCAATGATCCCGCCCTGCACGGTGGCCGCACAGGCTTTGAGAAAGTGAACCGTCATCAACCCGCCCGCGCTGTCGCCGCCTCGGCGGCAAAGACCTGCAGCCGCATCGGCGTGCAGCGTCCGCCATTGATCTGGCTGACGTGATCCTCGGGACAATTGGAGATCGCGACGAGACAGTCGATCTCCGCGCGGAGCTCGACGTAATCGCCCGGCTTCGACACCGGCGATTCGGCGACCCAGGAATGGCTGCCGCAGTCGTGATGATAGTTCATGAAGAAATCGATGGTGTCCGGAATGTCCTCCGGACGGATGCCATACGGGGCAACGACGCCGCTGATGATCTCATGACAGCCGTCGATGCCGCTCAAGCCGAAGCTCTCATAGAAGCGCCGGTTGCACATGCGCTGATTGACCTTGTGAACGCCCTTCGGTTCGGGCGTTTCCTTGATGATCGTCATCAGCGGCGTGTAGATGGTGGACATCAACACGTCGCCTTCGGTCAGAAAGTCCTTCGACATCGCCACCGTCGGCTCAGGACGCCCCGTGCGCCGCGCGCTGTACTGCATTGCATAGCGCGTGGTGGAGTAGGACAGCGACAGCCGGTCGCGATAATTGTTGGCGTTGAAGATCGCAACGTCGACAACCTGCCGCCCTTCCAGATCGGTGATCCTGAACACTTCGCCGGTGCGCACGATCAAGGCTCGTCCGGTCTTCGGCGGCAGGATTTCATTCAGTAATTCGGTAGCCATGATCAGCCGCGCATCTTACTTGGCATGATGAGGGGTCTTGCCCTCGTACTTGGTGATCACGTCGCCGACCGGGACCCAGCTGCCCTTGCTGTAGCGAACGACTTGCATGGATTCGACATAGAACGGGTCGCGCTCGCCATCGACACATGCCTTCACCCCGGGGACGAGGCCGAGCACCGGAACGCCGCAGAGGTGCCGTGCCGATTCCATCACTGCAGTGCGGGTCGGCGCCTTGGTCTTCTCCAGCACGGCGACCATGGTCTGCGCCTGGCCAAAGCCGACCATCGTCATCGGATCATCGAGGTTGAGGCCAGAGCTGGCGAACTTGTTGCCGATCTCGCGATAGGTCTTGATGTCCTTGGTCTCGGCATAGTCCTTGGTAGTCGGGTCCATCTGCGCGATCGCCGAATAGACGCCTTCCGAAGCCTCCTCGCCCGCAGGCTCCATCACCGTTTTCTTCGAGGCACTGATATTGGTGACGATCACCATCGGCCGCCACGAGGTATCCTGAACCTTGCGCAGCGTCTGCGCAGTGAACTTCGGCACCGCGAACACCAGCAGAACGTCGGCATTGGTCGCCGCGAGATTGGAGACCTGCGAGTCCACCGTCGGCGAGGTCACCTCGTAGGACTGCGCGGCCGCGATGTTGATGCCGCTACCTTCGGCCGCAAGCTTGAACGCATTCAGCAGTTCTTTGCCGAAGTCGTCGTTCTGATAGAGGATTGCGACCTTGGCATCCGCCTTCTTCGACTTCACGAATTCCGCGAAGATACTGCCCTCGGTGGTGTAGGCCGACTGCCAGCCGATGGTCCAGGGGAACGCCTTGGAGTCGGTACTGAATGCCGACAGTCCGCTGCCGACGAACAGCTGCGGCACGCCGCGCTTGTTGACGTAGTCGCGGATCGCGAGGCCGGTGGCGCTGCCCAGCGGCCCGATGATCAGCGCAACCTGGTCGCGCTCGACGAGACGGCGCGCCTGCTCCACGGTGCGCGGCGGCGAGTAGCCGTCGTCATAGTAGACATATGAGATCTTGCGGCGCTTGCCGTCGCCCATCATCACGCCGCCGTCGCGGTCGTTGATATACTTGAAGTAGGCGTCCTGCATCGCGCAGATGGTGACGAAGGATGCGATCGGACCCGTGCTCGGGCAAATGCCGCCGATCTTGATTTCGGTGTCGGTGATGCCGGGCGAAGCCTTCTCGGCCGCGCCGGCCGCCGAGGCCGCAGCGACGAGAACGGATGTGGCCGCGAGGGCCGGCTTGATCCAACCAAAAGCACGACGCATCTGAAAACTCCCCTTCTTCCGATGCGGACATCGCCGCAATTCTTCACGTCAAATCCAGCCCCACCGCGCGCAACATCGCGCCGGGCGAGCGCTTGCGCGCCGCCCGCGGTGGGCTTCTCAGTTGCCGATAGTCGACGGGTCTCTTAAGCGACGGACCCCTTGCCTTGCAGCGATTCAACCAGCTTGTTCACGGCGACAGCCGCACCCTTGCCGGCCTCGTTGCCGAAGATCAGCCGCGCGAACTGCCCGCCGAGATATGGATGAAGGCCGAGGTCGTAGAGCGCAAGGAAGTTGCGCGTCTCGATCGCGTGCCGCTCCTCCTTGCGCAGCGGGTAGCGGTCGAGCACGGCGGCTTCGTTCGCGGCGAATTCCTCGCGCAGCTCCGGCGACCACTTCAGGTCCTGGATGAGATCATGGGTGGCCAGCGACGGATTGAATTTCTCGAGTCCCATCATTCGTCTCCGTCAGGCCACGCGCGCCTTCGGCATGTTCGGGTTCATGTCCCACAGCACGCCGCCGACGCCGCACTTGAAGTCCTTGTGAACGGTGTAGCCAAAGCTCTTGCCGGGCTTCTCGCCGATCGCGCCGAGCACCACCACCCAGGCCAGCAGCTCCG